>DATHWJ010000314.1:0-11470 GCA_035460745.1 Ideonella sp. | reverse complement strand
GGCATCGTCGCCGGCTCGGTCACCAAGACCAACACCATCGGCTTCGTCGGCTCCTTCCCCATCCCCGAGGTGCTGCGCAACATCAACGCCTACACCCTGGGCGCCCAGAGCGTGAACCCCAAGATCAAGACCAAGGTGGTCTGGGTCAGCAGCTGGTTCGACCCGCCCAAGGAAAGCGAGGCCGCGCAGTCGATGATCAACGCCGGCGCCGACGTGCTGCTGCAGAACACCGACTCCTCGGCCGTGCTGCAGACCGCCGAGAAGAACGGCAAGTTCGCCTTCGGCTGGGACAGCGACATGAGCGCCTTCGCGCCCAAGGCCCACCTGGCTTCCGCGGTGGCCAACTGGGGCGGCTACTACAAGAAGGCCGTCAAGGAGGTGATGGACGGCAGCTGGAAAACCGGCCGCACCGTCTGGGGCGTCAAGGAGGGCCAGAACGACCTGATCAAGGTGGCCGACACGGTGCCCGAAGATGCGAAGAAGAAGGTCGAAGAGGTCAAGGCCAAGATGAAGGACGGCAGCTTCGAGGTCTTCACCGGCCCCATCACCAGCAGCGCCGGCAAGGAAGTGCTGGCCAAGGACGCCAAGGCCGACCAGGACTGGAAGGACAAGGTCGACTTCTACGTCAAGGGCGTCGAAGGCAAGATCCCGTCGGCGAAATAATCGCGGCATCATGGCGAGGCCGCGCGGTGTCGCAGGGCGCCGCGCGGCCTTTCCCATTCTGTGAATAGAGAGCGCCCGTGATCGAAGCCTGCCTGTTTCACCCCGTCGCGCTGGCCGGCGAGGTCGGCGCGCAGCCGCTGGCCGTCGAGCTGCTGGCGCAGCCTGTCGTCCTGTGGCGCGACGCGCAGGGCGCCGTGCAGGCCTTCACCGACCGCTGCCCGCACCGCGGCGCGCGCCTGTCCATGGGCCAGGTGCGCGACGGCCGGCTCGAGTGCCCCTACCACGGCTGGCGCTTCGAGGCCGGCGGGCAGTGTGTGCACATCCCGGCGGTGCCCGAGTTCACGCCGCCCCCCGGCCACCGCGCCTGCACGCACATCGCGCGCGAGGCCTACGGCCTGGTCTGGGTGGCGCTGCAGGCGCCGGCTGCCGACGCTGCCGATGCGGGCGTGCCGGCCTTTGCGGCCGAAGCGGACGAGCACCTGCGCAAGGTCACCTGCGGCCCCTACGAGGTCGCCACCAGCGCGCCGCGCATCGTCGAGAACTTTCTCGACATGTCGCACTTCGGCTTCATCCACGAGGGCTGGCTGGGCTCGCGCGACGCGACCGCGATGCTGCCCTACCAGGTGGCGGCCACGCCCACCGGCTTTCTCGCCACCGAGTGCTTCGCGTGGCAGCCGCAGTCCAGCGTGCATGCGCAAGACGGCGCGATGGTCGAGTACACCTACGAGGTCACCGCCCCCTACACCTGCGTGCTGACCAAGGTGCCCGAGGGCCACACGGTGGCGCTGGACGGCTTCCGCGAGTCGATCGCGCTGTTCGTCTGCCCCGTCGCGCCCGAGCGCAGCCGCGTCTGGATACGCATGGCGATGAACCACTCCGAAGCGCCCGACCAGCAGTTGCGGGACTTCCAGGACACCATCTTCGGCCAGGACCAGCCGGTGCTCGAGTCGCAGCGGCCGCGCCTGTTGCCGATCACCGCCCATGCACCGGTGACCGAGCTGCACAGTGCTGCCGACCGGTCTTCCGCCGCCTACCGCCGCTACCTCCGCGAGCGCGGCATCACCTTCGGAGTTTGTTGATAGCCCTCTCCCTCCCCCTACGCGATCACAGATCGCGCCCCCTCAAGGGGGCGACACTGGCGGCCCGGCAGAGCCGGATCCGCGGTGTCTGCTTGGCTGGATGCCCTCCACACCCATCTGTCCTGGAGCTTCGCCATGAGCCTGAACTTCGATGCCATCCCGCGTGACCGTCTGCCCGAGCTGCTGCGCCGCATGCCCAAGGCCGAGCTGCACATCCACATCGAGGGCTCGCTGGAGCCGGAGCTGATCTTCAAGCTGGCGCAGCGCAACGGCGTGGCGCTGGCCTACCCCGATGTCGAGGCGCTGCGGGCGGCCTACGCCTTCACCGACCTGCAGAGCTTTCTCGACATCTACTACGCCGGTGCCAGCGTGCTGCTGCACGAGCAGGACTTCTTCGACATGGCCCGGGCCTACTTCCTGCGCGCCCAGGCCGACGGCGTCGTGCGCGCCGAGCTCTTTTTCGACCCGCAGACCCACACCGCGCGCGGCGTGCCCATGGCCACCGTGATCCACGGCCTGAGGCGCGCCTGCCGCCAGGCCGAGGCCGAGCTGGGCATCAGCGCCGACCTGATCCTGTGTTTCCTGCGCCACCTGAGCGAAGAGGAGGCCCTGGAGACGCTGGCCGCCGCGCTGCCCTACCGCGAGCACTTCATCGGCGTCGGGCTGGACAGCTCCGAGAAGGGCCACCCGCCCGAGAAGTTCGCGCGCGTCTTCGCCAAGAGCCGCGAACTGGGCCTGCACCTCGTCGCCCACGCCGGGGAAGAGGGCCCGCCGGCCTACATCGAGAGCGCGCTGGACGTGCTGCACGTCGAGCGCATAGACCACGGCGTGCGCTGCGTCGAGGACCCGGCGCTGGTGCGCCGCCTGGCGCGCGAACGCATCGCGCTGACCGTCTGCCCGTTTTCCAACATCAAGCTCTGCGTCTTCGACAGCCTGGACCAGCACAACCTTGCCACGCTGCTGGCCGACGGTTTGGCCATCACCATCAACTCCGACGACCCCGCCTACTTCGGCGGCTACCTGCTCGCCAACTTCACCGGCAGCTTCGACGCGCTGCCGCAGCTGGGCGTGCGTGAAGCCTGGCAACTGGCGCGCAACAGCCTGGAGGCCAGCTTCGCCGAACCGGCCCGCAAGGCGGCGTGGCTGCAGCAGCTGGACCAGGTCTTCACCGAAGCCGCTTGACCAAACTGTGCAAGTCATGACTTGCATATCGGCCGATGTTCGGTCAGTATGCAAGCTATGACTGACACGATTCGCCTGCCCGATGAACTCGGCCGCCTGCTCAAGGCGCGGCGAGAAGCAGCGGGCCTGTCCAAAAAAGACCTGGCTCAGCGCGCCGGCAAGGTCCGCGAGGTGATCTACCGCCTTGAGGCCGGCGAGGACGTCACCGTGTCGTCCTTGATGGCCGTGCTGGGCGCGCTCGGCCTGGCGCTGCGCATAGAGAAGGCCGGCCTGCCGTCAATGGAGGAGGTTGCCGCCCGCTTTGCCGAGGACGACGAAGAGAGCGACGAGTCGCGGGCCGCCACCGGAGCCGGGCCTACCCGACCACCGACGAGCTGATCGACTTCGGCCGCAGGATCTGCGAGGTGGCGCAACCCACCGTGGTGCTCGAGCGCATCGCGGCCGCGATGGGAGAGGTGCTGCTCGAAGCGCGCGGCGATGCGCGCATCCCGAGTGGCCTGCTGGGAGAGATGGCCCGGGCCTGGCACGACGGCATGCGCCATGGCGCGCGAAGGTAGATGCGAATCCCGGAAGCGGTGCGCGCAAGCCCCGCCGATACGACGCTCCGGCGTCGGACGCCGCGATGGCGCGGCGTCCTACAACCCGGCAACGGCGGCGCCGGAACAATGGCTTGCGACAGGCTGAACTCGAACAACCCGTGATGTCAACGGCGGCGATCCGGCCTGGCGCTGGAGTAGCCGATGCACATTGCGCAGCCTGCCATCGAAGTTCGTGGCGCCCACCTGATCTTCGCCATCGCCGCTGGCGACGAACATGCCCTGCGGCAATTGATGGCGATCAGCCGGCCGCGCCTGTTTCGCGTCGCACTGACGATCACCCGCAACGCCAGCCTCGCCGAAGAGGCCGTGCAGGACACCTTTTTGCAGGTCTGGAAGGTCGCCGCCACGTTCGACGCCGCGCGCAGCAGCGCCAGTGCCTGGCTGAAGCAACTGGCACGCTGCCGTGCGGTGGACGTGGTCAGGCGCAATGCCCGCTTCGAGCACCAGGAGCTGGCCGACGACGACGATGACAGCGAGGCCGGCAGCGAGCCGCTGTTCGCGCCGCACGTCAATGCAGCCGACGTGCAGCTCGACGCCCGGCGCCTGGGCCGCGCCTTCAGCGAGCTGCAGCCGGTGGGGCGGCAACTGCTGCACCTGGCCTACCAGAACGGCCTGAGCCATGCCGAGATCTCGGCCCACACCCGGCTGCCGCTGGGCACGGTGAAGTCCGGCCTGCGGCGAGCGGTGCAGCAGTTGCGCAGCCAGCTGACCCCGCAGGGCAGGCTGCGCGGCGAACGCATCGGATGGCCTGCCGGTCTTTGAGCGGACCGGGCTGGCGCCGCAGCGGGATCAGGCCGGCAGCCGCGGCCGGTTGGCCGCCCGCACGATGGCGTGCAGGATGGCCGCGAAGCCCAGCATCAGCAGCGCCCCCACCGCCCACACCCCCCACACCAGCCACGGCGCCAGGCCGCCGACCAGCGTGCCCAGCAGCGTCAGCAGCGCCTGCATCAGGTCGATCAGCGCTTCGGCCAGGCTTTGCCAGCCCGGCAGCCAGCGCTCCAGCCACTCGCCCAGCGGCAGCTCGGCCAGCCAGGGCTTGACGTCGCAGGCCCAGCCGGGCGCCAGGCTCAGCAGCGCATAGAGGCCCCAGGCCAGCAGCGACCAGAGGGTGAGGCCGAGGCCGGTGAAGATCCAGATTGCGGAGATCAAAAGTGTCCGGCGCCGGGCCGCCCCAAGGCGGACAGCGCCCCTTGGGGGCAGGAGCGTAGCGACTGGGGGGCCATGGTTACCATCCCGTGGGTTTGACGAAGCCGGGGTGGGTCAGCGCCATCACGAGGTGGTCGCGCCAGGCACCGGCGATGTAGAGGTAGTCGTGCGCCAGGCCCTGCGCCTTGAAGCCCAGGCGCTGCAGCACCGCGGCGCTGCGGGCGTTGTCCGGCTGGTACGCCGCCTGCACCCGGTGCAGGTTGATGCGTGGCGAGAACATCTCCTTGATGCCGGCCGCCAGCGCCTCGTGCATCAGGCCGCGGCCTTGTGCCTCGGCGTCCAGCGCATAGCCCAGCGTGCAGCTCTGGAAGGCGCCGCGCGATACCTGGCTGAAGTGCACCGAGCCGATCACGCGCTCCGGCGCCTCCTGCAAGACCAGCCACCAGCGGTAGCCGCTGCCGTCGGCAAAGGCCTTCAGGCCCTGCTTGATCCGCTCGGCCTGCGCCTCGGTGGTGTAGAAGCTCTCGGGCGAGGGCGGGTCCCAGGGCGCGAAGTGCTCGCGGTTGCGGCGCTGGTAGTCGGCCACCGCCGGCGCGAGCGCCGCGGCGCCCGCTTTCAGCACCAGGCGGGCAGTGACGATCTCGCGGCGGGCAGGGTTGGCGTCCATGCCTCGCAGCCTACCGCAAGAAAAAGGGCCGGCAACGGCCGGCCCTTTGGGCGCGTATCGGGAGCGGACCGCTCCCGCCGGGCCTGTCAGGTGCCGATCCGGCCGCCATCGTCCTTGGTGATCACGATGGTGGCCGAGCGCGGGCGGGCGGTGGCGCCACCGGCACCGTAGCCGGTGTTGCCCGGCCAGTGGCTGAGGTAGGCGGCCGGGTTGCCCACGTTGGCGGCGACGATGGTCTCGCCCGGGTGCTGGATGTTGACGAACAGCGCGCGGCCGTCCGGCGACTCGCAGCAACCCGTCAGCTCGCAGTCCTTGGGGCCGACCAGGAAGCGCTTGAGCTGGTGCGGGCGCGGCGCCTTGCCGACCGGGGTGGTCACGTTGAGCGCCGAGCCATCGGCCTTGGTGTAGCTCAGCGTGCGGCTTTCGCCGTCGCCGACCTTGCCCGGCACGGCGGCCAGCATCATGCAGTTGCTCACGTCGGTGTAGGCGCCGTCGTCGGTCTGTATCCAGCAGATGCCGGTGGCCTGGCTGAACCAGAGGCCGTCGGGGCTGGAGAAGTCCTGGTCGCCGGTCAGCGACGAGAGGTTGATCTTGGCCGGGTCGGCGCCGGCTTCCGCGCCGAAGAGGTACACGTCCCACTTGAAGGCCAGCGCCGAGGCCTTCAGGCCGGTTTCCTTCAGGCGCAGGATGTGGCCGTTGATGTTGCCCGGCGAGCCTGCCGCGCCGCCGTTGTAGGAGTCGCTGTACGAGCGCGGGTTGGCGGCGTCGACCTGCGACAGCGAGCTGCTGGTGGCGTCGACCTTGCGGTTGCTGTTGTTGGTCAGCGTGAAGTAGATCTCGCCGGTGCCCGGGTGGGTGGCACACCACTCGGGGCGGTCCATCTTGGTCGCGCCGACGGCGTCGGCGGCCAGGCGGGCGTTGACCAGCACGTCGGCCTGGTCGGCAAAGGCATAGCCGGTGTAGCCGGCGATGGCCGGGTGGGTGATGCTCAGCTCGACCCACGAGCCCGTGCCGTCGGCGTTGAACTTCGCGACGAACAGCTTGCCCTGGTCGAGGAACTTGGCGCCCACCGCGAGGCGGTCGGCTGCTTCCGAGTCGGCGGCCGACCAGACGGCGTCGGAGACGTACTTGTAGATGTACTCGTTGCGCGAGTCGTCGCCCATGTACACGGCCAGCGGCAGGCCCGGCACCAGGTGCGAGAAGGCGCCGCTCTCGTGCGCGAAGCGGCCCAGCGCGGTGCGCTTCTGCGGCGCTGCCGCCGGGTTGTAGGGGTCGATCTCGACCAGGTAGCCGAAGGTGTTCAGCTCGTTGCGGTAGTCGTCGCTGCCGTCCAGCGAAGCGCCGGTCTTGCTGATGTCCCAGCGGCGGTACTTGTCTTCGGTGCCGCTGGTTTCCCAGCCGTGGCGGCTGGTGGCGCCGGCCGTGCGGCCGTAGCGTATCAGCGAGGCCACGCTCTTGTCGCCGCGGGCGGTGTCGTCGGTGGCGTTGCGGGTGAAGTAGCCGGACCAGTTTTCTTCGCCGGTCAGCAGCGTGCCCCAGGGCGTGCGGCCGGTGCCGCAGTTGTTGATGGTGCCGCGGCAGTCGGTGCCGGCGGGGCTGTAGACGGTCTTGGCGAGCGCGCTGCCGCGCACCGGGCCGGTCAGCACGGCGGGCGTCATCGGCGTGATGCGGCGGTTGTAGGGCGAGCGCTTCTTGACCTTGAAGTCGCCGCCGCGCGGGCGGCCGATCTCGACGATGGAGACGCCGTGGGCCGGGATCTCCTTGTCGGACTCGGCGGCCGGGCGCGGGCGCGCGCTGCTGCCGTTCGCGTGCAGGAAGTTGTCGGTCAGCGCTTCGTGATTCATCGCCAGCAGGGCATGGCGCTCGTTCAGCGGGTCGGGGCGCAGGCCGTCGTTGGACAGGCCGAAGTAGTCCATGCCGTCGTGGTGGTCGCCGGCGCGCAGCTCGAAGCCGGTGTCGGTGCCGTCGTTGCGGTAGTCGGGCACGCCGGCGGCGATGGGGTCGCCCAGCGCGTAGAGCACGCGAGCGGTGTAGCCCTCGGGCACGCTGACCATGTCGGCCACGCTCTTGGCGACCGGGTTGAACTTCAGCTTCTCCACCATCTTGCCGGCCGGCGTGGCGGCCTGCGCCGCGGCGCCGACACCGCCGAGCATCATCGCGGCACTGGCGCTGACACCGCCGCCCAGCACGCTGCGGCGCGAGAGGCGGGCGTCGAGCACGCTCTGGAAGTCGGGGTTGTGGCTGTTGTTGTGGCCGACCGTGTCGGCGTCGTCGATGTGCTGGCTCATGGGCGCTGGCTCCTGGGCTGTTTGGGGACAACCTGGGATGCTCGGGGCGGGCCGTGACGCCTGCGTGACGCTGGTGTGACGTCAGCGTGACGGTTCGGCCGACAGCAGCGTGTAGCTGAGCGTCTGCGTGGGCCGGCGAGCTCGTCGGCCGGATGCATCTCCATGGCCGCGTGGGCCAGCGGGCCGCGCTGCAGGCGCTCGTAGCGGAGTGCGCCGCCGAGCTCGCGGATCCAGATCTGCTCGACTGGCCCCTTCACGTGACGGACCTGGCGGTCGTCCCGCAGGAACAGCCACTCCATAGTCGCCGGCCTGGGTTGGCGGGCATCGACCGGGTTAGCAGCACGCGGTAGCGCGCCATCAGCGCGGGTCTTCGTTCGGCCAAGGGGGGCGGCGGTACATCGGGCATGGCGCCACTCCTGCGATTGCTGACGAACAGCGACACAGTGTTGGCGCCCGATGTGACGGCTTCATGACGCCGCCGCGCCTGCGCGGTGGCCAGACGGCCCCGTTACGCGGGCACCCGGGTCCCCAAGGCCGGCACCAGTGCCGGCGCGCTGGCGCCGAAGGCGTAGACGTCCATGCCCAGGTGGCCGTAGGTCAGGCTGTCGTGCAGCCGCAGCGCGGGCGCCCCGCGGCCGCTGGCGCCGGCCGCCACGTAGAAGGGCAGCAGGTGCTCGTCGCTCGGGTGCATGAAGGCGGCGTGCGGGGCCTGCTCGCGGTAGGCGAACAGGGCGTCCCAGTCGCCCGCGGCGCTGCGCTCGGCCATCCAGCTGCGGAAGGCCGCGCTCTCGGCGCGTTCCGGGGCGTCGACCGCACCGCGGCCGCTGGCGAACAGGCGCAGGTTGTGGGTGATGGCGCCGGTGCCGACGATCAGCACGCCTTCGGCCGCCAGCGGCGCCAGCGCCTGGCCCAGCGCGAACAAACGGGCCGGCGACCAGTTGGGCGGCCAGGCCAGCGGCAGCACCGGCACGGTCGCGTCCGGGTACATCGAGCGCAGCGGGGTCCAGATGCCGTGGTCCAGGCCGCCTTCGTCCAGCGTGCGGGCCGGCATGCCGGCCTCGGCGAGCAGCGCGGCGACGCGCTCGGCCAGCGCCGGTGCGCCCGGGGCGTCATAGCGCAACTCGTAGAGCGGTGCGGGGAAGCCGGAGAAGTCGTAGACGGCCTCGTGGCGGGCAGCGGCCAGCAGCACGGGCTCGCGCGTCAGCGAGTGGGCCGAGACCGCCAGCACGGCGCGGGGCCGGCCGTAGGCAGCGTCGATCGCCGGGCCGAGACGGCGCCAGAACTCGCCGGCCTCGCCCGCGTCCAGCGCGGTCATCGGCGAGCCATGGGAGACGTACAGGGAGGGCAGGGGGGTGTTCATGGACCTCATTGCAGCACCGCGGCCGGTGGCTGTCGTTCCGCAGGCTTGCATGCTGCATTCAAGCAAACCGTCTTGCGGCGGGGTCTGGCGGCCCGCGCAGAGTCCCCGCGCGGGCCTCGCGCGCGCCGCATCGTGTACCGTCCCGTCCCATGACGCCCCAGCCCACGCCCCGCACCATCTCCGTCTTTCGCCTGGCGCTGAGCCAGACCCTGCTGGACTTTCGGGCCGGCGAGCTGCGGCTGGTGCTGGTGGCGGTGATGCTGGCGGTGGCGGCGCTGACGGCGGTGGGCTTTTTTGCCGACCGGCTGCAGGGCGGGCTGACCCGCGACGCCGCGCAGATGCTGGGCGGCGACCTGGTGATCAACAGCGACAAGCCGCCGCCGCCCGAGTTCGCCGAGCGCGCGCGGGCCAGCGGCTTCAGCGTGGCCACCACCGCGAGCTTCCCCAGCATGGCGCGGGCGCCGGAGGACAAGGGTGGGGCCAGCAAGCTGGTGGCCGTCAAGGCCGTCAGCGCCAGCTACCCGCTGCGCGGCGCGCTCAGCGTCAAGGCCGGCCCCGATGCGCCGGCGCAGGACCTGAGCGCCGGCCCGGCGCCCGGCAGTGTCTGGGTCGATGCCGGCCTGGTCGACACGCTGAACCTGCAGGTCGGCGACCCGCTGCTGCTGGGCGACGCCGCGCTGAAGATCGCCCAGCTGATCGTCATCGAGCCCGACCGCGGGGCCGGCTTCCTGAGCTTCGCGCCGCGCGTGATGCTCAACGATGCCGACCTGGCCGCGACCGGCCTGGTGCAGCCGGCCAGCCGCGTCAGCTACCGGCTCGCGGTGGTGGCGCCGAACGGCCGGGGCAGCGCGCTGGCCGGCTACACCCAGTGGGCCGGCGCCGCGATCAAGAACCAGGGCCTGCGCGGCATGCGGGTCGAGTCGCTGGAGTCCGGCCGGCCCGAGATGCGCCAGACGCTGGACCGCGCCGAGAAGTTCCTCAACCTGGTTGCGCTGCTCGCCGCGCTGCTGGCCGCCGTGGCGGTGGCCATCGCCGCGCGCGATTTCGCGCAGCGCCACCTGGACGACTGCGCCATGCTGCGCGTGCTGGGCCTGCCGCAGCGCGCCATCGCCTGGGCCTACGGGCTGGAGTTCGGCCTGCTGGGCCTGGTGGCCAGCGGCGCCGGCGTGGCGGCGGGCTTCGCCGTGCACTATCTCTTCGTCAGCCTGCTCGGCGGGCTGGTGCCGGCCTCGCTGCCGCCGCCCAGCCTGTGGCCGGCGCTGCTGGGCGGCGGGGTCGGCCTGACGCTGCTGCTGGGCTTCGGCCTGCCGCCGGTGCTGCAGCTCGCCCAGGTGCCGCCGCTGCGGGTGATACGGCGCGACGTGGGCCAGCTCAAGGCCACCTCGCTGGGCGTGCTGGCCGCCGCCTCGGCCGGCTTCGCGGCGCTGCTGCTCGCGGTGGCACGCGACATCACGCTGGGCGCCATCGCTGTCGGCGGCTTTGCAGTGGCCATCGCCATCTTCGCCGGCCTGGCCTGGATCGCCGTGACCGTGCTCAAGCGCTCGGTGCCGGAGGCGCGCGCGCCGCGCTGGCTGATCCTGGCCACCCGCCAGATCGCGGCGCGGCCGGCCTTTGCGGTGCTGCAGGTCTCGTCGCTGGCGGTCGGGCTGATGGCGCTGGCGCTGCTGGTGCTGCTGCGCACCGACCTGATTGACAGCTGGCGCAAGGCCACGCCGCCCGACGCACCCAACCGCTTCGTGATCAACATCCAGCCCGAGCAGGCGAGCGACTTCCAGGGCGTGCTGAAGACCGCCGGCATCGCGCGCTACGACTGGTATCCGATGATCCGCGGCCGGCTGGTCAGCATCAACGGCGCGCCGCTGGGCGCCCGCTACGCCGACAACGAGCGCGCCCGCCGCTCGGTGGAGCGCGAGCTCAACCTCAGCCACGCCGCCCAGATGCCGGCGCACAACGAGCTGGTGGGCGGCGCCTGGACGCCCGGCGACGCGCAAGGCCTGAGCGTGGAGCAGGGCCTGGCCGAAAACCTCGGCCTCAAGCTCGGCGATACGCTGGGCTTCGACATCGCCGGCCAGGCGCGTTCGGCCCGCATCACCAGCCTGCGCAAGGTCGACTGGGGCTCGATGCGGGCCAACTTCTTCGTGATGTTCCCGCTGGCCGAGATGGCCGACTTGCCGTCGACCTTCATGGCGGCCTTCCGCGCACCGGCCGAGGCCAGGTTCGACAACACGCTCAGCGCACGCTTCCCCAACATCACCGACGTCGATGTCTCGGCCTCGATCGCCCAGTTGCAGCGCGTGCTCGACCAGGTCGTGCGCGCGGTCGAGTACCTCTTCGGCTTCACGCTGGCGGCCGGTCTGGCGGTGCTGTTCGCCGCCGTCAGCGCGACCCGCGAGGCGCGGGCGCGCGAATACGCGGTGATGCGCGCCTGCGGCGCCAGCAGCGTGCTGCTGGGCAAGGTGCAGCGGGCCGAGCTGCTTGGTGTCGGC
>DATHWJ010000313.1:0-2512 GCA_035460745.1 Ideonella sp. | reverse complement strand
CGCGAGGCTGCCGCGCTGGACCTGGGCGCCTAGGCCGCGCGGCACGCGCTCACGGCCAGGCGGCCTCCAGCAGCGCACGGGCGTCGGCCACCGCGGTGCCCGCGCCGAACACCGCTCCCCAGCCCGGCTGGAACCGGGTGTCCATGAACGCTGCCGCCGCCTGCGCGCTGGCAAAGCGCAGCATCAAGCCGGCCTGCGCGCACAGCACCAGTTGCTGCGTGAATTGCCGCGCCTGGCGCTCCAGCATGGCAGGCGGCTGGTTCATGGCCTCGCGCAGCGCCGCCACCTGCTGCCGCAGCCGGGGCTCCTGCGAGGCCGTCTCGGCCAGGCCGTCCAGCAGCGTTGCCGCGTCGGCCGGGTACCGCGCCACCGCGCGCAGCACGTCCAGGCACATCACGTTGCCCGAGCCTTCCCAGATCGAGTTCACCGGCGCCTCCCGGAAGAGCCGGCCCATGGGGCTCTCCTCGACATAGCCGTTGCCGCCCAAGACCTCCATCGCCTCGCCGGCGAAGGCCACCGCGCGCTTGCAGTTCCAGAACTTGGCGGCCGGTGTCATCAGCCGGCACCAGGCCTGCTGCTCGGGCCCGGTCTTGCCGAAGCGCTCGGCCAGGTCCATCGCCAGCAGCGTCGCGGCTTCAACCTCCAGCGCGAGGTCGGCCAGCAGCTCGGTCATCAGCGGCTGGTCGATCAGCGCCTTGCCGAAGGCCTGGCGGTGGCGCGCGTGGTGCAGCGCCTGCACCAGCGCCTGGCGCATGAAGGCGGCGCTGGAGAGGGCGCAGTCCAGCCGGGTGTAGTTGGCCATCTCTATCAGCGTCGGGATGCCGCGGCCTGGCTCGCCGACCCGCACGCCCCAGGCGCCGTGGAACTCGACCTCGCTGCTGGCGTTGGAGCGGTTGCCGACCTTGTCCTTCAGGCGCTGGATGTGCACGGGGTTCTTGCGGCCGTCGGGCTGCCAGCGCGGCAGGTAGAAGCAGGACAGGCCGGTCTCGCCCTCGCGTGCCAGCACCAGGTGGGCGTCGCTCATGGGGGCCGAGAAGAACCACTTGTGGCCGGTGATGCGCACCTCGTTGCCCCAGGGCCCGTTGCCGGCGGGCTCGGCGCGCGTGGTGTTGTTGCGCAGGTCGCTGCCGCCTTGCCGCTCCGTCATGCCCATGCCGAGGGTCATAGAGCGCTTGGCGGGCAGCGGCAGGTCGCGCTCGTCGTGGTCCATGCTGGCCAGCGGCCCGCGCAGCGCGGCGTAGAGGGCCGCGTTGTGGCGCAGCGCGGGCACGCTGGCCTTGGTCATCGTGGTCGGGCAGGTGGAGCCCGATTCGACCTGGCAGTGCAGGTAGTGCGAGGCGGCGTGCGCCACCCAGGCCGAGGGGCGCTCGTCGACCCAGGGCAGGTTGGCGATGCCGTTGCGGCGCGCCATCGCCATCATCGTGTGCCAGGCGGGGTGGAAGCGCACCTCGTCGATGCGCTCGCCGGTGCGCGAGTGGGTGTGCAGCTCGGGGCCGTGGCGGTTGGTGTCCTCGGCCGCGCGCAGCGTCGCAGCGGCGCCGTACTCGGCGCCCTGGCGCTGCAGCTCGGCCTCGCGCCAGCCGGCGCCGCCGCGCGCCACCGCGCCGCGCAGCACGGCGTCGGTGGCGTAGAGGTTGTAGCCGCTGAGCTCGGGAACCTGGTTGTCGGGCTGGGTGAAGGCCATCGCGGCGCTCCGTGGGGAGGGACCCGCATTGCACTCCCAAACCCGGCGCGAGCGCAATGCGCCCGCGCCCGGGGCTGTCAGCCGTCAGGGCTTGGCGACGATGGGCATCGTGGCCAAGTTCTGCGCAAAGGCCAGGCGTATCGCTTCGGTGTCGTCGGGGTTGCCCTTGACGCGGCCGTCTTCATCGGGGTAGTTGGTGTCGATGGCGAGCACGATCTGGTGATCGTCCAGCACCACGATGCTCTCCACCGAGTCGAAGGGGAAGTTGAACTTCTTGCCCTTCAGGCCCGGCAGCGGGCCGCCGATGTCGCGCGCGTCCGAGATGTTCAGCAGGTCCACCAGCAGGCGCTTGCTGATGACGCCGTCGGCGTCGGTCTGGTCGAGGTCGATCAGGTAGACGCGCTTGACCACCGCAGCGTCGCCGAAGAGGCTGTCGCGCTCGATCAGCACGAAGCGGTTGCCGCCGACGTTGGCCATGTCGCCGATGACGATGTTGTTGCCGGTGACCGGGCCGTCCTTGCGGTAGGTCAGGGTCTTGCCGGTGTAAGCCTTGGCGGCGGGGTCGAACTCGAAGAAGTTCAACACTCGCTCGTCGCCCGGCACCGGGCGCAGCGCATCGACGGTGGGCGCTGCTTCGGGCACGGCATAGAGGCGGCTGTGGTCGCCGTTGAAGGCCAGGCTCTCGAAGCCGCGGCTGCCTTGCGAGGTCACCGCGGTGGTGCCGGACATCACCTCGGGGTTGGAGGGGCTGCGCAGGAAGGGGTGCACGATGGGCTCGTCGATCAGCGTGCCCTTGCGGTCGAAGTGCAGCAGCCAGGGGCCGAACTC
>DATHWJ010000312.1:0-1903 GCA_035460745.1 Ideonella sp. | reverse complement strand
CCCGGTCGGGCACCGCGAGCCTGCCGCGCGCGGCCTGCTGAACCCGCCACCGCCGCGGCCCGGCGTCTCGCCGCCGCAGATGCCCGCTGTCACCACGCGCACCGCACCTCGCGCCCCGGTATCCCCGCCGCCGATGCCGGCACCGGCGCCTGCCGTGCAGGTCACGATAGGCCGCATCGAGGTGCGGGCAGCTGCGGCGGCGCCGCCGGCCCCGCGCGGCAGGAGCGCTCAAGCCGGTGCGGGCCCACGCCTGACGCTGGACGCCTACCTGCGCGGCCGCAACGGGAGCGCTCGATGAGCAGCGCCCTCGCCATCGCGGCCGTCACCGCGGCGCTGAAAGACCTGCTGAATGAAGGCCTGCTGAACCACGACCTGTCGAACGTCGGCAGCTTCTCGGTCACCGCGCAGCCGCCCGACCGCATCACCACCGGCAACACCGAGGCCAACCAGCTCAACGTCTTCCTCTACCAGGTCACCGCCAACCCCGGCTGGCGCAACGCCGAGCTGCCTTCGCGCGACGCCCGCGGCGCCCGGCTGAGCAACCCGCCGCTGGCGCTGGACCTGCACTACCTGCTGACGGCCTACGGCGCGCAGGACCTGAACGCCGAGGTGCTGCTCGGCTTCGCGATGCAACTGCTGCACGAGACCCCCGTGCTCAGCCGCGCGCAGTTGCGCACCGTGCTCGGCAGCCCGTCGCCGGTCGATGGCGGCATCCTGCCCGGGCCGTTCGGCAACCTCTCGGCGATCGATCTGGCCGACCAGATCGAGCTGCTGAAGATCACGCCGGTCTACCTGGGCGTGGAAGACCTCTCCAAGCTCTGGACGGCGATGCAGGCGCGTTACCGCCCCTCGATGGCCTATGTGGTCTCGGTGGTGCTGATCCAGAGTCAGGGCGGCGGCCGCGCGGCGCCGCCGGTCCTGCAGCGCGGCGAGGGCGACCGCGGCCCGCGCGCCGATGCCGTACCGCCGCCCTTCCTGCTGGCCGTGCGCAACGCCGCTTCGCCACGCTTGCCCGCGCTGCGGCTGGGCGAAGACGCCAGCCTGCTCGGCACCGGGCTGCTGCGTGCCGGCACGCAGAGCGTGGTCTTCGAGAACGCCCGGCTGGGCCTGTCGCTGAGCCTGCCCCTGCAGGTCGGCGCTTCGGCCAACGAGCTGCGCGCCCATCTGCCCAGCGTGGCCGAGCAGCCGGCGGTGCTGGCAGCCTGGGGCGTGGGGGTCTACAGCGTCTCGCTGCGCACCGAGCAGCCCGGCGCGCCCACGCTGTCGACCAACGCAGTGCCGGTCGCCTTGTCGCCGCGCATCGCCGCCACGCCGCTCGCGGCCAGCGCAGGCGCTGCCATCGACCTGGCCATCGCCTGCACGCCGCGGCTGCACCCGCTGCAGCATGCCGGCGCCCGCCTGCTGCTGGGCAGTGACGAGCTGCTGCCCACCACCATAGCCACCCCCGCCGACACCAGCCAGCCCAGCACGCTGCACTTCAGCCTGCCCGGCCTGCCGGCCGGCACCTACCTGCTGCGGCTGCGGGTGGACGGCATCGACAGCCTGCCCATTGTCATCACAGGCAGCCCGCCCAGCTTCGGCTTCGATGCCGACCAGACGCTGAAGGTGTCATGACTTCGCCCGGCCGCCCCACGCGCCAAGACCGACCCGCAGGGGCCGACACCGGTGCTGCAGGCAGCGACGCCTGGCTGGCTGCCAACAACCATTACCTCGGCGTTTCGCTGCAGTGGCTGTGGCTCACGCTGCGCGCCGCTGCCGAGCCGGTGCAGGCAATGCCCGCCGAGGCGCCCGCGGCTGCGCCGGAGCCCAATCCGCTTGCCGCCATGTCCGATGCCCCCGCGCCCCAGCCGCCGCGGCGCTTCTGGTTCGGCGGCGGCGAGCCTGCGCCGGCCCCGCCCGAGCC
>DATHWJ010000311.1:0-12954 GCA_035460745.1 Ideonella sp. | reverse complement strand
AAAGCGCCTTGCGGCATCACGGCGTAACCTTCTTGAGTCTCGCCGCCACGAGAACCACCGCGGCGACGGTCGCCACGCCCCACAACCCGCTACCCAGGTGGGGAGTCGGGCGCCAGACGAAGCACCCCGCACCGCCACCACGGTGTCCTGCGGCGTGTCAATTTGCAACAAGTCCATCCCGGCTCGGGGCTCGTTGCGGGGCTCAGGCTCTCAGATCTTGCCGCTGTGCCTCAGCCGGCTGAGGGTCTCGGCCGAGAGGTTGAGGTAGGCCGCCAGCTCCTTCTTGGGGATGCGGTCGACCAGGTCCGGGTGCTTGCGCAGGAAGCGGTGCACGCGGCCGGGCGCATCGAGCAGGTGCAGCGTGATGGTGTGGGCCATGATCTCGCTCATCAGGCGCATCACGCTGTGCTCGAACAGGGCCTTGGTCTCGGGGTGGCGCTCCATGAAGTCGGCCCACTCCTTCAGCGGCATGCTGGCCACCCGCGCGGTGGTGACGCAGACGATGCCATAGGGCGTGGGCGTGCCCAGGCGCCAGGCGGCGTAGCTGGTCTCCATGTCGCGCTCGTCGGCGAAGCGCAGGATCATCTCCTTGCCTTCGGGGTTGGAGACCACGCGCTTGAGGATGCCGTCGAGGATGAAGTACTGCTCCATCTCGCGCACGCCCTGGTGCAGCAGCAGATCGCCCTTCTTGCCGTCCACCACCACGAGCTGGGAGGCCAGCTCCGCGCGGCCGGCTTCGCTGAGGTCCTTGAGCACGTCGTTCTGCCTGAGCTGAACGTGGATGACGTTCTTTTCGGGGTGGTTTTCCAGGCGGGTCATACGGCGTGAGGGTGGCTTGCTAGGGGCTGCCGCGCGGTCACCGCCCAGCCGGTCCTGCCCGGTCGCGGCGGTGTCGCATCAGGTTTAACCCGCGCCACTGATTTTCCGAATCTTGACCGCGGTCAACGGCGTGAAGCGGGGGCGCCAATGATAGTCGTGCCTCGAACACCAGCTAAGCAACACGGGGTTCCAGCGCCCTGGCGAATGGCTGCTTCAAGAACGCTACCGCCAATTTCCAAGCCGAAGGAGAGACATGTCTTCCGTCCTCGAAAACAAGCCCGCCGCCAGCGCCGCACAGAAGAGCGGAGAAGCCGGCGCCGTCTCGCCGGCCACCACCGATGGTTTCCACCTGCTCATCGATGCGCTCAAGCTGAACGACATCGACACCGTCTTCGGTCTGCCCGGCATCCCCATCACCGACCTGACCCGCATGCTGCAGGCCGAGGGCCTGCGCGTCATCTCGTTCCGCCACGAGCAGCACGCCGGCAACGCGGCCGCGGCCGCCGGCTACCTGACGCAAAAGCCCGGCATCTGCCTGACCGTGTCGGCGCCCGGCTTCCTGAACGGGCTGACGGCGCTGGCCAACGCCACGACCAACTGCTTCCCGATGATCCTGATCAGCGGCTCCTCGGAGCGCGAGATCGTCGACCTGCAGCAGGGCGACTACGAAGAGATGGACCAGCTCGCGATCGCCAAGCCGCTGTGCAAGGCGGCCTTCCGCGTGCTGCACGCCGAAGACATCGGCGTGGGCCTGGCGCGTGCCATTCGCTCGGCAGTGTCGGGCCGCCCCGGCGGTGTCTACCTCGACCTGCCGGCCAAGCTCTTCGCGCAGACCATGGACGCCGAGGCCGGCCGCAAGTCGCTCATCAAGGTGATCGATCCGGCTCCGCGCCAGATCCCCGCGCCGGACGCCGTGAAGCGTGCGCTCGACCTGCTCAAGGGCGCCAAGCGCCCGCTGATCGTGCTCGGCAAGGGGGCCTCCTACGCCCAGGCCGACGCCGACATCCGCGCCTTCGTCGAGAAGACCGGCATCCCCTACCAGCCGATGTCGATGGCCAAGGGCCTGCTGCCCGACACCCACCCGCAATGCGCCGCGGCCGCCCGCTCCTACGTGCTGGCCGAGGCCGACGTGGTGGTGCTGATCGGCGCCCGGCTCAACTGGCTGCTCTCGCACGGCAAGGGCAAGACCTGGGGTGCCGGCAACGGGCCGAAGCAGTTCATCCAGATCGACATCGCGCCGACCGAGATCGACAGCAACGTGGCCATCGCCGCGCCGGTGATCGGTGACATCGGCTCCTGCGTGGCCTCGCTGCTGGCCGGGCTCGGCAACGACTGGGCCAAGCCGCCGGCCGACTGGCTGGGCGCGATCGCCGAGCGCAAGGACAAGAACCTGACCAAGATGGCCGCGACGCTCGCGCTGCGCCCCTCGCCGATGAACTTCCAGAGCGCGCTCAGCGTGATCCGCGACCAGGTCAAGGCCAGGCCGGACGCGATGTTCGTCAACGAAGGCGCCAACACGCTGGACTTCGCGCGCAGCATCGTCGACATGTACGAGCCGCGCAAGCGCCTCGACGTGGGCACCTGGGGGATCATGGGCATAGGCATGGGCTTCGCCGTCGCCGCGGCCGTGGTCACCGGCAAGCCGGTCATCGCGGTCGAGGGCGACAGCGCCTTCGGCTTCAGCGGCATGGAGGTCGAGACCATCTGCCGCTACAACCTGCCGATCTGCATCGTCGTGTTCAACAACAACGGCGTCTACCGCGGCACCGACAAGAACAGCAGCGGCACGGCCGACGTGGCCCCCACGGTCTTCGTCAAGAACGCCCGCTACGACATGCTGATGACCGCCTTCGGTGGCGTCGGCGTGCACGCCACCACGGCGGACGAACTCGACAAGGCCATGACCGAAGCCATCGCCTCGGGCCGCCCGACGCTGATCAATGCCGTGATCGACGAGACCGCCGGCACCGAGAGCGGCCGCATCACCAGCTTGAATCCCCAGACCGCGGCGATGAAGAAGCCGGCGTGATGGTCTTCCAAGCCTGTCCAAGCATTCCCCCAAGCGCCTCATCTGGCCATTTCTAGGAGATTTCACATGACCAAACCCCTCGACGGCATCAAGATCATCGACTTCACGCACGTGCAGGCCGGCCCGGCGTGCACACAGCTGCTGGCCTGGTTCGGTGCGGACGTGATCAAGGTCGAGCGTCCTGGTTCGGGCGACGTGACGCGCTCGCAGCTGCGCGACATCCCGAACGCCGATGCGCTGTACTTCACGATGCTCAACAGCAACAAGCGCTCGCTGACCCTGGACACCAAGAAGCCCGAAGGCAAGCAGGTGCTCGAGACGCTGATCAAGGATTGCGACGTGCTGGTCGAGAACTTCGGCCCCGGCGCGCTCGACCGCATGGGTTTCACCTGGGAGCGCATCCAGGAACTGAACCCGAAGATGATCGTCGCGTCGGTCAAGGGCTTCAGCGACGGCCACCACTACGACGACCTGAAGGTCTACGAGAACGTCGCGCAGTGCGCCGGCGGCGCCGCTTCGACGACCGGCTGGTGGAAGGGCGAGAACTCCGGCCCGACGATCAGCGCCGCGGCGCTGGGCGACAGCAACACCGGCATGCACCTGGCCATCGGCATCCTGACCGCGATCATCGGCCGCCAGACAACCGGCAAGGGGCAGCGGGTGGCCTGCTCGATGCAGGACGCGGTGCTGAACCTGTGCCGCGTGAAGATGCGCGACCAGCAGCGCCTGGAGAAGATCGGCTACCTCGAGGAGTACCCGCAATACCCGCACGAGATGGATGCCTTCAAGGACAAGGTCACGCCGCGCGGCGGCAATGCGGGCGGCGGCGGCCAGCCGGGCTGGATCCTGAAGTGCAAGGGCTGGGAGACCGACCCGAACGCGTACATCTATTTCACGGTGCAGGGCCACGCCTGGGAGCCGATCTGCGACGCGCTCAACAAGCCCGAGTGGAAGACCGATCCGGCCTACACGACCCCGAAGGCGCGCCAGCCGCACATCGAGAAGATCTTCGCGACCATCGAAGACTTCATCAAGGACAAGACCAAGTTCGAGGCCGTCGACATCTTCCGCAAGTTCGACATCCCCTGCGCACCGGTGCTGTCGATGGCCGAGCTGCTGCGCGACGAGTCGCTGATCAAGAGCGGCTCGATCGTCGAGGTGCCGCACAAGGAGCGCGGCAACTACTGGACCATCGGCAGCCCGATCAAGTTCTCGGGCTTCAAGCCCGAGGTCACCGGCTCACCGCTGCTCGGCGAGCACACCGACGGTGTGCTGCGCGACTTCGGCTACAGCGAAGGTCAGATCAAGGAACTGCACGACGCGAAGGCGGTGTGATCTCCCACCCCCGTAGCGGCTGCGCCGCTCCCCCTCAAGGGGGCGCCGCTGGCGGACCGGCAGAGCCGGATCCGCGGCGGCTGCTTGGTTGAGGCACTGCCCGGAGATGAGATGGACTTCGAACAAATTGTTCTCGGTGCGGGCGACGCGATCATGGTCTGCGACGGGGCCGGAGCCATCACGCTCTGGAACCCCGCGTCCGAACGCATCTTCGGTTTTACCGAGGCCGAGGTGCTGGGCAAATCGATGGACCTGATCATCCCGGAGCGCCAACGCCAGCGCCACTGGGACGGCTATGCAACCACGATGAAGAGCGGCATCACCAAATACGGCACGACGCTGTTGAAGGTGCCCGCACTGCACAAGGATGGCCACTCGCTGTCGATCGCCTTCAGCGTCTCGCTGCTGAAGGCGGCCGACGGCAGCGTCGAGGCCATCGTGGCCATCGTGCGCGACGAAAGCGTACGCTTTGCCGAGGACCGCAAGCTGCGGGCCCGTCTGGTAGAACTCGAACTCCAGGTCAAGAACTCGGTACAGGAGACAAAGACATGAGCAAGGCGCTTGAGGGCGTTCGCATCCTCGATTTCACCCACGTCCAGTCGGGCCCCACCTGCACCCAGCTGCTGGCGTGGTTCGGCGCCGACGTGATCAAGGTCGAGCGGGCCGGCGAGGGCGACGCCACGCGCGGCCAGCTGCGCGACATCCCCGGTGTGGACAGCCTCTACTTCACGATGCTGAACCACAACAAGCGCTCCATCACCCTGGACACCAAGAAGGCCAAGGGCAAGCAGGTGCTGGACACGCTGATCAAGACCTGCGACGTGCTGGTCGAGAACTTCGCCCCCGGTGCGCTCGACCGCATGGGCATCACCTGGGAGCACATCGAGAAGCTCAACCCGCGCATGATCGTCGCGTCCGTCAAGGGTTTCGGCCCCGGCAAGTACGAGGATTGCAAGGTCTACGAAAACGTCGCCCAGTGCGCCGGCGGCTCGGCCTCCACCAGCGGTTTCGACGACGGCCCGCCGATGGTCACCGGCGCGCAGATCGGCGACAGCGGCACCGGGCTGCACCTGGCGCTGGGCATCGTGGCCGCGCTCTACCAGCGCAACACCACCGGCCGCGGCCAGAAGGTGCTCGCCCCGATGCAGGACGCGGTGCTCAACCTGTGCCGCGTCAAGCTGCGCGACCAGCAGCGCCTGGAGCGCACCGGCACCATGCACGAGTACCCGCAGTACCCGGACGGCAAGTTCGGCGAGGCCGTGCCGCGCGCCGGCAACGCCTCCGGCGGCGGCCAGCCCGGCTCCATCCTGAAGTGCAAGGGCTGGGAGACCGACCCCAACGCCTACATCTACTTCATCACCCAGGGCGCCGTCTGGCCCGCCGTCTGCAAGGTGATAGGCGAAGAGGGCTGGATAGACGACGAGGCCTTCGCCACGCCGGCCGCGCGGCTGCTGCACCTGAAGCCCATCTTCGCGCGCATCGAGCGGTGGACGATGACCAAGACCAAGTTCGAGGCGATGGAGATCTTGAACCAGTACGACATCCCCTGCGGCCCCATCCTGTCGATGAAGGAGATCGCCGAGGACGAGTCGCTGCGCGCCAGCGGCACCATCGTCGAGGTCGACCACCCCACCCGCGGCAAGTACCTGACGGTGGGCAACCCGATCAAGATGTCCGACAGCGCCACCGAGGTGACGCGCTCGCCGCTGCTGGGCGAGCACACCGAAGAGGTGCTCGCCGAGCTCGGCTACAGCAAGGACGACCTGGCCCTGCTGCGCGAGGAGCGCGTGATCTGAGGCCGGCCGGGGTCATGGGGTGATTCCGCCCGCGATCCATAACCTGCCGTGAATGCATTTCATAAAATAGTTTAAGTATCCCTTATCGATCGGTCGACCTACATTATCAGCCAGCAGCTGTGTTGTTGAACTCCACGAGAGCAGCAAGACAGATTCCCCGCCAACCCGATGTTGAGGAGAAATCAAATGGCCCAGATGATGTCGACCGCTCGCCCCGAGCAAATCGCACAGCTTGCGATGGATTTCGAGCGCAATGCCTACAACGCGGCTTTCTACGAGCTGGGGCTGCGCTGGCACTGGGACTGCGAGACCTGGCTCGCGCTGCAGGCCGTGCCGCCAGGCCGGCAGCGCGTCCGGGTGTATCTCGAAGCCGACCAGCCGCATTTGCTCAGGGCCTACGACGTGGATTTTCTCGTCGATGCGATAGAAGCCAAGACCCAAGCCTGCCGCGAAACCCGCGGTGCCAGCGCCAGCCAGCGTCCCTGCCATTTCAACTGGGCCGAGGCCAATGCTGGACAGCTGGGTATCTGAAATATATTTACGTCCAGATTCAGGAGTTTGTTGATGTCGTTCCTGAGCAGCATCGATCCACATCCCAGTGCCCGTATCGGCGTGGTCTGCTGTAGCGGCAGCCTGAGCCGCGAAGCGGCCGCCGAACTGGGTGAATGTGGGTTTGGTCACCCGCACGTTGTCGGCCTGGCCGGCGTGCGGCCCGCCGACATCCTGAAAATGTTCGAAGAAGACCCCGCCACCGAGGCAATCGTGATTGCCGGCGAGCTCAACCAGGACATCGAACAAGCCTGCGCCGAGTGCATTGCACGCCAGATGAAAAAGCCGGTGCTGGGTTTTGTGGACCGCCCTGTGGACTGCGGCGTGACCCGCCGTGATGGTGTGCAAGGCATCCAGATCACTCACAGCCCGGCCGAGCTGGGTGAGTGCTTGCAAGCGCTGCTGGGCGCGCGCTGGCTGCCTTTCGACTGAACAAGCCCTTTCATTTCACCGAGCACCACGCCATGCCACAACACTGGGTTCGATTTGTTCATGCAGGTGTGACGGGTTTCGGCACGCTGCAGGCCGATGGCGTGCACGAGTATCGCGGCGACATGTTTGCCGACCCGTCACCGACCGGCACCCTGATATCGCCCGACGCGGTGCAGTGGCTGATGCCGACCCAGCCCGGCAAGGTCATTGCGCTGTGGAACAACTTCTTCGCGCTGGCCCAGAAACTCAATCTTGCCGATCCCCCCGAGCCCCTTTATCTGCTCAAGTCACCCAATTCCTTTCTGGCCCCCGGCGGCTTGATCCGCAAACCCCGGGCCGAGGGCAAGGTGGTTTTTGAAGGCGAGCTGGGCATCGTGATCGGCAAGACCTGCTCCGGCGTCTCTGAGGGCGAGGCGCTGGACCATGTGTTCGGCTATACCTGCGCCAACGACGTGACGCTGGCCGACATACTGCACCGCGACCCGACCTTCCCGCAATGGGTGCGCGCCAAGGGCCTGGATACCTTTTGCCCGATCGGCCCGTCGGTGGCCACCGGGCTCGACCCGGCCCAGCTGCGCGTCAAGACCTGGCTGAACGGCGAGTTGCGGCAGGATTATCCGATCAGCGACATGCGGTTTTCGGTCCAGCGGCTGGTCAGCCTGATTTCGTTCGACATGACCTTGCTGCCGGGCGACGTGATTTTGTGCGGCACTTCCGTGGGCGTCGGTTCGATGAAACCGGGCAGCCTGATCGAGGTCGAGATTGCGGGTATCGGCAAGCTCAGCAACTACTTCGAATAGTGTTCGCCTGACGAGTTCTTTCACTTTGGGTTGGACATCATCATCATGAAAATTGCCATCATCGGCGCCGGCGCGATCGGCGGATATGTCGGCGTGAAACTCGCGCTGGCGGGTGAGGACGTCACCTTCATCGTGCGCGGCGCCAACCTGCAGGCGATACGCCAGCACGGCATGAAGCTCATCAACCACGACGGCAGCGAGCAGGTCGCCCGCGGCGTCAAGGCCACCAGCGACTATGCCGAGGCCGGCCCGCAAGACCTCGTCATCCTCGCGATGAAGGCCCACCAGGTCGAGGCCGTCGCCCAGGACGTGCCCAAGCTCTTCGGGCCCGACACGGCCGTGGTGACGATGCAGAACGGCATCCCCTACTGGTACTTCCACAAGCACGGCGGTGCGCTCGAAGGCAGCCGCGTGCACAGCGTCGATGCCAGCGGACTGGTGGGCGAGATGATCCCGGCGCGGCGCGTGATCGGCTGCGTGGTCTACCCCGCCTCGGAGCTGATCGCGCCCGGCGTGGTCAAGCACATCGAGGGCGAGCGCTTCCCGCTCGGCGAGCTCGACGGCAGCAGCAGCGAGCGCGTGCAGCGCATCTCGGCCTGCTTCGAGCAGGCGGGCTTCAAGGCGCCGGTGCTGGACAACATCCGTTCGGAGATCTGGCTCAAGCTCTGGGGCAACCTGACCTTCAACCCCATCAGCAGCCTCTCGCACTCGACGCTGGAGGCCATCTGCCAGTACCCGCTGACGCGCGAGCTGGCGGCCTCGATGATGCGCGAGGCGCAGGCCGTGGCCGAGAAGCTGGGCATCGGCTTCCGCGTCTCGCTGGAGAAGCGCATCGCGGGGGCCGAGAAGGTCGGCAAGCACAAGACCTCGATGCTGCAGGACATCGAGGCGGGCCGCTCCCCCGAGATCGACGCACTGGTCGGCGCGGTGGTGGAGCTCGCCCGGCTCACCGATACGCCGACGCCGCACATCGACACGGTGTATGCGCTGGTGAAGCTGCTGGGGCGTTCCATGGAGGAACAGGCGGGATGCGTGCGGATGCGCGAGGCGGCTTGAGCCGGGGGTCGCGGCGCCCCAGGCTCGCCCCAGGAGCCTCCAGATGAAAAACGCCACCCTGCGCCAGCTGAAGGTCTTCGAGGCCGTCGCCCGGCACCTCAGCTTCTCGCGCGCCGCCGAGGAGCTCTACCTCACGCAGCCCGCCGTCTCCACGCAGGTCAAGAAGCTCGAAGAGCACGCCGGCAACCCGCTCTTCGAGCAGTTTGGCAAGAAGATCTACCTGACCCCCGCCGGCACCGAGCTGCTGCAGATCAGCCGCGCCATCATTGCCCAGTTCGAGGCGGCCGAAAACGCGATGAGCCAGTTCAAGGGGGTCTCGGGCGGCAAGCTCAACGTGGGCGTCATCAGCGCGGGCGATTACTTCTTCCCCCGCCTGCTGGTGGAGTTCGCCGGCCGCCACCACGGCGTCACGCTGAACTTCACGGTGCACAACCGCGAAGGGCTGCTGAGCCACATCGCCGACAACCTCACCGACCTGGCGATCATGGTGCGCCCGCCGCGCGACCCCGAGCGCATCGACCAGGCTTTCGCGCCCCATCCCTACGTGATCGTCGCCGCGCCCAGCCACCCGCTGGTTCACGAGCGCCGCATCGCGATGACCACGCTGATGCGCGAAGCCTTCGTCGTGCGCGAGAAGGGCTCCGACACCTGGCACTCGATGGAAGACGGCTTCGGCGGCGACCTGAGCCGGCTGCGCATCGCGATGGAGATCAAGAGCACCGAGACCATCAAGCAGGCCGTGATCGCCGGCATGGGCCTGAGCTTCCTGTCGGCCCACACCATCAGCCAGGAGCTCAAGACCGGCAGCCTGGCGGTGCTGGACGTGGTGGGCTTCCCGCTGGTGTTGAACTGGTATGTCGTGCACCGCCGCAACAAGCGCCTGCCGCCGGTGGCCCAGGCCTTCAAGGACTTCTTGCTGAGCGACGGCGCGGCGCTGATCTCGGAGATCGTGCCGTTCCCGGGGCCTGCCGAGCCTTAGGCCTTGGTCAACACGGCGCGGCATCCACCTGCCACGCACACGGTCTTCGCACCGGGGCCACACTGCGTCGCTCGCAGGCCGCGAGCGCGTCGCGGCCCGCCCGAACCCCCAAGGATGCCCCATGGAACATCGCCAGCTCGGCCGCTCCGGCCTCAAAGTCCCCGTGCTCAGCCTGGGCACCGCCACCTTCGGCGGCACCAACGAATTCTTCGAACGCTGGGGCCAGACCCAGGTGGACGAAGCCACCCGCATGGTCGACCTGGCGCTGGAGCACGGCGTCAACTTCTTCGACACCGCCGACGTCTACTCCAGCGGCGCCTCCGAGGAGATTCTCGGCAAGGCCTTGAAGGGCAAGCGCGACAAGGCCCTGATCTCCACCAAGGCCAGCTTCGCGATGGGCGACGGCCCCAACGACCAGGGCTCCTCGCGCTACCACCTGGTCCGCGCCTGCGAGGCCAGCCTGAAGCGGCTGGGCACCGACCACATCGACCTCTACTTCATGCACGGCTTCGACGCGCTGGCGCCGGTCGATGAGACGCTGCGTGCGCTCGACGACCTGGTGCGCAGCGGCAAGATAGGCTACATCGGTGCCTCCAACTTCTCCGGCTGGCAGCTGATGAAGTCGCTCGCCACCTCGGAGCGCCACGGCCTGGCGCGCTACGTGGCCTACCAGGGCTACTACGCGCTGGTCGGCCGCGACTACGAGTGGGAGCTGATGCCGCTGGGGCTGGACCAGGGCGTCGGCCTGATGGTCTGGAGCCCGCTGGGCTGGGGCCGCCTGACCGGCAAGATCCGGCGCGGCCAGCCCATGCAGGCCGGCCGCATCGCCGCCGGCGGCGCCGAGGGCGGCCCGCCAGTGGACGACGCGCTGCTCTACGACGTGGTGGACGTGCTCGACCGCATCGCCCAGGAGCGCGGCAAGACCATCCCGCAGGTGGCGCTGAACTGGCTGCTGCAGCGCCCCACCGTCTCCAACATCGTGGTCGGCGCGCGCAACGAAGCGCAGTTCCAGCAAAACCTCGGCGCGCTGGGCTGGCAGCTCAGCGCGGCCGAGATCGAGCAGCTCGACAACGCCAGCCGCAAGGCGCCGGCCTACCCCTACTGGCACCAGATGGGCTTCGACGAGCGCAACCCCAAGCCGACGCGCTGGTGATGTGTCCGGTCCCGCAGATGCGGGACCGAACCCCCGGAGGTGTATCGCCAGCTCTTGTGACGGCAGTCATGCATCCACCACAATAGGGATGCAAGCAAGAAAGAGATGGCACACCATGTCAGGGACGGCAGAGGGCGTACCCCAGTCTTTCGAGGTCACTCGTGCTCGCCGCGCGATCGTCGTCGTGGACGTCGTCGAGTCGGTTCGCCTCGTGCTCGCACACGAGGAAGACGTGATCGACCGGTGGCGCCGGTTTGTTGCCGAGATTCGGACCGAGGTCTTGCCGCAATGTGGTGGACGCATGGTCAAGAGCCTGGGCGACGGCATGCTGCTGGAGTTTGGAACCGTGATCGATGCCGTGCACGCTGCACTGGATTCACACCGTCGCATCCGCGTCTACAACGCGGGGCGCGACGCGGCCTCGGAGTTGCATCTGCGCATTGGCGTGCATGACGCTGACGTGATGGTCGATGAGATCGACGTGTACGGCATTGGTGTCAATCTCGCAGCGCGCCTGGTCACCCTGGCCGGGCCCGACGAGATCGTCATCTCGCCGGAGGCGCGCGATGCGCTGGTGCCGGAGCTCGACGTCGATATCGAAGATCTGGGCGACTGCTACCTGAAGCATTTCAGCGAGCCGCAGCGCGCTTACCGCGTAGGGCCGCTGGGCAGCCAGTCGGTGATGTGGGCATCGGCATCGGCTGGGTCGATCGATACGGTGAGCCTGGCAGTCATCCCGTTTGCCACGCTGGGCGACATGGAACCGTCATCGTTCCTCGGCGACGCATTGGCCGACGACCTGATCGCGCAGCTGTCCCGCGTGCGCCAGCTCCACGTGGTCTCGCGCCTGTCGACGACGGTCTTTCGCGATCGCCCGCTGGACTTGAACACGCTCGCCCAGGCTCTGGGTTGCCAGTATGCGGTGCACGGCACTTGCGCGGTGAATGGCGGCCACGCCCGTGTCCGCGGCTACCTGGTGGACTGCCAGTCCAAGACGGTGCTGTGGGCGGATGCGATTGACGGCAGCGTCGCCGAGATCCTCTGCGGCACCGGTTGGCTGGTGGAGAGTATGGTGCGCGGCATCGGGCGCGCGCTGGTCGAGTCGGAAGTGCACCGCTCTGTGACGGCGCCGTTGCCGTCGCTTCAGAGCTACACCATCCTGCTCGGTGCGATTGCAATGATGCACAGGTTGTCGCCCCGAGACTTCCATCGCTCGCGCGACATGCTGCTCTACCTGTGCGATCGGCACCCGCGAGCAACCGGCCCGCGCGCGTGGTTGGGCAAATGGCATGTGATGCGTGTGGCACAGGGCTGGTCGCTGGATCGGGTGGCCGATGCACAGCAGGCGCGCAGCATCGTTTCCCAGGCCCTCGATCTGGAGCCCGGCCACTCGTTGGCGCTCGCGATCGACGGGCTGGTCTGCGCCTACATCAACAAGGACCTGGCCACTGCGGCGCGGCGCTACGAAGCTTCGCTCGCCGCCAACCCGAGCGAGAGTCTGGCCTGGCTGTTCCAGTCGGCATTGCACTCGTATGACGGCCTGGGCGAGCTGGCGGTGGATTGCGCGATGCGGGCCCAGCGGCTGTCGCCGCTCGACCCGATGAAGTACTACTACGACAACTTCACCTCGACCGCCAAGCTCTCGGCGAACGACTATGAAGGTGCCATCGAGTTCGGCAAGCGCTCGCTGCGTGCCAACCGCACACACGGCCCCACCCTGCGCATATTGGCGATCGCACAGGTGCTGGCAGAGCGCGTCGACGAGGCCAGGAGCACCATCTCGGAGATGCTCGCGGTCGAGCCCGGGTTCAGCGTCTCCAAGTTCCTCGAGCGATACCCCGGCGCCGCAGCGCCCCACTCGGCTCGTTACGCCGAGGCCTTGCGCACGGCGGGCCTGCCCGCCTGAGCCATCCGCGACAACACCAGGGAGCAAAGAGATGAGCACGATTTCATCGGCCTCGTCAGCGTCTTCGGCCTCGTCGGCGTCATCGGCCTCGTCCGCATCG
>DATHWJ010000310.1:0-4190 GCA_035460745.1 Ideonella sp. | reverse complement strand
GGGTGGCGGGTTGTGGGGCGTGGTGACGGTCGCGGCGGTGTTTCTCGTGGCGGCGAGACTCAAGAAGGTTACGCCGTGATGCCGCAAGGCGCTTTATGCTTCGCCTGGGCTCGCCCGTGCGGCGGCCGGTGCACACTTCTTTGAATTCATGCCTCAACTCACCATCAAGCTCAACAACCAGTGGGCCCGTTTCAGCCGCGAGCACGCGCACCTGGAATTTCTAGGCACCGTCGAGCAGCAGGCCAGCATCGGCGCGCTGGCGCGCAGTGCGGACGGTGCGTACTGGCAGGTCAATGGCGATGTCGAGCGCAAGCTGAACACCTCGCGTGTGCAGGCTGCGCTGCGCGCTGCGGGCCACTCGCCCAAGCGCCAGGGCGTGGCGCCCAAGCTGTCGCTGTCCCGGTCCGCCAGCCAAGCCCCCGCCCCCACGGTGATCGTCAAGCGCAGACGCGTGGTGGCGATACCGCCCAGCCCCTGAGGCCCGTCACGGCAACCGAGGGCGCGCCCGGCTTGGCTCGCGCCCCTCGGACGCGAGTGGCTCAGACGTACTTCGCCGAGGCAAACCGCCTCGAGCTGGCCATCAGGCGGAGCTGGTTATCGACCGCGCTCACGCCCGCCACCAGCGAGGCCACCCGCTCGGCCTGCACGCGCTCCTCGGCGTTCAGCACGATGCCGCTGAGCACGAGCTTGCTCTCGTCGGCCGTCACCGTGACGCTGGTGTCGGTGGTGGCCTCGTCGGCCTTCAGCGCGGCGCGCACGCGCGCTTCCAGCGCCATGTTGGCCAGCAGCGCGCGCGAGGCGGGCGTCTCGGCGAACTCGGGGCGGCGCGCGAGCTGGGCGATCTGCTCGACGCAGCTGTCGACCGAGAGCCGGTCGGTGTTGAGCACCAGGTCGTAGAGCAGCGGGTCGCCCCAGGTAACGCCGAAGCGCTCGTTCATGCGCGCAGCGTGGGCGTCGTCGCTGCGGCGCACCTCGGCCTCGGCGAACTCGGCGTCGTCGGTCTCCAGGTCGCTCATCAGCCACTCGACGCGCTTGGCGAGCGAGCGGGTGACACGCACGCAGACCACGTGCGGCACCGGCCGCAGCAGGCAGGTGGCGCCCCAGCCGCGCAGCACCACGTTGCCGCGGTCGGCCTGCACGAAGACCTCCTCGGCGGTGTAGAGCGCGAGGCTGCGCTCGTCGGCGGTGAAGCGCTCGACGATGCCGGCCTTGCCCTCGCGCAGCCGGCTGATCAGGCTCTTGGAGACGTTCATCTTGTCGGCCACGTGCTCCACCACTTCGTGGCGGACGACGTTCAGCCCCAGGCTCTCGCCGAGTTGCAGCGCAACGTCCTTGGCGAGCGAGCCCATCTCCTGGGTCATGGCAATCACTGGCATAAGCTCTCCTCTGGCTGCAAGTGGTGTCCTAAGCCCAGCGGCCACCGCGGATCCGGCTCCGCCGGTCCGCTGGTGGCGCCCCCTGGGGGGCGGCCGCAGGCCGTAGGGGGGGTCCTCTAATCCACCGGGCGTTCGGTGGCGAACTGGTCAGGCTTTGGGGGCTTCACCAGCGCGAGCAGTTTGGCGATCAGCGGCCAGAAGAGCATGGTCAGCGCCAGCGTGGTGATGCCACCGACCAGCGGGTTGGACCACATGATCATCAGGTCGCCCTGCGAGACCAGCATGGCCTGGCGGAACGAGTCTTCGGCCTTGTCGCCCAGTACCAGCGCCAGCACCAGCGGCGCGAGCGGGAAGTCGAGCTTCTTGAAGACATAGCCGACGACGCCGAAGCCGAGCATGAACCAGATGTCCAGCATCGCGTTGTGCACCGTGTAGGCGCCGATCGCGCAGATCACGATGATCACCGGCGCGATGATGGAGAACGGGATGCGCAGGATGGAGGCGAACAGCGGCACCGTGCTCAGCACCACGATCAGGCCGACCACGTTACCGAGGTACATGCTGGCGATCAGGCCCCAGACGAAGTCCTTCTGCTCGACGAACAGCAGCGGCCCGGGCTGCAGGCCCCAGATCAGCAGGCCGCCCAGCAGCACGGCGGCGGTCGGCGAGCCGGGGATGCCGAGCGCCAGCATGGGCAGCAGCGCGCTGGTGCCGGCGGCGTGGGCCGCGGTCTCCGGGGCCACCACACCCTCGAGCTCGCCGGTGCCGAACTTGGCGCCGTTCTTGGACATCTTCTTGGCCAGGCCGTAGGCCATGAACGAGGCCGGCGTGGCGCCGCCCGGGGTGATGCCCATCCAGATGCCGACCAGCGAGCTGCGCAGCGACGTGGCCCAGTAGCGCGGCAGCTGCTTCCAGGTCTGCAGCACGATCTTGGGATCGATCTTGGCGCTCTTGCCGGAGAACTTCAGCCCCTCTTCCATCGAGAGCAGGATCTCGCCGATGCCGAACAGGCCGATCACCGCGATCAGGAAGTCGAAGCCGCGCATCAGCTCGGGCTGGCCGAAGGTGAGCCGCAACTGCCCCGTCACCGTGTCCATGCCCACGCTGGCCAAGGCGAAGCCCAGCGCCATCGCGCCCAGGATCTTGAAGGGCGAGCCCTTGCCCATGCCGACGAAGCTGCAGAAGGTGAGCAGGTAGACCGCGATGAATTCCGGCGAGCCGAACTTGAGCGCGAACTTGGCCACCAGCGGCGCGAGGAAGGTGATCATCACCACCGCGAAGAAGGCGCCGATGAACGACGAGGTGAAGGCCGTCGTCAGCGCTGCGCCGGCGTTGCCCTTCTGCGCCATCGGGTAGCCGTCGAAGGTGGTGGCCACCGACCACGGCTCGCCCGGGATGTTGAAGAGGATGGAGGTGATCGCGCCGCCGAACAGCGCCCCACAGTAGATGCACGACAGCATGATGATCGCCGAGGTGGGCGACATCGTGAACGTGAGCGGGAGCAGGATCGCGACGCCGTTGGCGCCGCCCAGGCCGGGCAGCACGCCGATCAACACCCCGAGGATGATGCCGACGAACATGAGGCCGATGTTCATCGGGGTCAGGATCACCCCGAACCCGTGCATCAGCGCACTGATTTCATCCATTTTTGGTCAACTCCATGGAAGCCGATGGGGCCGGCAGCGCGAGCAGCGCCATGCCGGCATCGTGAGGTGGCAGGGGTTGGCTAGTCGAGGAAACCCAACAGGTTCAGCGAGCCCTTGTAGAGCGGCACCTTGAACCAGATCTCGAACATGCAGTAGAAGAAGACGTTGACCCCCACCGCGGCGATGGCACTCTTGACCCACGAGTACTTGCCGAGGATCACCATGAACAGCGCGATGTAGATCGTCGAGGCGATGTAGATGCCCAGCACCTGCACACCCAGCACATAGACCAGCGCGGGGATCAGCACCGAGAGCACGCGGCCGAGCTGTTCGCGGTCGACGAAGACCTCGGTGTTCTTCTTCTTGCCCAGCACCGCTTCGTAGAACACGCCGGCACCGGAGATTGCCAGGATGACGCCGATCCAGAACGGGAAGTAGCCGGAGCCGGGACCGTCGCTGGTCCAGCCTGCGCCCAGGCGCCGGCTCTCGATAATGACGACGATGCCCAGCATCAGCAGGCACAGCGCCACGCCCGCCTCGATGCGGTTGGTGGCGAGGCCGGTGCGGGGCGTCTCGTCGGCGGTGTCGTTGTGTGCCATCGGGAACTCCATCTGTGGGGTGGACGCGCTGGGGCGACGCCAGGCGGCGCCTGGGCGGCGGCCTGGCGGTGCGCCGCCCAGGCTCCAGCAAAACACCGAGGGCCGCCCCGCGGGACGGCCCCCGTCGAGCATGCGCTAGTTGCTGGCGCCGGCCAGGAAGCCGGCTTCCGTCATCAGCGTCTTGTGGGTCGCTTCGGCGCCTTCGAGCCACTTGGTGAAGGCCGGGCCGCTCAGGAAGGTCGAGTTGAACGCGCCCTTCTCCATGTACTCCTTCCAGTCCGGCGTCTCGGCCACCTTGGTCAGCAGGTTCACGTAGAAGGCGAGCTGGTCGGGCGTCACGCCGGCGGGCATGAAGATGCCGCGCAGCATGGTGTACTTGGTCGGCACGCCGGCTTCCTTGCAGGTCGGGATGTCGTTCCACGACTGGGTGTCGGTGACCTTGGTCTTGAAGGGCATGCGCTCGTCGTCGAACACGCACAGCGCGCGCAGCTTGCCGGCGCGCCACTGGGCGACCGCCTCGATCGGGTTGTTGACGGTGGAGTTCACGTGGCCGCCCACCAGCTGCACCG
>DATHWJ010000309.1:0-3396 GCA_035460745.1 Ideonella sp. | reverse complement strand
CCAGGGCGAAGTGGACGCTGCGGCGCGGCCCGGCCTGGGCCTCGATGGCGGCGTGACCCGCTCAGTGACACCGATCACACAGCAGCCCGGCGTTTCGCGCAGCGACCGCACCGGCACCACCTTCGACACCAGCTTCATCGCGAACTGGGAACTCGACCTGTTCGGCCGCTACCGGCGCGGCAGCGAGGCGGCGGCGGCGCTTACCGACGCGAGCCAGGCCGGGCTGCATGCCGCCCACACCAGCGTGGCGGCCGAAGTGGCGCGCAACTACCTTGAACTGCGCGGCCTGCAGCAGCGCTTGCGCATCGCCGAAGCGGCGCTGGTGAACCAGCGCGACGCGATGCGCATCACCCAGGCGCGCTACGACGTGGGGCGCGGCACGCAGCTCGACCTGGTGCGGGCGCTGAGCCTGGTGACCAGCACCGAGGCGGTCCTGCCGACGCTGCAGAACGGCGTGGAGCGAACGGTGTTTCGGCTGGCGACGCTGGTCGCGCGGCCGCCGCGGGTGATGCTGGCGGAACTGTCTGCGCCGGCGCCGCTGCCGGGTCTTCCGGTGACGGATTTGTCGCGCTTGCCGCTGGGTACGCCGGAGCAATGGCTTCAGCGCCGACCTGACTTGATCGCCGCTGAACGTCAGCTGGCTGCGGCTACGGCCAGCATTGGAGTAGCTCGGACCGAGCTGTTTCCACGGCTGTCGCTGTCGGGGCTGCTAGGGCTGAATGCGGCGACGTTCAGCAACCTGCGCAAGAGCGAGTCTTTGATCTATTCGCTGGGGGTGGGCATCACCTGGACGCCGTTCGACCTGGGCGCCATCCGGTCGCGCATCTCGGCGTCGGAGGCTCGGGGGCAGCAGAGTCTGGTGAATTACGAGCAGTCCGTGGCGCTGGCGATCGAGGAGACGGAGGGGGCGTTCAGCAGCTACACGCGCAATGCGCAGCGGGCTGAGCGGCAGGCTGCTGCGGCGGGCCACGCGCTGGAGGCGGCGCGGCTGGCACGGCTGCGGTTTGGCGCCGGGGTGGCGGACTTTCAGGTGGTGCTGGATGCTGAGCGCGAGGCCTTGTCGAGCGAGGACTTGCTGATGCAGGCGCAGACGGCGACGGGCACGGCGCTGGTCGGCGTGTATCGAGCGCTGGGCGGGGGTTGGGGTGCCGCGACGATGCCGGTACAGGCGGCGGCGAGATAGGGTCGGGGTTCGGTGCAGCTGACGGAACGCCGAACCGCGTTCTCAAGCCCGACGCCAATCGGCGGCTCTATGCCCTTTCGAGTGGAACCCCGGCTCATACCCGGTAGCCCCCCAGCCCCCGCTCCCAGCGGCACCGCCCCAACCATCGGGCTGCTCGGCAGGTGGGTAAGCTGGCGCCTTCAGAGGAGTCCGAAGGGGAATCAGCATGGCGAAGGCGGGAGTTGAATCGTTGTTCACGGCGGCGCTAGGGTTGGAGGCGCCGTGGGAGGTGGCCAAGGTTGAACTCGACACGGCCAAGCGGCGCATCGACTTCGAGGTGACGAGCAAGGCGCGCCGGCTGGCCTGCCCGGAATGCGGTGTGGCTGACCAAGGCATCCACGATCGCGTACGCCGTTCGTGGCGGCACCTGGATTTCTTCCAGTTCGAGGCCTGGCTGCACGCCGAGGTGCCGCGCGTGGGCTGCACGGCATGCGGCAAGACGACGCAGGTGCCGGTGCCCTGGGCGCGCGCGGGCAGCGGCTTCACGCTGCTGTTCGAAGCGCTGGCGCTGTCGCTGTGCCAGGGGCTGGCGGTGCGCCAGGCCGCGCAGATGCTGCGCGTGCGTGCCAAGGCGCTGTGGCGGCGCATCGATCACTACGTGGGTCAGGCGCGCGCCAAGCAGGACATGAGCAGCGTGGAGCTGATCGGCATCGACGAGACCAGCCTGAAGCGCGGCCACGAGTACCTGACGGTGGTCCACGACCTGCAGGCTAAGCGGCTGCTGTTCGCGACAGCGGGGCGCGACCATCGCACGGTGCATGAGTTCGCCCAGGATCTGGCCGAGCACGGCGGCAAGCCGACGGCCATCGCGCATGCGTGCATGGACATGAGCGCGGCGTATTTGAAGGGAGTCACCGAAGCCTTGCCGAATGCGCAGGTCAGCTACGACCGCTACCACGTGGTGGCGCTGGCCAACGCGGCGATGGACGAGGTGCGCAGCGCCGAGTGGAAGACTGAATCGCAGCGCGTGCGCGAAGCGTTGGGCGATCTGCCGCCGCGCGAGCGTCGCGCGCTGCTGTGGGGGATGCGACGTAACCCGGCGAGTTGGAGTTCCACGCAGGTCAACGCCATGCATTGGCTGCAACGCGCCAACCTCAAGAGCGCACGCGCCTGGCGGCTGAAGATGGGCCTGCGAGAAGTCTTCGCGCACGCGCGCCAGCACAACGATGCGGCTGTTGCCGCGGCTGATCTGAAGCGCTGGATCAGTTGGGCGCGGCGCAGCCGGCTCGAGTCGTTCAAGCGCCTGGGTACGACGCTGCGATCGCACTTCGACGCGGTCGTGCGCGGCATGCTCGACCACCGCAGCAACGCCTTCGTCGAAGCGATGAACGGTCTCATGCAGCAAGCCAAGCGGGCCGCACGAGGCTTCCGCACGGCCAAGAACTTCATCGCCATCGCCTACCTGCGCCTGTCCAAACTTACCCACCTGCCGAGCAGCCCGATGGTTGGGGCAGTGCCGCTGGGAGCGGGGGCTGGGGGCTACCGGGTATGAGCCGGGGTTCCACTCGAAAGGGCATAGAGCCTGGCTTCTTACCTCGATCCCTCAATGTAAAGCTATTTGCGGGATGTTGTACTAGTGCAGTGCGCCACTCTGTTCTGTACTTATTCCGCGGCACCCGAGAGCGCAGCTTTGGCGCGCGTGACCTTGGCCAGGATGTCGGCCGCGCTTGCAGTCCAGATGAACGGCTTCGGAGCGATGTTGTGATGCGCGACGTACAGATCGATGGCCAGTTCCAGTTCTGCCACGCTCGTGAAGCTGTCGCGCCGAATGCGCTTGTCGGTGATGTCGCGGAAGAAGCGCTCGACCATATTCAGCCACGAGGCGCTGTTCGGGGTGAAATGCATGACGAAGCGCGGATGCTGGGCCAGCCACTTCTGAACGTCGGGGTGGCTGTGCGTAGCGTAGTTGTCCACGATCAGGTGCAGGCTCAGGTGCTTGGGCGTGCGACGGTCGATGAGCCGCAGGAACTTGAGCCACTCGCCGTGGCGATGCCGCGGTTGGCACATCGAGATGACGCTGCCGTCCAGCGTGTTAAGCGCCGCAAACAGCGTGGTCGTGCCATGGCGCTTGTAGTCGTGGGTGAAGGTGCCGGCGCGCCCGCGCTTCATCGGCAGGCCTGGCTGCGTACGGTCGAGGGCCTGGATCTGGCTCTTCTCGTCGCAACTGAGCACCA
>DATHWJ010000308.1:0-11961 GCA_035460745.1 Ideonella sp. | reverse complement strand
GGCGAAGCCGTCGTTCGGCGCACCCTGGTTGAGCTGGATCGCATGCACGAAGGCAGCCAGCGCCGTCAGCACGCCGCACAGCGCGAACACCAGCACCTTGGTGAACTCGACCCGCACGCCGGACAGGTGCGCGGCGACCGGATTTCCGCCGACGGCGTAGACATGCCGGCCGAATGGCGTGTAGCGCAACGCCAGCGAGGCGACGATGGCGACGCCGAACATCAGCAGCGCCGGCACCGGCAGCACACCGCCCAGGCGCAGGTTGACGAAGAAGGCGTTCTCGGGCGCCGCACCACCCTGGCTGATCGCCAGCAGCGGTATCGCGACGCCGCCGAAGACGAGTCGGGCGAGACCGCGCGCGAAGCTCATCATCGCCAGCGTGACGACGAAGCTCGGGATGCGGAAGGCGCTGCTCACCGCACCGTTGACGAGGCCGAACGCCGCGCCGCTGACCAGCACGAGGATGAGCGTGAGCACCGTGCCGATCTGGGTGGTCGTCAGAAGGTACGCGGTCAGCGTGGCGCCGAAGGCCAGCACCGCGCCGACGGACAGGTCGATCTCGCCGACCAGGATCACCAGTGTCATCCCGATCGCGATGATGCCGGTCTCGGCCACATAGCGCAGGATGTTCATCTGGTTGGTCACATCGAGGAACAGGTTGGTCTCGTCCTTCACCGGCGCCAAGGCCACGCCGAGCAGGAAGACGATCAAGAGGCCCAGAAAGCCCTGGAAGCGCACGGCGGTGTGCAACAGAACCTGCTTGCGGAACGCAGGCAGTGCGAGGATGTTGGAGCTCATGCGGTTGTCGCCTTCCGTGGGTCGTCTTGCGCTGCGCCGTGGCCGAAGCGCGTGGCCAGGTCGAGGATGCGCTCCTGCGAGGCGTCCGCGCGGCTCAGTTCGCCTGCGACCCGGCCGGCGCACATCACCAGGATGCGGTCGCACAGTGCCAGCAGCTCCGGCATGTCGCTGGACGCCAGCAGCACCGCGGCGCCGTTGCCGGCGAGCTCACGCACCAGTGCGTAGATCTCCGCCTTCGCGCCGACGTCGATGCCCTGGGTCGGCTCGTCGAGCAAGAAGATGCGCGGCTGGGTCAGCCAGTGCCGCGCGAACACCACCTTCTGCTGGTTGCCGCCCGAGAGCAGCCCGACCGGGGTGGACGTGGTCGGCGTCCTGATGCGCAGCGCACGCACTGCGGCGTCGATTCCCTGGGCCTCGTCGCGCAAGCGGATCAGGCCGCCGCTGACGAAACGCGCGAGACCGGCAAGTGTCACGTTTTCGCCCACCGGGCGTCCCAGCGCGAGGCTCTGACCCTTGCGGTCCTCGGCGACGAAGCCCAGTCCCGCGGCGATGGCGTCGCGCGGCGAGCGGAAGACCTTGCGCTCGCCCGCGATCACGATGTCGCCGTTCCACATCGAGGGCGGGCACACACCGAAGAGGGCCTCGAGCAGTTCGGTGCGCCCAGCACCGAGCAGCCCTGCCAGGCCGACGACTTCGCCGGCGCTGACCTGCAGGTTGATGTCGGCCAGGCGCTGCTTGCCGGCACGCGGCGCAACGTTGAGACCCCTCACCCGTATCAGCTCTGCGCCGCGTATCGCCGGCGTGTCCGGTGGGAAGAACTCGGGCAGTGGCCGCCCGACCATCTGCGTGATCAGCGAGTCGCGGGTGTAGTCGCCGGCGGCGCGCGAGTCAACGAGGCGTCCGTCGCGCAGCACCGTGATGCGGTCGGCGATCTCGAACACCTCGTCCATCCGATGCGAGATGTAGACGATGGCCATGCCGCGGTCGCGCAAGCCGCGGGTGATGCGGAACATCTGCCGCACCTCGTCCCCGCTCAGCGCCGTGGTCGGCTCGTCCATCAACAGCACCTTGGCGTCGATGCTGATCGCCTTGGCGATCTCCAGCAGCTGGCGCTCGGCCACGCGCAGGCCGCGCAACAGCCGATCCGGCTCGAGCGCCAGGCCGACCTGGGCCAGCCAGCGCCTGGCCTCCTCACGCATCGCCGGGCGGTCCAGCCAGCCCAACGCATGGCGGCGTTCACGCCCGAGAAAGAAGTTCTCGTAGACGCTGAGTTCCGGCACCTGGTTGAGCTCCTGGTGAATGATCGAGATCCCCAGCCGCTGGGCTTCGCGCGGGTCGCGCGGCTGCACCGCGCGGCCGTCGAGCTCGATCACGCCGTCGTCGCAGGTGTAGATCCCCGTCAGGATCTTCATCAGTGTCGTCTTGCCGGCGCCGTTCTCGCCCATCAGGGCGTGCACCTCACCACCGCGCAGCGTGAGATCGACCTTGTCGAGGGCGACGACGCCGGGAAAGCGCTTGCCGATGCCGCGCGCGCTCAGCCGGACCGGCGGTTCGGCAACGGCAGTTTCGGGTCCCGGAGGCAGGGTGGGCATGGGGTCGAACTCGAGGTGGAGGGACCGGTGAGAGCGGAATGCGGGAGGTCCGATTTCAATCAAAAACTACCATAACCGCACAACATTGAACACAATCTAACCAGCCCTTGGGGCGCCGGCATCCGCACTTACCCCGAGTACGCTGCGCCGCCCGGCCTCCCGAATTTGGTAACCTTCGAACAGAATTGAACATCCGACTGGGGGTTGCCATTCTTCAAGCACAGCGCATCGATCGCATCCTGGCCCTCCTGATGGCGACCGGTTTTCGGACCAATCAGGCCCTGGCCCAGGACCTGAACGTCAGCGAAATGACGATCCGCCGCGACCTCAATGAACTGGCCGAGACCGGACAGGTCAAGCGCGTTCGCGGTGGCGTGCGAGTGCTTCGTCGCAGCGATGCGTTGGCGCTGGTGCCCACCGACCAGCAGGCCCAGACCGAACGCGCGATCGCGGAAGCCGCGGCCGACCAGATCGCCGACGGCGAGACCATCTATCTCGACAACGGCTCAGCGGCGCTGGCGCTGGCGCGCGCGCTGCGCCAGCGCGAGCTGCCGCACCTGCGCGTGGTGACCAACGCCGTCGCCGTCGCCGCACTGCTGTGCAGCGATACATGCAACGTGATCCAGCTCGGTGGCGAAGTGCGCGGCACCGGCGCCGTCGTGGGCCAGCAAGCCATCCGTCTGATCGAGGCGATGCGCTTCGATCGCTGCTTCCTGTGTGCCGACGGCTACAACGTCGAGTTCGGCATCTCCGGCAAGCACCTGCCCGAGATCGAGGTCAAGCGCGCAGCGATGCTGCACTCCGGCTGGGTCGCGTTGATCGCCGAGTCCGCGCGCTGGGGCAAGCAGTCGATGCTGCGGATCGCGAACCTGCGCGACATTCATTGCCTGGTCACCGACGAGGCCCTGGATGCGCAAGCCAGAAGCACGATCGCCGAACGCGGCCTCGAGGTGGTGATTGCCGACGGATGACGCCATGCCCGCAACCGCAACCATCCCCCTGCTCGAAGTGCGCGGCCTGTGCAAGCAGTTCCCGGGCGTGGTCGCGCTCGATCGGGTCGAGTTCAGCGCCTATCCGCACGAGGTGCACGCGCTGATCGGCGAGAACGGCGCAGGCAAGTCCACGCTGATGAAGATCCTTGGCGGGGTGCTGGCGGCCGACGCCGGCGAGATCCTGATCGAGGGTCGCCCCGTCAGGCTGCGCACGCCGCGCGACAGCCGCCGTCTGGGCATCAACCAGGTGCCGCAGGACATCGCCGTGATGCCCAATCTGTCGGCGGCCGAGAACATCCACGTCGGCGCCGAGCCGCGTTGGGGCCCGTGGCTCAACTGGGGGCAGACCTTCGAGGCCTCGGCGGCGGCCCTCGAGCAGGTCGGCGCCAGCTTCGACCCGCGCACGCCGGTCTGGCAACTCAGCCCGGCGCAGCAGCAGTTGGTCGTGATTGCACGTGCGATCGTGCGCGGGGGGCGGGTGCTGGTGCTCGACGAGCCGACCTCGAGCCTGTCCGGGCGCGACTGCGAGAAGCTGCTAGAAGTCATCTGCCGCCTGCGCGAGCAGGGCATGGCCGTCATCTACATCTCGCATCGCCTCAACGAGGTCTATTCGCTCGCCGACCGCATCACGGTTCTGCACGAGGGGCGCGTCATGGGGTCGCTCGAAGGCGAAGACATCAGCACCCAGGGCGTGATCGGCCTGATGAGCCACGACAAGGCGGCTCGAGCCCGCGCGACAGCGCCAACTCGTGATCGTTCGTTCGCGCAGCACCTGGTGACAGCGGTGCTGCAGGCGCGCGAGCTGACAGATGGCCTGCGAATCAAGCCGTCGACCTTCGATATCGCCAGCGGCGAAGTGGTCGGGCTCACCGGCCTGGTCGGGTCCGGGCGATCGAGGCTGTGCCGCCTGTTGTGCGGCGCCGATCCCAAGAGCGGTGGAAGCCTGCGCATCAACGGCCGGGACTGCGACTTCCGCGGTCCGGCGCAGGCGCTGCGTGCTGGCGTGGTCTACGTCCCCGAGGCGCAAGGCACTGATGGCTTGTTCCCCCGCATGAGCCCGCAGGACAACGTCACCTTGGGGTTGGTGGCACAACATCGGAAGCTGGGCCTGATTTGCGATGACGCCGAACTGGCTCGCCGCTGCCGCGAGGTCATGGCGCGCTTGCGCTTCCAGCTTCCGGCCGATGGCCCGTGGGCCACCGAGCTCTCCGGCGGCATGCGTCAGAAGCTTGCGTTGGCGCGGGGGCTCGTGATGCAACCGAAACTGCTGATCCTCGATGAACCGCTGAAGGGCCTGGACGCCGATGCCATCGACGACGTGGACGCAGTCATCCGTGAGCTCGCTGCGCAGGGCAGCGCGATTCTCTGGGTCGCGGCGGACGCGTCCGAGATTGTTCGCGTCTGCGATCGGGCACTGGTCATGTGCGAAGGCGAAATCACCGGGTCTGTGGACCCTGCCCAAGGACAGGAGTTTTCCGAAGGGCTGCTTCTGTCCTATGCAACGGGTATTCGCCACGACGCGATACAGGCGCCCTTCTGATGGGGCGATCGCTCACGCCAGAGAAACCCTGTGGCACCCTGCCTGAACTCGCGCTCCCACGACCCACCCGCCCCTCCTGGTGAACTACGCCGTCTTCTTCCGCAACCTCAACCTCGGCCGGCCGAACTGCCCGAGCAAGGCCCAGCTGGAGCGGGCCTTCCTGGCTGCCGGCGCGAGCGCCGCTGCGTCGTTCCAGGTCAACGGCACGCTGGCCTTCTCGGCGGCGCCCGGAACCCGGCCGCACCGGCTGCTCGCCTTGGCCTGCCAGCACCTGCGGGCCGAGTGCGGCCTGCGGGAGCCCGCCTTCCTGCGCCGGCTCGACGACCTGGCCGGGCTGGTCGCGCTGGCGCCCTTTGCTGCGGTCGACCGCAGCACCGTCTACGAGTGCTGCGTCACCTTCCTGCACCCGGACAGCCCGGCGCTGCCGCCCGCGCCGTGGCAGTCCCGGCGTGGCGACGTCGAGGTGCTGCGCTTCACCGACGCAGAGGCCTTCAGCCTCAGCCGCAAGCTCGGCAGCTCGCCCGGCAGCCCCAACGCGGCGCTCGAGAAGCTGCTGGGCCAGCCCGGGACCACGCGCAGCTGGAACACGCTGCTGCGGCTGCTGGACAAGCACGGCTGAGCCGGACCCCAGCCAGCGAACCCACCCTGCACAAGACCGCCCCGATCCTTACCGCCGGCTGAGCGGATGAACCGGCGGGTGCCGCGGCCGCGCAAGAATGGGCCGATGCACACATCCACCGCCAGCCGGGGCCACCGGGCCGCCGCCCACCGCATCCGCGGGTATACCGCGTGGCTTGTCATCGGCCTGTTGCACGGCCTGTTGTGCGGGCTGTTCGGCCTCCCCGGCACGGCCTTCGCAGCGGCAACCACCCCCAGTTCGGCGGACATCGCCGACCCCGATCTCGACCGTGCGCGCCAGCGCATCGAGACGCTGCAAGGTGCGCTGCTCTCCGCGCAGCCCGACACCGAGCTGGTGCGGCTGCGCGGCGTGGCCCAGTCGGTGCGCGCCGAGGCCGACGCGGCCGACGCCCGGCTGCAGCCGCAGCTCACCAGCGTGCAGGCGCGCCTGTCCGAGCTGGGCCCGCGCAGCGCCAAGGAGGCTGACGACATCGCCGCGCTGCGTGCCGAGCTGGAGAAGAGCCGCGCAACGCTGGACACCCAGGCGCGCATCGCGCGGCTGCTGTCGCTGGAGGCCGAGCAGGCGGCCGGCCAGATCCTGGCCCTGAGGCGGGCGCAGTTCCAGGCCAATCTCGGCACCCACACCGCGTCGATTCTGTCGGTGGCTTTCTGGTCGGAGCTGCGCAGCAGCGTCGCGCCCGAGACGGGCCGGGTGGCGGCGCTGGGCCGCGAGATCGGCACGGCCTTCACCAGCGCCCCCGGCCCCGTGCATGCGGGCTTGCTGCTGGCGGTGCTGGCCGTGCTCGGCCTGCGCTGGGTGGCGCGGCGCGTGCTGTGGCACGTCGCCACCGTGCGCATCCGGCCGGGTCGCCTGCGGCGCTCCTTCCATGCCGCAGCCACCGTGGCGGTGGCGGTCGCCACGCCGGGGCTGATAGCGCTGGCGCTGGTGCTGGCGATCGACTGGGAGGGCCGCTTGTCCCGGCCCACCGAGTCGCTGCTGGCGACCGGCGTGGGCGTGCTGTGTTTCGGCGGCTATGTGGCCGGGCTGGGGCGCGCGCTGCTGGCCACCCGGCGGCCTTCGTGGCGGCTGACGGCGCTGCCCGACGCCGTGGCCCACGGGCTGCGTCATTTCCCGATGCTGCTGGCCGTGCTGGTCGTCAGCGGCTGGCTGGCGGAGCGGCTCTCGGCGCGTGTCAACGCCAGTGTGGAAACGCTGGTGGCGCTGGACTGCATCGTCTCGCTGTCCATCGGCCTGGCGATGGGCTTGGCGCAGATGCGGGGCGAGCGGCTGCGGCGCCAGGCGCTGCACGACCCCCAGCAGGCCGACTCGCCGCCGCGGCCAGCCTGGGCGGCGCTGCTCGCCGGTGTGCTGTGGTGCGTGCTGGCCGGCAGCCTGGCCGGGCTGCTCTCGGGCTATGTGGCGCTGGGCAGCCTGGTGATCAAGCAGGTGGTCTGGATCGTGGTCGTGATCGCCTCGGCCTACCTCGCGGCCGTGCTGATCGAAGACCTCTGCAGCGGCCTGCTGGCCTCGCCCCGTGGCGAGGCGCCGCCCGGCGAGCTGGCCGGCGCCGCGCTGCGCAGCGCGCAAGTGCGCGACCAGGTGGCCGTGCTGCTGTCGGGCGGCGGCCGGGTGCTGGTGGCGCTGCTGGCGCTGGTGCTGATCGTGGCGCCCTTCGGCGAAGGGCCCATCGACCTGTTCCGGCGCGGCAGCGCGCTGGGTGCCAGCGGCCTGGCCATCGGCGAGGCGCAGATCCGGCCGCTGGCCTTGCTGCAGGCGGCGCTGGTGCTGGTGCTGGGCCTGGGCGGCGTGTCGCTGCTCAAGGGCTGGCTGGCCGAGCGCTACCTGCCGACCACCCGGCTGGAGCCCGGCATGCGCACCTCCACCGTGACGATGTTCGGCTACGCCGGTGCCGTCATCGTCGTGGCGCTGGCGCTGTCGGCCAGCGGCTTCGGCCTGGAGCGCGTCGCCTGGGTCGCCAGCGCGCTGTCGGTGGGCATAGGCTTCGGGCTGCAGGGCGTGGTGCAGAACTTCGTCTCCGGCCTGATCGTGCTGGCCGAGCGGCCGGTCAAGGTCGGCGACTGGGTCTCGCTGGGCGGCGTGGAGGGCGACATCCGGCGCATCAACGTGCGCGCCACCGAGATCCAGCTGAGCGACCGCTCCACCGTGATCGTGCCGAATTCCGAGTTCATCACCAAGACCGTCCGCAACGTCACCCACGGCAACCCGCTCGGCCTGGTGCAGATCAAGCTGCCGATGCCGCTGGACACCGATGCCGATCAGGTGCGCACGCTGCTGCTCGAGGCCTTCCAGCGCCACGAGGACGTGCTGGAGACCCCCGCGCCCGGCGTCGAGCTGGACGGCATCGCCGGCACCAGCCTGGTCTTCAACGCCACCGGCATGGTCAACTCGCCGCGCATGGCCTACCGGGTGCGCAGCGCCTTGCTGTTCGAGGTGCTGAAGCGGCTGCGCGAGGCCGGCCTGCCGATGTCCAACCCGGCGACCGTGCTGCTGGAGGCGCCGCCGCCGCTACCGCAGGAGGGCGGCGGCAGCGAGCGGGCGGAGCGCTGAGTCAGGCCGCCTCGTTGAGCCGCTGCCGGGTGCGGCGGGCCACGTCGCGCAGCCAGGGCTGCGCTGTCGCCTGCCGCTGCGCAAACGCCTCGATCTGCGCGCGGTATGCCAGCGAGGCGCCGATCATGTCCAGCCCCTCGAGGAACATGCGGCGGTGGCGTTCGGACAGCGTGAAGGCGCTGCTGCGGCCCGGGCTGCGCACGGCCAGCGACAGCACGTCGATCTCCAGCCGCAGCGGCGACGCGGCCGCGGCTGCGTCGTCCAGCAAGGCCTGCACCTCGGCCGGCGGCAGCATCACCGCCAGCAGCCGGTTGTTCATCGCGTTGGAGTAGAAGATCTCGCCGAAGCTGGGCGCGATCACCGCCTGGATGCCGTATTGCTGCAGGCCCCAGACGGCATGCTCGCGGCTGGAGCCGCAGCCGAAGTTGGGGCCGGCGAGCAGGATGCGCGTGCCGGCGTAGGCGGGCTGGTTCAGCACGAACCCAGGGCGGGGCCGGCCGTCGCCGTCGAAGCGCAGGTCCCACAGCAGGCCGCCGTCCAGGCCGGCCTTGTCGATGCCGCGCAGGAACTGCTTGGGCGTGATCTGGTCGGTGTCCAGGTTGGCGATGGGCAGCGGCGCGGCGATGCCGTGGATCACGGGGTCAACCATGGTGGGGCTCCAGCTTGCGGACGTCGGTGATGCGGCCGGTGAGCGCCGCGGCGGCGGCCATCGCCGGGCTCATCAGGTGGGTGATGGCGCCGCGGCCCTGGCGGCCCTCGAAGTTGCGGTTGGTGGTCGAGGCGCAGCGGGTGCCGGGCGCGAGCACGTCGTCGTTCATCGCCAGGCACATCGAGCAGCCCGGCTGGCGCCACTCGAAGCCGGCGGCCAGCAGCACCGCGGCGATGCCTTCGGCCTCGGCCTGCGCCTTCACGGCGCCCGAGCCGGGCACGACCATCGCGCGCACCGCCGGTGAGACCCGCCGCCCGCGCACCAGCTCGGCGACCGCCCGCAGGTCTTCGATGCGGGCATTGGTGCAGGAGCCGATGAAGACATGCTGCACTGGCAGGCCCTCCAGCGGCGTGCCGGCCTCCAGGCCGGTGTAGCGCATCGCCTGCGCCAGGCTGGCCTGCTGCGGGCCTTCGGCCGGCGACACCCGGCCGTCGATGGCGACCGCCTGGTCCGGGCTGGTGCCCCAGGTCACGTAGGGCGCGACCTCGCCGGCGTCGAAGACGTGCTCGACCTCGAAGGCCGCGCCGTCGTCGCTGCGCAGCCCGGCCCAGTGCGCCAGCGCGCGCTCGCGCTGGCGCTCGGCGTCGATGTCGACGGCGCGCTGCAGCACGTAGGCCTCGGCCTTGGCATCGGGGGCGATCAAGGCGCCGCGGGCGCCCGCCTCCACCGCCATGTTGCACAGCGTGAAGCGCGCCTCGACCGACAGGGCTGCTATCGCGCTGCCGCGGAACTCGACCACGTAGCCGCGCGCGCCCTGCGCACCGATGCGGCTGATGATCATCAGTATCAGGTCCTTGGCGGTGGTGCCGCGCGGCAACTGCCCGTTCACCGTGATGCGCATGTCCTGCGCCAGCCGGTAGACCAGCGTCTGCGTCGCCAGCACATGCTCGACCTCGGAGGTGCCGATGCCGAAGCCCAGGGCGCCGAGCGCGCCGTAGGTGGTCGTGTGGCTGTCGCCGCAGATCACGACCATGCCGGGGCGCACCATGCCGTGCTCGGGCGCGACGATGTGCTCTATGCCCTGCAGCGCGTCCTGCGTGTCGAACAGCGGGATGCCGTGGCGCCCGCAATTGCGCTTCAGCTTGCTGGCCTGCAAGGCCGAGGCCGGGTCGAAGATGACGCGGTCTTTCACGGCCACGGCATGGGTGGGGATGATGTGGCTGACCACCGCGAGGTTGCGGCCCGGCATCGCGACGCCGCGGCCCTGCTCGTGCAGCCCGGCAAAGGCCTGCGGGCTGGTGTATTCGTTCATCAGGTGCAGGTCGCAGAAGAGCAGCACGTTCTGCTCGTCCAGCGTGGCCACGGTGTGAGACTCGACCAGCTTGCGGTAGAGGGTGCGCGGCGGCATCACGCCTCCCGCGCCAGAAAGGGCAGCACGCGCTCGAGCAGCGCGCCGGGCGCCTCCTCGGCGATGTAGTGGCCGCAGGCCAGGGCCTCGCCCTCGGCCTCGCGGGCAACGCGGCGCCACTCGTCGAGCGGGCGGAAGCACTGGTTCACCACGCCGTCGCGGCCCCACAGCGCGAGCAAGGGGGTCTGCAGCAGCCGGCCGGCGTCGAGGTCGGCGCGGTCGTGCAGCAGGTCGATGCCGGCGGCCGCGCGGTAGTCCTCGCACAGCCCGTGGGCCGCACCCGGCAGCGCCAGGCAGCGCTGGTACTCGGCCAGTGCGCGCGGGTCGAACGGCGCCAGCCCGGCGCTGCGCCGGCCCATCACCTCGCGCACATAAGCGGCCGGGTCGGCCTCGATCAGCCGCTCGGGCAGCGGCGCGGGCTGGATCAGGAAGAACCAGTGCCAGTAGGCGCGCGCAAAGGCGTCGCTGGTCTGGGCATACATCGCCAGCGTCGGCGCGATGTCCAGCAGCACCATCCGGCGCACGGCCTGCGGGTGATCGAGCGCGAGCCGGTGCGCGACGCGGGCGCCGCGGTCGTGCGCCAGCAGGTCGAAGCGAGCCCAGCCCAGCGCGCGCATCAGCGCGACCTGGTCCTGCGCCATCGTGCGCTTGGCGTAGTTGGCGTGGTCGGCCGTGCCGGCCGGCTTGGACGAGTCGCCATAGCCCCGCAGGTCGGCCGCCACCACGGTATAGCGCTCGGCCAGCTGCGGCGCCACCTGGTGCCAGATCGCGCGGGTCTGCGGGTGGCCGTGCAGCAGCAGCAGGGGCGGGCCCGAGCCGCCGACCAGCGCGGCGATCTGCACGCCCGGCGCCACCTCGACGCTGTGCGACGCAAAACCGGGGAACAGGGGCTGCAGGGAGGGCGTCATGGGGGCCTCGCGGGTGGTGGTGAGTGCATGGTAGAGGCGCAGCCTGCCGACACAAAGTCGCATGCGACACTTCATTGTTGCCTTCAACGACCGAGTGACCCGCCATGGAGCCTTTCTCCGACCTGGCCTTCTTCACGCTGCTGATGAAGCAGGGCAGCCTCGCGGCCACCGCGCAGCAGATGGGGCTCACGCCGCCTTCGGTCAGCAAGCGCCTGGCCGCCCTCGAAGCCCGGCTGGGCGTGCGCCTGCTGCACCGCACGACGCGCCGCATCAGCCTGACCCCCGAGGGCGAGACCTACCTCACCGAAGGCGCGCGGGTGCTCGCCGAGCTCGACGCCCTGGAGCGCAGCGTGGCCGGCGCCAAGGCCGTGCCGCGCGGGCTGCTGAAGGTGAGCGCCACGCTGGGCTTCGGGCGGCGCCACATCGCGCCGGCGCTGTCGAAGTTCGCCGCGGCCCACCCCGAGGTCGAGTTGCAGCTCCACCTGGGCGACCGCCCGCTGAATCTCGTCGAGCAGGGCTTGGACGCCGCGATCCGGCTCGGCGAGCTGCCCGACGCGCGCCTGACCGCGCGCCGGCTGGCGCCCAACCGGCGCGTGCTCTGCGCCGCGCCGGCCTACCTGGCACACGCCGGCGAGCCCGCCACGCCGCGAGAGCTGGCCCAGCACCGCTGCATCTTCATCCGCGAGGGCGACGAGGCCTTCGGCAGCTGGCAGCTGCACGCCGGCTCACGCCGCGAGACGGTGAAGGTGCGCGGCCCACTGGGCACCAACGACGGCGAGACCGCGCTGGGCTGGGCGCTCGACGGGCACGGTGTGCTGCTGCGCTCGCTGTGGGACGCCGCCCCCTACCTGCGCTCGGGCCGGCTGCGCCCGGTGCTGGCCGCCTGG
>DATHWJ010000307.1:0-6595 GCA_035460745.1 Ideonella sp. | reverse complement strand
TGCGGTGGCTCCAGCACCGCCACGGCGGCTGGCCGCACGGCGCCCAGCATCACCGCCATGCCGCCGACCCACAGGGCGGCCGCGAGCAGGTGCAGGCACAGCAGCAGGGCGTAGGCGAGGGTCATGGCGATCCTGGTGGAGCGAGAGTGGCAGGCGGGCCGCGCAGTGTCGCACCGGCAGCGCTGCCGGCTTCAGCCGGGCGGGAGCGCGCCGGCCAGGCGGGCCTGCATGGCCTCGAAGATCGCCGCCACCGAGCTCTCCAGCAGCGGCAGCACCGGGTGCGCGTCCACCTTGCGCCGCAGCAGCGCCATCACCTCGCCGGCCGAGGCGCGCTTCAGCGGCCGCAGCGTGACACCCTTGATGCCCAGCAGCGCGGTCGAGGCCGGCACCAGTGCCACCCCCAGGCCGGCACCGACGAGGTCCAGCACGCCGTAGACGGTGCTCGCCTCGTAGCGGATGTGGGGGCTGAAGCCCGCCTGGCCGCACAGGTGGATGGCCTGGTCGAAGTAGGCCGGGCCGCGGTGCCGGGTGAAGGCGACGAAGTGCCGCTCGGCGAAGCGGCGCAGCTCCAGCACCGCCGGCTCGGCGCTCGCTTCGCTGCTGGGCAGCGCGAGGCAGAACGGGTCGGGCATCTGCCGGGCCACCGCGACGCGGGCGTGGTGCGCTGGCGCGCGGGCGATGCCGGCGTCGATCTGGCCGGCCACCAGCGCATCGACCTGCTCGGAGCTGATCATCTCGCGCAGCTCGAGGTTCAGCCGCGGGTGCTGCTCGCGCAGCAGGCGCACCAGCGCCGGCAGCACGGTGCTGCTGGCCGAGGGCACGTAGCCCAGCGCGATGCTGCCGCCCGGCCCGCCGCTGTCTGCGCCGGTGTCGCGGGCGATCTCCTTGAGCCGGCTGGCGCGCTCCAGCAGGCTGCGCGCCTCGGGCAGCAAGGCCTGGCCGGCGGCGGTCAGCCTGACGCCCTTGGGGTGGCGGGTGAAGAGGGCCGTGCCCAGCTCGTCCTCGAGCTGGCGGATCTGGGTCGAGAGCGGCGGCTGGGCGATGAAGAGCTTTTGCGCCGCCCGGCTCAGGCTGCCGGTCTCGGCCACCGCGGCGAAGTAGCGCAGGTGTCGCAGCTCCATGGGGGTCTCCATATGCCGTGGATATGGCGACTATACAAACTCGATGGTCGGCGTATGGCGAGGGCCGAACGGGAACGGTGCCCCCGGCCTGTCGGCGACGACGGCGGTGTGCGCCTCGGCGCCGCAGCCTAGTCCTTCACCCAGGGCATCGCCATCGGCCGGCGCTCGCCGGTCTTGCGCGTGCGCAACACCGTGTCGAAGCCCTGCTTGCCGCCGTTCCACAGCGCCGTGAACAGGCCGGCCACATCCTCCTGGCTCAGCGCGTCGGTATCTCGGCGGAACTGCCTCACGGCAGCGGCGAGGATCTCGCGCGGCAGGGCCTGGTGCGTGGCCTGCACCGCCAGCATCGCGCCGTGAAGATCGGCGTGGCGCTCGCAGAGGAAGCGGATGCGGGCCAGCGCGTCCGCCGGCGCTGCGCGGTGCTCGGGTGCCAGCCAGTCGAGTTGCTGCTCGAGTTCCTCCCGTGGCGAGGAACCAGCACTCATGGGGCCGGGCGTGGCGAACGCGCCAATGACGTGGTTCGTTTCTGTCATTTGTGCAGTATCGGCAGCCGGCCAGCGCCTCTTGAGCGACGCCAAGCAGCACAGGCGCCGCAGCGCCGGGATCTCCATATGTGGAGGATATGGGAGCTATACAGAGCCGGTGTTTGAAGTATGGCAAGCGCTGGTCAAGAATGGCGCCCATCAACCACCCCGATGGAGACAAGCTTGAAGCCAGCCATGACCGCCCTGTGCGCCACCCTGTTCACGATGACGCTGTGCGCCTCCGCCGCCGCGCAGGCCTGGCCCGACAAGCCGGTGCGCGTGCTGGTGCCGGCGCCGGCCGGCAGCTCGCTGGACATCATCGTGCGGGCCTTGAGCGACAAGCTGAAGGACCGCTGGAAACAATCCGTCGTGGTCGACAACAAGCCCGGCGCCGGCGGCATGCTGGGCATGGACGTGGTGGCCAAGGCGGCGCCGGACGGCTACACGCTGGGCATAGGCTTCAACGGCCCGGTGGCCTTCGGCCCCTACATGTACAAGAAGATGCCGTACGCGCCGGCCAAGGACCTGCTGCCCATCGTGCTGACGACCTCGCAGCCCAACGTGCTGGCGGTGCAGGCGAGCAACCCGGCCACCACGCTGCCCGAGTACGTGGCCTGGGCCAGGAAGCAGACCGGCAAGCTCAGCTACGGCTCGGTGGGCAACGGCAGCTCCTCGCACCTGACGATGGAGCTGCTCAACAGCGCCGCCGGCATCGACGCGGTGCACGTGCCTTACTCCGGCTCGCCGCCCGCCGGCACCTCGCTGGCGGCCGGCGACACGCAGGCGCTGATGGCGGTGGAGCCGGCGCTGCTGCCGCTGATACAGGGCGGGCGCATCAAGGTGATCGCGGTCACCAGCGCGCAGCGGCTGGAGGGCATGAAGAGCGTGCCCACCATCGCCGAATCGGGCTACCCCGGCTTCGAGTCGCTGGCTTGGAACGGCCTGTTCGCACCCGCCGGCACGCCGGCTGACGTGGTCAACCGCATCAACACCGATGTCAACGCGGTGCTCAAGGACCCCGCCGTGCGCGAGCAGCTGAACAAGCAGGGCCTGATCATCGGCGGCGGCAGCGCGGCGGAGTTCAAGGCCTTCATCGACAGCGAGGGCAAGAAGTGGGGCGCGATCATCAAGAAGGTCGGCATCACCATCGACTGAACCGGGAGCGAGCACCATGCAAGCCTTGCGCAAGACCCAGACCGCTGCCGGCCTCGAGCTGGCCGAAGTGCCCGCGCCCGAAGCCGGCCCGGCCGGCGAGCTGCTGGTGCGCGTCAGCGCCACCGGCATCTGCGGCAGCGACCTGCACGTGGACGACTGGACGCCGAGCTACGCCTTCATGGCGCCCAGCCTGCCGGTGACGCTGGGCCACGAGTTCGTCGGCGTGGCGCAGGGCGGGCCGCTGGCCGGCCGGCGCGTCGTGGTGCGGCCCTCGGTCACCTGCGGGGTCTGCGCGGCCTGCAGCGCCGGTGCGTTCGACGGCTGCGAGCGCCGCACCGGCATCGGCATGACGCGCGACGGTGCCTTTGCCGGCTGGGTGCGGGTGCCCGAACGCAACTGCGTGCCGGTGCCGGACGCGGTGAGCGACGAGCTGGCGGCACTGGCCGAGCCCTTTTCGATTGCGATGCAGGCGCTGCGGCAAGCCGGCGAGCTGGCCGGCAAGCGCCTGCTGGTGATGGGGCCGGGCACGATAGGCCAGGCCGTGGCGGTGCTGGCGCGGCGGGCCGGCGCGGCCCAGGTGGTGGTGAGCGGCTTTGGCGACGCGGCGCGGCTGGCGGTGCTGCGGCGCATGGGTTTCGATGCGCTGGTCGACGTGGCCACCGGCTCGCTGGCCGCGCTCACCGCGCCGCTGCTGCAGGGCGAGCTCTTCGACGTGGTGATCGAGGCCACCGGCGTGCCCGAGACGGTGGCCGAGGCCTTGCCGCTGTTGCGCCGCAACGGTGTGCTCGTCGTCACCGGCATCCACGCCCGGCCGCTGGCGCTGGACCTGACGGCGCTGGTGCGGCGCCAGCTGCAGCTGCGCGGCTCGTTCCGCCCGCCCGAGTCGGACTGGCCGGCGGTGCTGGCGACGATGGGCGAGCTCGGCGAGACGCTGATGCCCATGGTCAGCCACGTGCTGCCGCTCTCGCGGGCGCTGGAGGGCTTTGCGCTGGCGCACGGCAAGCAGGCCAGCAAGGTGCTGCTGAAGCCGGAGCACGCCGATGCCGGCTGACCCGGCTGATCCGGCTGACCCAGCCAACGACAACACCGCCGCCGCCACCGCGCTGCTGGCGCTGTGGAACGACGTGGACCCCGGGATGGAGGCCGCCTACAACGCCTGGCACGCCGTCGAGCATGTGCCCGAGCGGCTGACCGTGCCGGGCATGCTGTGGGCCCGGCGCTTCGCCGATCCCGCGGCCACCGGGCAGGATCCGAGGGCGCCGCGCTACCTCACGCTCTACGGCCTGCGCGACGCGGCGGTGCTGGAGAGCGAGCCCTACCAGCAACTGCTGCGCGAGCCCACGCCCGCCAGCCGCCGCATGCGGCCGGCGCTGTGCCACCTCTCGCGCTGGGTCTGCCGCCTGCCGGCGGGGCAGGGCGCGGCACCGCCGGCCGCGCCGTGGCTGGCGGTGCAGGTGCTGCCGGCGGGCGGCGAGGCGGACATGGCAGGGATGCCGGCGCCGCTGGCGCGCCTGGACGCGGAGCGCCTGGAAGCGGCTGCGCCCTTGCCCTGGCTGGTCTCGGCCCAGGCCGGTGGGGTGGAGGGCGAGCGGCTGTGCTGTCGCTGGCTGGCAGCCGCGCCGGCTGCCGCCACGCTGTCAGCCGGGGCGGTGCTCTACCAGCGGCTGCCGCTGGCGGCAGCTCATGCCGGCGACGAGCGCAGGCCGTAGACCTTGCCGGCGACGAACAGGTACTCGGCGCGCAGCACCGCGTCGCCCTTTTCGTCGGTGAAGGTGAAGCCGATCACCGACACCGGCGTGCCCGGCTTGATCTCATCGACCTTCCAGGCCTCCAGGCGTGTCAGCGGCGCCAGCTCGATGGTCCACTTGCGGTCGCTGCGGCGCGGCAGCGCCACCTTGGCGAGCAGCGCAGGGCCATCGACCGGGCTGGACTGCCTGGGCAGCACCCGCTGCTTCAGGTCGGCCGGCAAGGCGAGCGGCGCGGTGAGCTCCAGCTCCAGCTCGGCGTGGGGGTTGCGCCACATCACCTTGGCAGCCTTGCCCTCCAGGTAGATCGGGCGCTCCTGGTCGAAGCTGCTCCAGCCGTGGTGGGCCCAGGCCGGTATGGCGAGCGGGGCCAGCAGGGTGCTGCCGGCAGCGGCTGCGAATGAACGGCGGTGCATCTGAGGTCTCCTTTGCGGCCTGCGCCGGCACGCACCCGAGCGAACCTGCTCGCCCGCCCGCGCGATGCCGGCAGCGTCGAACACTGCTCTACAGATAGGCAATCCAGCGACCGCAGATGATGACAGCGAGCCAAAGCCCTAGCGAGAGTGCGCTTTGCCAGCGCGCGATGGCGTCCAGCCTTGCCACGCCGCCGCGCAGGTGAAAAAGCGCGGCGTTGAGGCCGGCCGTGGCCAGCAAGCCCATCTTGATCAGGAAGGAGCGGTTGGCCAGCAGTTCGTCAGGCTGGCTGGCGAACATCAGCAGGCCGCTGGCGGCGCACAGCGCAAAGCCGGCCAGCGTGACCCGCAACGCCAGCCGGGCCAGCGCGCCCGACGGCAGCGTGGGTGCCGCCCCCCAGACGCGCAGCTCGAACAGCACCAGGCTGCCGAGCAGCAGGCCGATGCCGACGATGTGCACCGCCTCCAGCGCCGGGTAGGCCCAGGGATGGGAGGCCAGGCCTGAGAAGGGGTTGGGCAACTCGGGCGCTGCGGGGGCAGGCGGCGTGAAGGGCGAGCGGCGTCAGGCGCGCGCGCCGCTCAGTGCGTCTTGCGCTTGGCGCCGGTGCGCGGCGGTTTGGCCGGTGCGCTGGCGGCCGGTGCGGCAGCAGCGGACGGCGTACCGGCTGCAGGCGCGGCGGCAGCGCCACCCGCGCTCGACAGCAAGGCCTTGCCCTCGATGCCGGCGAAGAGCTTGGCGGCGCGCACCTTGATCTCGAGCAGCTCGTTCGGGTGCACCGAGTACTTGCCGCTGAACATGTCGACCTCGACGCGGAACTCCACGTCCTTGCCGTTGTTGGAGAGCATGCCGCTGGTGAATTCGTAGGCGGCGTCGTGCGCCGGCAGGCCAGCCACGGCGAAATCGTAGTCTTCGTACTCGACGTTGCGAATCTCGCCGCTGGCCAGGTCGAGCGACCCGGTCGACTTGATGACGGACTCGTCGAGCTCGTCAAAGATGGTGATGGGAACCTTCAGATCCACGGCAGGAAACTCGTTGGTTGGCCGTGTGCTTCCAGGCACACGTGCTTTGAGAAAAAAGAAAGCGGGAGCGGGGTGCCGCAGGCGGCGCACCGCCGCGCGTGAACATCGAATTGTGCCGCAAGGCGTTGCCGAGGGTGCGCAGCCGCGGTAAGCAAATGAGAAGCGGCGGGGTGGTCCGTGGTGTTCCGCAATCTCATGATTTCGGAAATAAATTCCATTTAATTGCCATGACTAGGCAGAAGAGCTAGCATCGCGCCATGCCACGCCCCCGTGAAGCCTCCGACAACGTCGCCGCCCTCGAGCGCGGCCTGCAGCTGCTGGACCACCTCGCCGCGGCCGGCGGGCCGCTGGGCAATGGCGAGCTGGCGGGGCTGACGGGCATCCCGCGTGCCACCGTCTCGCGCCTGCTCGGCACGCTGGTGGCGCTGGGCCACGTGCGGCTGGCCGGGCAGGGCGACAAGTACGAGCTGGCCTCGGGCGTGGTGCGGCTGGCGCAGGCCTTTCTCGGCGCGATCGACGTGCGCGCCTGGGCCCGGCCCCACGTGGCGGCGCTGGCGGAGGCGACCGGCGCGTCGTCCTTCCTCGGCGTGCGCGACGGCGACGAGATGCTGGTGGTC
>DATHWJ010000306.1:0-4173 GCA_035460745.1 Ideonella sp. | reverse complement strand
TCGGCCGCCACCACCGCGAAGCCCTTGCCGTGCTCGCCGGCACGCGCCGCCTCGATCGCCGCGTTCAGCGCCAGCAGGTTGGTCTGGTAGGCGATGTCGTCGATGATGCCTATCTTCTGCGCGATCTGCTTCATCGCGGCCACCGTGGCCTTGACGGCTTCGCCGCCTTCGGTCGCTTCGACCGCGGCCTTGGTCGCCATGCCGTCGGTGACCTTGGCGTTTTCGGTGTTCTGCGAGATCGAGGCCGTCATCTGCTCCATCGAGGCGCTGGTCTCCTCGACCCCGGCGGCCTGCTCGCTCGACGCTTGCGACAACGACTGCGCGGTCGCGCTGACCTCTTCGGACGCACCCGCCAGGGCTTCGGCACCGCCATTGACCTCGGTGACCACCTGCGAGAGCTTGTCCACCGTGTTGTTGACGTATTCCTTCATTTCGCCGAACGAACCCTGGTAGGGCTTGTCTATCGTCCGCGTCAGGTCGCCCTGCGCCATCGCACCCATCACGCGCACCACGTCGTTGATGCTGTCGCCGGCGGCGGCCACCGTCTGCTTGATCGTGAACAGCAGGCTGCTGTCGTCGTTGGGCCGGGTCACCACCTCCACCGTGAAGTCGCCCTGCGCAACCTTCTTCATCACGTCGGCGGCATAGCCGGGCTCGCCGCCCAGCACCTTCAGCAGGTTGCGCGTGATCAGCAGGCCTACCGCCGCGGCGGCCAGCACCGCGCAGATCGAGAGGCCGATGACCAGCTTGCTGGTGTCGGCATAGACCGCGCCGCCCTCCTCGTTGGCGGACACCATCAGGCTGTCCTGGAACTTGGAGAAATCTTCCAGCGCGGCCATGTAGGCCTCGTTGGCCGGTACGAAGTCGGTCTTCAGGTACTCGATGGCCTTGGCCTTTTCGCTCCGGTTCAGCTCGTGGATGTGCTCGTACTTCGGGCTCATCGCGGCACGCCGGTCGGCGGTGGCCTTGAACAGCTCGCGGCCCCGGTCGGTGCGCAGCATGGACTCCAGCGTCTTGGCCCGGTCGTCGTTCTGCGCCAGCGCCTGCTGCACCTGCTGCCAGGCCTTGTCGGCCTCGGAATCGTTGGTGGCCAGCAGCATGTTGCGGATGTAGCGGGCGTTGTTCAGCGCGCCCTTGACGATGTCGTCCGTCAGCGCGGTGCGCGGGTAGACACTCTCCATGATCGTCACGGTCGCCTGGTGCACGGTCGCCAGGCGCAGCACGCTGGTGACGGAGATCGCCAGCAGAAGCGCCACCACGACGCCGAATCCCAGAGCGAGGCGGGTCGCCACCTTCATATTGCCGAACATCTTTTGGCCTTGTCTTGCAGAGTCAGTCATTGGTCGTGGAAGCGCCACCCGGCGCACCACTCGTCTCGTCGAGGCGCAGCACGTGCTCGACGTTCAGCAGGATCACGAACTTCTCCCGCACCTTGCCCATGCCGGCGATGAAGTCGCTGCGGATGCGCGCGCCGAAGCTCGGCGCCGGCTCGATCTCCGCCGCGGCGATGTCCAGCACCTCGTTGACGGCATCGACGACGACGCCGACCACCTGGCGCTCGCCCTCCTGCTCGATCTCGACGATCACGATGCAGGTGCGCTTGCTCACCGGGCTGGGCGCACGGCCGAAGCGGGCCAGCAGGTCCATCACCGGCACCACCGCGCCGCGCAGGTTGATCACCCCGCGCACGCAGGCCGGCATCATCGGCACCTCCGTCAGGCTGTGGTACTCGATGATCTCCTTGATCGCCAGGATGCCGATCGCGTAGGGCTCGCCGGCCAGCATGAAGGTCAGGTACTGCGCCGGCTCCACCGGTGCGGCGACCCGGGTCGCCGGCGCCGTCGATGCGCGGACTTGAAGCGTGCTGCTCATGGGGCCGCTCCTTCAGAACCTGGCGAACTGCGACTCGTCGAGCTCGCTGTTGGCCTGCGAGGGGGCGTGGCTGCCGGCGCTGGCGAAGCCCGCCGCCTTGCCGCTCGCCGGCGCCGCACCGCGCTTGGCGGCGGCCCGCGCGCTGTGGATGGCCTTGCGCGCCGGGCCGGCGGCTTGTGCGCGGCCCGAGTTCGCCGGGCCGGCGGCGCCCGCCAGCTTGAAGAACGACATGGTCTGCTGCAGCTGCTCGGCCTGGCTGCTCATCTCTTCCGAGGTGGCGGCCAGCTCTTCGGAGCTGGAGGCGTTCTGCTGGGTGGTCTGGCTCAGCTGGCTGACGGCCGAGTTGATCTGGCCGACGCCGGAGGACTGCTCTTCGGAGGCCGCGGTGATCTCCTGCACCAGGTCCGAGGTCTTCTTGATGTTGGGCACGATCTCGTCGAGCAGCTTGCCGGCCTTCTCGGCCAGCTCCACGCTGGAGCTCGCCACGGTGCCTATCTCCTGTGCCGCCACCTGGCTGCGCTCGGCCAGCTTGCGCACCTCGGCCGCCACCACCGCAAAGCCCTTGCCGTGTTCGCCGGCCCGCGCCGCCTCGATCGCCGCGTTCAGCGCCAGCAGGTTGGTCTGGTAGGCGATGTCGTCGATGATGCCTATCTTCTGTGCGATCTGCTTCATCGCGGACACCGTCGCCTTGACGGCCTCGCCGCCCTCGGTGGCTTCGGTCGCGGCCTTGGTGGCCATGCCATCGGTGACCTTGGCGTTTTCGGTGTTCTGCGAGATCGAGGCCGTCATCTGCTCCATGGAGGCGCTGGTCTCCTCGACCCCGGCGGCCTGCTCGCTCGACGCTTGCGACAGCGACTGCGCGGTCGCACTGACTTCCTCCGAGGCGCCTGCCAGCGCTTCGGCGCCGGCATTGACCTCGGTGACGACCTGCGAGAGCTTGTTGACCATGTTCTGCATGGCCAGCAGCAACTGGCCGGTCTCGTCGCGCGAGGTGGCCTCGATCTGCACCGTCAGGTCGCCTTCGGCCAGGCGGTTGGCGGCATCGACGGCACGGCCCAGCGGCCTGGTGACGCTGCGGCTGATGAAGAAGCCCAGGCCGATGCCGAGCAGCACGCCGCCGCAGATCACCGCGATCATGGTCTTCAGGCCGCTCTGGTACAGCTCGGTGGACTCGTCGGCGGCCTTGCGTGCGCGCGCTTCCTTCTGCCGGGTCAGCTCGTCGAGGTAGCCATCCAGCACGTTGGCCTTGTTGCGCACGCTGTCCAGCGCTTGCGCGATGCTTTCGTCGCGCTCGGCGAACTTCTTGGCGGCGGCCAGCGCGAGGGCGTGCTGCATCTCCTTCTCGTATTCACCGGAGACCTTCTCGAATGAGCTGAAGAGCTCCTTGGCGCGGTCGGACTCGAACAGCGGCCGGCCCTTGGCGATGTTGTCCTTCAGCTGTGCGTTGCTCTTCGCGATGGACGCCATGTGCCTGTCGCGCTCCTCCTGGCTGGTGGCCAGCAGGAAGTTGCTGCGCGCGCGGCCTATCGAGATCAGCTCGATGTTGGCTTCCTTGATGTGGGACAGGCCCATCAGCTCCTTGGCGTACATCGCGTCCGCCTTGACGTCCATCTTGCTGGCGTTCGAGATGCCGATGGCGCCGACGACGGCGCTGATGCCGGCGACGATCAAAAAGCCGCCGATCAGACGCACGCCGATCTTGAGGTTTCCAAACATGTGACTGCTCCCTGAATGGATGGGTGACGATGCGCGGCCGTTCAGGCCAACGCAGCGGGCCTTTCGGCCGGTTTCGCGATCTGGCTCTGCTGCAGCAGCACCGGCACGTCGAGGATCAACGCGACCTCGCCGCTGGCCAGGATGCTGGAGCCGCTGATGCCGCGCACCTGCGCGAACATCTTGGACATGGGCTTGATGACGGTCTGGGCCTCGCCCACCAGCGTGTCCACCACCAGGCCGAACTTCTGCCCGGCGTGCTTGACGACGACGATGTTCTGGCGCGGGCCCGGCTCGCCATCGACCTCGAACAGGTCTCGCAGGCGGATGAAGGGCAGCACCTGGCCGCGCAGGTTGGTGTAGTCGTGGCCGGCGTCGCTGGAGAACTCGACGCACTCGTCGACCATGTCCAGCGGCATCACGAAGACGGCCTTGCCGACGCCCACTTGGAAGCCGTTGATGATGGCCAGCGTGAGCGGCAGCCGCACGGTCACCGTGGTGCCCAGGCCGGCTTCGCTGGCGATGTTGACGCTGCCGCGCAGTGCGGTGATGTTGCGCTTGACCACGTCCATGCCGACGCCGCGGCCG
>DATHWJ010000305.1:0-40492 GCA_035460745.1 Ideonella sp. | reverse complement strand
CACGTCGCCGCCGCCCAGGTCTTCGGCGCTCACCACCTCGCCGGTGGCGGCCTTCACCAGCGGCGGGCCGCCGAGGAAGATGGTGCCCTGGTTCTTCACGATGATGGTTTCGTCGCTCATCGCCGGCACGTAGGCGCCGCCCGCCGTGCACGAACCCATCACCACAGCGACCTGCGGGATGCCTTGGGCCGAGAGATTGGCCTGGTTGTAGAAGATGCGGCCGAAGTGGTCGCGGTCGGGGAAGACCTCGTCCTGGTTGGGCAGGTTGGCGCCGCCGGAGTCGACCAGGTAGATGCAGGGCAGGCGGTTTTCGCGCGCGATCTCCTGCGCCCGCAAGTGCTTTTTCACCGTCAACGGGTAGTAGGTGCCGCCCTTGACGGTCGCGTCGTTGCAGACGATCACGCACTCGACGCCGCTGACGCGGCCGATGCCGGTGATCACACCGGCGCAGGGGGCGGCATCGCTGCCATCCTTCTCGGGGTACATGCCGAAGGCCGCCAGCGGGGCCAGCTCCAGGAAGGGCGCGTCCGGGTCCAGCAGCATCTCGACGCGGTCGCGCGGCAGCAGCTTGCCGCGGCCCAGGTGCTTGGCGCGGGCCGCCTCGCCGCCGCCGAGCGCGATCTTCTCGAGCTTGGCGTTGAGGTCGTCGACCAGCGCGCGCATCGCCGCGGCGTTGGCCTTGGCGTCTTCGGAGCGCGGGTTGAGCTTGGTGGCCAGCACCGCCATCACATCGTCTCCGAGAACAGCTCACGGCCGATCAGCATGCGGCGGATCTCCGACGTGCCCGCGCCGATTTCGTAGAGCTTCGCGTCACGCCACAGGCGGCCCACCGGGTACTCGTTGGTGTAGCCGACACCGCCCAGCGCCTGTATCGCCTCGCCGGCCATCCAGGTGGCCTTCTCGGCGGAGTACAGGATCGCCCCGGCGGCATCCTTGCGCAGCGTGCGGGCGTGGTCGGCGCGGTCGCAGGCCTGGCCCACGGCGTAGACGTAGGCGCGGCAGGCCTGGAAGGTGGTGTACATGTCGGCCAGCTTGCCCTGCATCAGCTGGAACTCGCCGATGCTCTGGCCGAACTGCTTGCGCTCGTGCAGGTAGGGCACCACCGCGTCCATGCAGGCGGCCATGATGCCCAGCGGGCCGCCGGAGAGCACGGCGCGCTCGTAGTCCAGCCCGCTCATCAGCACCTTGGTGCCGTTGCCCTCGCCGCCGATCACGTTCTCCTCCGGCACTTCGCAGTCCTCGAAAAAGAGGGGATAGGTGTTGGAGCCGCGCATGCCGAGCTTGTCGAGGTGGCTGCCGTGGCTGAAGCCCTTGAAGCCCTTCTCGACGATGAAGGCGGTCATGCCGCGGGCGCCCATGCCAGGGTCAGTCTTGGCGTACACGATCAGCGTGTCGGCGTCGCCACCGTTGGTGATCCACATCTTGGCGCCGTTGAACACATAGCGGTCGCCCTTTTTCTCGGCCTTCAGCTTCATGCTGACCACGTCGGAGCCGGCGTTGGGCTCGCTCATCGCCAGCGCGCCCACATGTTCGCCGCTGACCAGCTTGGGCAGGTATTTCTGCTTCTGCGCCTCGTTGCCGTTGCGGTGGATCTGGTTGACGCACAGGTTGGAGTGGGCGCCGTAGCTCAGGCCCACCGAGGCGCTGGCGCGGCTGATCTCTTCCATCACGACCATGTGGGCCAGGTAGCCCAGGCCGGTGCCGCCGTAGGGCTCGCCCACCGTCATGCCCATCACGCCGAGCTCGCCGAGCTTGCGCCAGAGGTCGGCGGGGAACTCGTTGTCGCGGTCGATCTGCGCAGCGCGGGGAGCGATCTCGTTCTGCGCGAAGTCGCGCACCGCCTCGCGCAGCGCGGCAATGTCGTCGCCGAGGGGGAAGTTGAAAGTCGATTCGAACATGTCGTCTCCTGTCTCTTGGCCCGGGATCGAGCAACATTTGAGAACAACTCAATACAAACCCTGAGTCGCCCGCATCCTGATTCTGTAAAGCGGCCTTCCGCGTCGCCAGCGGCGCAATCTACCAGCGGCCGGCTTGCGCATCAAGTCTTTTCTGAGTGATACTCAAATCATGCCGCACACCGCCCCCTCTCCAGCCACGGCCCCTGCGCAGGCTACGCCCAAGCCGCGGCCCGCGAAAGCCCGGGCAAGCCCCGCCGAGGCCCAGCCCGCGCAGCGCCGCGCGCCGGCCAGCGCCAAGTCCGAACAACGCATCAAGGACATCCTGCGCGCCGGCCGTGAGGTTTTTGCCCAGAAGGGCTACGAGCGCGCCACCACCACCGAGATCGCGCAGCGCCTGGGCGTCTCGGAGGCCACGGTCTTCACCTACTTCCGCGGCAAGCGCGAGCTCTGCGAGCGCGTCATCCACGACTGGTACGACGAGATCATTGCGGCGATAGAAACCGGCCTGCCGCGCGAGCAGGGCATACGCGCGCAGCTGCAGTTCATCGTGCACACCCACCTGCGGCTGTTCCTCGACCAGGGCACCGGCCTCTGCGCGCTGGTGCTCTCGGAGGGTCGGGCCAAGGGCCAGTCGCTGGGCGACAGCCTGCTGCCGCTGCAGCGCCGCTACACCGCGCCGCTGATGGACCTGCTGGCGCGCGGCCAGGCGAGCGGCGAGATCCGCGCCGACATGCCGCTGCGGCTGCTGCGGCCGCTGGTCTTCGGGCCGATGGAGCACCTGCTCTGGGAGGCCGTCGGGCAGGACAAGCCCATCGACATCGAGCCCACCGCCGACGCGCTGGTCACGCTGCTGTGGAGTGCGCTACAGGCGCCGGACGCGGAGTTGGCGGCGTTGCGGCGTCTGCGCGACGAGGTGAGCAGCGCGCTGCGGCGCTGACCGCGAGCCGGTCGCAGCGGTTGGCGGCCCGCGGCGTCAGACGCCGTTCGCTGGGCCATTGGCAATCGGCGGCTCCCCACGCACCCGGTATCACGCCGCGTGCGATTCAGCGGCCACCAGAGGCTCCGGCCGAACGCGCAGCGCCCAGGCCACGCCGGCGACCAGGAGCACGATGCCGAGCAAGGTGGTCGGCGCTGGCCATTGGCCGCGCAACAGGAAGGCGTAGGCCAGCGCCGAGAGTGTCTCGAACACGATGAGCTGTCCCACCAGCGTGGTGGGCAGCCGCTGGCTCGCCTCGTTCCAGCACAGCGTGCCCAGCCACGAAGCGAACAGGCCGATCGCGAGCATCAGCCCCAGAAATAGTGCCGGCGTAGGCCCGAAAGGCATCGCGAGCGCCTGGCCGGTGGCGGCGCTCCACGCCCAGAACGAGGCAAACCCCAAGGCCGCCAGGGGCAATGTGGCCAGGCCTTGCGCGGTAGCCCAGCTTCGCGGGCTTCGGTCGGCGTGCGCTCGGAGCCAGTCGGCATTGCGCAGGGGGTACCAGGTCCAGCAGGCGACCGCCGCCACCGCCAGCAACACGCCCGTGCCATAGCGCCCCAGATCGGCCGATGGGTCGGCGCGCAGGTGCTCGATCTCGACCTGGTTGACGCAGCCTATCCCCGTGCCGATCAACACCAGCGAAGGCACCAGCTTCAGCCAGGGCACGCGGCCATCGCGGGCCGTGTCACGCAGGTTGGAGCAGATCGCGATCACGACCGGCAGCGTGCCGATGAGCATGGTGGGCAAAGGCCCGCCTGCGCGCTGGATGGCACCGGCCAGGCAGAAGTAGTACAGCACGTTGCCCACCACCGAGAGCTTGCCCGCCTCTAGCCACTCCGCGCGGCTGAACTGCGCCATGCGACGGCGGTCCAGCCAGGCCAGGGGCAATGCGATCAGCCCGAACGCCAGGTAGCGAGCGAATGACAGCATCGTGGCCGGATAGTCCGGCAGCATGGTGGGGGCCACGAATACCAGGCCCCACATGAGTCCGGCCGCCAGCGCGAAAAGAGTTCCGATCAACATGGGACGAGAGTGTCGCTCTGTGCCGCGGTCCCGTCTTGAACGAGGTGGCGGACGGCGACCTCGATTCTTGACCTGGGTACCTTGTGCACGGCGCCGCGGCTCGCCTTTGGCGCGGAAGTTGCTGCGAACTGCGCTCCACACGGCAGGAGAGCGGCGATGAACACCCTCATCAAGGTCACCGAGGTCTGGCGGCCCAGCGCCGATGGCAGCCTGCTGGAGTTCGGCGGCGGCCTGTACGGCGATGCCGGCAACTTCGGCCGCATCAGCCGCCAGATGTGCTTCGGCAAGGGCGAGGGTCTGCCAGGCCGGGCCTGGGACGCCGGCCAGCCCATCCTGCTCAAGCAGTTGCAGGGCTCATGGTTCCGGCGCAGCGAGGCGGCCGCCGCCGCCGGCCTGGCCTGCGCGATGGCACTGCCCATCTTCGTGCGCGGCCAGCTCACCGCCGTGCTGGTGTTCCTGCTTGGGGAGTTGCAGCCCCATGGCGGGGCGGTGGAGCTCTGGCGCAACGACCCGCGCGTCAGCACCGACCTGAAGCTGGTGGACGGCGCCTACGGCAGCGGCGAGGCCGATTTCGAAGCGCTGACGCGCGACACCTACCTCTCGCGCGGCGCCGGCCTGCCGGGCCTGGCTTGGCAGCGCGAGGGCGCCGTCTTCATGAACGACCTGGCAACCGCCCCCGGCTTCCTGCGCAGCGAGAGCGCGGTGGCCGCCGGGCTGGAGCAGGGGCTCGCGCTGCCCTGCGGCGCGGCCGGGCACGAAAACCACGTGCTCACCCTGCTCTCCGGCCTGCGCACGCCACTGGCCGGCCGCATCGAGAGCTGGCTGCCGGACGCCGACGAATTCACGCTGCGCCGGCAGTGGGGCCACTGCGAGCTGAAGGGCAGCCTGCCGCCCGCGCTGATGCCGCTGACCGACGACATGCCGGGCTGCCTGGTCAGCGCCCTGCGCAGCGGCGTGCCCTGCGTGAGCCACCGCGTGGCGGAGCAGCCCGAGCCGGTCAGCAACGCCGCCCGCGACGCCGGGCTGGCCAGCCTGGTCGCCCTGCCCATCGTCTGCGATGGGGAGATAGGCGGGGTGCTGGCCTTGTACTTCTGACCGCTGCGCGGCACCGGGCCGCGGGGGTGAGCCGCTCAGTTGAGCAGCGCAGTGGTGCCACTCAGGCCGCCTGCGAGTGCTCGCCGAAGAGGTCGATCTCGGTCCAGCCCAGCGCCTGCACGTCGTCGGTACGCACCCGCGCGTCGCTGGGCAGCAGGAAGTCGTCGAGCTGCGGCGGCTTGATGGAGGTGCCGGACAACATCGCGTGCACCTGGCCGCGGTGGTGGGTCTGGTGCATGAACAAATGCGCCAGCGTGCGGCCCAGCGGGTTCAGGTCGACCCGGTCGCCACGGTCCAGCCGCACCGGGCGCTCCAGATCGTCCATCGCCAAGCCGTCGCACAGGGCGATCAGGCGCTCGTCGTTGAGCTTCTGGCGCCGAGCCCAGGCGGTCACGTTGGCACAGGGGCGGAACTGCTGGTACTGCAGCACCATGTCGGCCTCGCCATGCAGGCAGGCGGTGTAATAAACATCGACCGCCAGCAGGTGATTGACCGTGGCAGCCAGGCTGGGGAAGAAGCTCACGCGGCGGGCATGGAAGTCTTCGCTGCCCAGGCACAGCATTGCCTGCTGCAGGCGGTAGTTCGCCAGCCGGTTGGCCCGCGCCGAGGTACGAAAGTGGTCCGCCAGATCCATGCGCGGCATTGTCGGTCACCTGCGCATAACCCCACAGTTTTCGGGTGCCGGCCTCAGGGCGGCAGCGGCAGCGCGGTCTCGTACTTGACGTCGCGCAACACGACGTTGGTGCGTATGCTCGAGACGCCCTTGAGCTTGAACAAACGCTCCTGCAGGAAGCGGTCATAGGCCTTCATGTCGGGCACCACGACCTTGATCATGTAGTCGGCCTCGCCGGTGATGCTGGCGCACTCCATGATCTCGGGGCAGGCCAGCGCGAGCCGCTCGAAGTCCTCGACCGCGCCGTCGGTGTGGCGCACCAGCGAGACGTGGGCAAAGACGCAGATCGCCAGGCCCAGCTTCTCGCGGTCCATCAGGGCCACGTAGCGCAGGATGGTGCCGGACTGCTCCAGCTCCTTCACGCGCCGCCAGACCGGCGTGGGCGACATGCCGACGCCATCGGCAAGCTGCTGCGCGCTCTGCCGGCCGTCGCGCTGCAGGGCTTCGATGATGCGGCGCGTCACGCGGTCGAGGAGGTTCATTTCGATAGTCGCAGAGATTTGAAGTAGTTCTTGCGCAGACTAGCGAATCTGGCGAATGAAAGAAACGCTTGTTTCCACCAGCCTGCCTAGCATCGAGGCCAAACAGATTCGATGGAGACAAGCCGCCATGCCCCTTGACGCCCTGCCCGCAGCGCCCGCGCTGCGCCCCTACGCGCTGGCCGACAACCTGGCCGCCGAGCGCGGCGCGGTCTTCCTCACCGGCACCCAGGCCCTCGTGCGCCTGCCGCTGATGCAGCGCCGGCTCGACGAGGCGGCCGGCCTCAAGACGGCCGGCTTCGTCTCGGGCTACCGCGGCAGCCCGCTGGGCATGGTCGACCAGCAGATGTGGAAGGCCAAGCCCTTCCTCGACGCCGCCGGCGTGCAGTTCCTGCCCGCCATCAACGAAGACCTCGCGGCCACTGCCTGCCTGGGCACGCAGCGGGTGGCGCTGGACCCCAAGCGCACGGTCGATGGCGTGTGCGCGATGTGGTACGGCAAGGGCCCCGGCGTCGATCGCGCGGGCGACGCGCTGAAGCACGGCCATGTCTACGGCAGCAGCGCGCTGGGCGGCGTGCTGGTGGTGGCGGGCGACGACCACGGCTGTGTCTCGTCGTCGATGCCGCACCAGAGCGACGGGGCGATGATGGCCTGGAGCATGCCGGTGCTGCACCCGGCGAACGTGGCCGAATACCTGGAGTTCGGCCTGTACGGCTGGGCGCTGTCGCGCTTCTCGGGCGCCTGGGTGGGCTTCAAGGCGATCTCCGAGGTGGTCGAGTCCGGCATGACGGTGGACCTGGACGGCGTGCCGCTGGACTTCGTGCTGCCCGTGGACCACCAGCCTCCGCAGGATCTGCATGTGCGCTCCGTGGACCTGCCCTCGCTCGCGCTGGAAGAGCGCCTCGCCGCCAAGCTCGACGCGGTGCGCGCCTTCGCCCGGCTCAACTCGGTGGACAAGCACATCGTCGCCAGCCCGCGAGCCACGCTGGGCATCGTCACGGTCGGCAAGGCGCATTACGACTTCATGGAGGTGCTGCGCCGGCTCGACCTCGACCCGAACGCGCTGGCCGCCGCCGGCGTGCGGGTCTACAAGGTGGGCCTCGTGTTCCCGCTGGAGCCGACGCGCATCGCAGAGTTTGCGCAAGGCCTCGAAGAGCTGCTGGTGATCGAGGAAAAAGCGCCTGTCGTCGAGCGGCAGATCAAGGAGCTGCTCTACGGCCTGCCCGGCTCGCAGCGCCCGCGCGTCGCCGGCAAGACCACGCCCGAAGGCGCACCGCTGCTGTCGTCGCTGGGCGAGCTGCGGCCCTCGCGCATCATGCCGGTGGTGGCCGAGTGGCTGGCGCGGCTCAACCCGGCGCTGGATCGGCGCCACCTGGTGATCGACTTCACGATGCCGGCGCTGCTCTCCAACGCCGCCGATGCGGTCAGGCGCCAGCCCTACTTCTGCTCCGGCTGCCCGCACAACAGCTCCACCCAGGTGCCCGAAGGCTCGCGCGCGCTGGCCGGCATAGGCTGCCATTTCATGGCGAGCTGGATGGAGCGCAGCACCTCGGGCCTGATACAGATGGGCGCCGAGGGGGTCGATTGGGTGGCGCACTCGCGCTTCACCACCGAGCCGCACGTGTTCCAGAACCTCGGCGACGGCACCTACTTCCACTCCGGCCTGCTCGCCATCCGCCAGGCCGTGGCGGCAGGCGCCACGCTGACCTACAAGCTGCTCTACAACGACGCGGTCGCGATGACAGGCGGCCAGCCGGTGGATGGGCCCATCAGCGTTCCGCAGATCGCGCGGCAGATCGAGGCCGAGGGTGCCACGCGCATCGTGGTGGTCTCCGACGACATCGCCAAGTACGACGGCCGCCACGGCGAGTTCCCGCCCGGCACCGGCTTCCACGATCGCAGCGAGATGGATGCGGTGCAGCGCGAGCTGCGCGAGGTGGCCGGCGTCACGCTGCTGATCTACGACCAGACCTGCGCGGCCGAGAAGCGGCGGCGGCGCAAGAAGAAGGAGATGGTGGACCCGGCGCAGCGCATCTTCATCAACCAGGCCGTCTGCGAAGGCTGCGGCGACTGCGGGCAGGCGTCGAACTGCCTCTCGGTGATCCCCGTCGAGACCGACTGGGGCCGCAAGCGCCAGATCGAGCAGAGCTCGTGCAACAAGGACTTCTCCTGCGTCAACGGCTTTTGCCCCAGCTTCGTCACGCTGGACGGCGCGGTGCCCAAGAAACGGGTCGGCGCGAGCTTCACGCCGGCCGACCTGGCCGCGGCCCTTGCGCGCATAGGCGCACCCCGGCCATGGCGCTGGACGGGGCCGTTCGACATGCTGGTCACCGGCGTCGGCGGCACCGGCGTGGTCACCATCGGTGCGCTGATCACGATGGCCGCCCACCTGGAGGGCAAGCAGGCCTCGGTGCTGGATTTCATGGGCTTTGCGCAAAAGGGCGGCGCGGTGCTCAGCTTCGTGCGCGTGGCGCCCAGCGCCGACCTGCTGAACCAGGTCCGCATCGACACCCAGCAGGCCGACGTGCTGCTGGCCTGCGACATGGTGGTGGGCGCCTCGGCCGACGCGCTGAGCACGGTCAAGCACGGCCGCACCGAGGTGCTGGCCAACACCCACGAGCTCGCCACCGCGGCCTTCGTGCGCAACCCGGACGCGAGCCTGCAGGCGGCTTCGCTGCTGGCCAAGCTGCGGCATGCCGCCGGCGATGAGCTTGTGCAGACGCTGGACGCGCAAAACCTCGCGCAGCAGATGATGGGCGACACCATCCCGAGCAACATCGTGATGCTGGGCGCCGCCTTCCAGCGCGGGCTGGTGCCGCTCAGCGAGGCGGCGCTGATGCGCGCGATCGAGCTGAACGGCGTGGCGGTGGAGGCCAACAAGACGGCCTTTGCGCTGGGGCGGCTGGCCGCCGTCGATACCGCGGCGGTGCAGCGGCTGGCCGGCGCAGGCTCACAGGCCGACGAAGCCTCGACGAGGCTGTTCGGCACCGGGGGCCTGGTCGAGCGCCGCATCGAGTTCCTGACGGCCTACCAGGACGCCGCCCTGGCCCGGCGCTATCGCGAGCTGGTGGAGGCGGTGCACGAGCGCGAGATCTCGCTGCGGCTGAGTGCTGCGGCCGACAACGCCGACACGGGCACGCCGCTGACCGACGCCGTCGCGCGCCACTTCGCCAAGCTGCTCGCCGTGAAAGACGAATACGAGGTCGCCCGGCTCTACGTCGACGGCAGCTTCGAGCGCGCGCTGGCGGAACAGTTCGACCACGTGGGCCGCATCCACTTCCACATGGCGCCGCCGCTGCTGTCGCGCCCCGGCCCCGACGGCCGGCCCCGCAAGCTGCGCATCGGCCCCTGGCTGATGCCGGCGATGCGCCTGCTGGCCAAGGCCCGCGGTCTGCGCGGCCGCTGGCTGGACCCCTTCGGCCACACGCAGGAGCGGCGGCTGGAGCGCTCGCTCGCGAACGACTACGAGGCCCTGCTGCGCGAGGCCTTGCTGCCGGCGCTGAGCACGCACAACCACGCCGCCGCCATCGCCCTCGCCCGGCTGCCCGAGCGCATCCGCGGCTACGGCCACGTCAAGCTGGCCAGCGTGGCAACGGCCAAGGCGCAGCAGCAGGTGCTGCTGGCGCGGTTCGAGGGGCGCGAGCCTGGGTTGGTGCCGGAGGCAAAGGCCCGCAGCGTGATCCCCATCGCCGTGGCGTAGACCACCGCCGGGTCAGAACGGCCCGTCGCTCAACCAGCGCTCGATCTGCGCCTTGCGGTCGTTGCCCCAGAAGGGCTCGCCGTCGACGAAGAAGAAGGGGGCGCCATAGATGCCGAGGGCGCCGGCTGCTTCGTTGGCGCGCCGAAGCCTGTCCTTCCACACCGGGTCGCTCCAGACCGCCGCCAGCGCCTCGGCCGGCAGGCCGATCTCGGGCGCCAGGCTCTTCAGTGCCTGCGGGTCGTCCAGCGGCACGCCGCGGGTGAAGTAGGCGCGGTAGGCGCAGCGGGCCCAATGCGCGGCCTCCTCTTCGCCCTGGGTATCGCGCAGCCACCAGAAGACGCGCGCGGCGTTCTGCGTGGCGATGGGGAAGGGTTGCGGCTGCACATAGGGCACGCGCTCGAAGCGGGCCGAGCGAGCGAAATCGCGCAGCGTGTACTCGCGCTTCAGCGGGTGAGCCATTGGCGTCTTCACCTCGGCGGCCTGGAAGAGCACGCCCAGCAGCACCGCATGCCGGCGCACGGTGCGGCCATGGCGGGCGGCCAGCGCGTCTATCCACTCGTTGGCGATGTAGCCGTAGGGCGACGAGAAGTCGAAGTAGAAATCGATCGGCGGTTTCATGCTGTTGACCTTACGCGCCGCCTCGTGCAGCGTCCATGGTGGCGCACCCGGCGCGGCCAGTCGCGCATCAGGGCGGGGGCGAAGAACTCGGCCACCAGCAAGGGCTGGTGGCCTCGGGTGAAGACCGAGTGGCGGCGCCACACGCCGCCGCCGGGCCAGGGCTGCGCGTGGACCCGAGACCAGGTGCGCGCGAGCTGGCGCACTTGCGGATGCCGCGGCGGCAGCCACTGCCAGGTGATCGCGGAGCGGCTGACATCGCTGCGGCTGAAGAGCAGCTCCGCCAGCGAGCGGCTGCCCAGCCCGCGCAAGGCCCGCCAGACGCCGCGCGAGTGCACGGCCGCCACGACAGAGCGGGCCAGCACCATAGCCTGCCCGCCGCCCCACAACACCACCTCGCGGCCCCGCGCGGCGGTGCCCGCCGGCTCGCGCAGGCCCTCGAGCTCATAGGGCAGCAGCGACACCCTCGCCTCGCGCAGCGGCTGCACCCGCAACGGCGGCCTGGCCTGGTGCAGGTGCGCGCTCAGCGAGCCCGGCGCGCTCACCCACGCGCGCTGCAGCGCGCGCACCGGCAGCCGCAGGCTCAAGCCAGCGCCCGCCCGATCAGGATCTTTTGCACCTCCGACGTGCCTTCGTAGATCTGGCAGACCCGCACGTCGCGGTACAGGCGCTCGACCGGGAAGTCGCTGACATAGCCGTAGCCGCCGTGCACCTGGATAGCGGCCGAGCAGACCTGCTCCGCCATCTCGCTGGCAAAGAGCTTGGCCATCGCGGCCTCCTTCAGGCAGGGCAGGCCGGCGTCCTTCAGGCTTGCCGCATGCCAGATCAGCTGGCGCGCCGCTTCGATGCGCGTGGCCATGTCGGCCAGCTTGAACTGCACCGCCTGGTGCTCGAAGATGGGCTTGGAGAAGGCCACGCGCTCCTTCGAGTAGGTGAGCGCCGCCTCGAACGCCGCACGCGCCATGCCGACGCTCTGCGACGCGATGCCGATGCGCCCGCCCTCCAGGCCCGAGAGCGCGATCTTCAGGCCCTGCCCCTCTTCACCCAGGCGGTAGGCCACCGGCACGCGGCAGTTCTCGAACAGGATCTGCGCGGTGTCGCTGCTGTGCTGGCCCATCTTGTCTTCGATGCGCGCCACCGTGTAGCCGGGCGTGTTCGTCGGCACGACGAAGGCGCTGATGCCCTTCTTGCCGGCGGCCTTGTCGGTCACCGCCATCACGATCGCCAGGTCGCCGTTCTTGCCGCTGGTGATGAACTGCTTGACGCCGTTCAGCACGTAGTGGTCACCGTCCCGCAGCGCGCTGGTACGCAGGCCGCCGGCCTCGGAGCCCACGTGCGGCTCGGTCAGGCAGAAGGCGCCCAGCATGTCGCCGCGCGCCAGCGGCTTGAGGAACTGCTCCTTCTGCGCCTCGTTGCCGAAGGCCATCAGGATGGAGCAGACGGGGCAGTTGTTGACGCTGACCACCGTCGAGGTGCCGCCGTCGCCGGCGCCGATTTCTTCGAGGATGATGGCCAGCGCCAGGTAGTCCAGCCCGGCGCCGTCGTACTCGGCGGGCACCGCGACGCCGTAGCAGCCGAGCGCTGCGAGGCCGCGCAGCTCCTGGGCCGGGAAGTGGTGCTCCTTGTCCCAGCGCGCAGCCTGCGGCGCGATGTTGTCTTGCACATAGGCGCGCACGGCGTCTTGCACGGCGCGGTGGTCTTCGCTGAGCAGCATGGGGTGTCTCCGGGATCGTTGTTGTGTCAGTCGCGCGCCCCGCAAGGCGCCCGCATCACCAGGGGATGGGCTCGCCCTGGTAGTCGAAGAAGCCGCCGTGCTCGGCGGCGGTGAGGCCTGCGATCACGCCGCGCAGGCCGGCGGCGCTGGTCTCGACAGGCAGGTCGGCGTCGTCGCCGCCCATCGCCGTGCGCACCCAGCCGGGGTGCAGCGCGGCGCACAGCGCGCGGCCTTGCAGCGCCAGCGCGCTGTCCTTGAGCACCGAGTTGAGCGCCGCCTTGGAGGCGCGGTAGACCCAGCCGGTGGCGTTGGCGCGCGCGCCTATCGAGCCCATGCGCGACGAGAGCACCACCAGCCGCGCGCCGGGCGCCAGCGCCTCGGCCACCTGCGGTATCACCCGCATGGGGCCGAGCACGTTGGTGTGCATGGTGTGGTCGAAATCGGCCTTGGTGGGCGGCTCCAGCCCGCTGGTGCGCGGGCCGTAGACACCAGCGTTGACGATGGCCACGTCGAAGGCCTCGCCGTCGATCTGCCAGGCCAGGCCCGAGGCGCTGGCCGCGTCGGTCACGTCCAGCCGCAGCGGCTTGGCGCCCAGCGCCTTCAGCCGCGCCAGCCCTTGGTCGTCGCGCGCGGTGGCGACCACCGCGCTGCCGGCCGCGTGGTACTGGCGCACCAGCTCCAGGCCGATGCCGCGCGAGGCGCCCACCACCAGCACGCTGGCCGGCGGGGCGCGATCGGGGCTCACGCGCTGCATCTCAGAGCAGCTCCACCGCCAGCGCGGTCGCTTCGCCGCCGCCTATGCAGAGCGCCGCCATCCCGCGCTGCTTGCCCTGCGCCTTCAGCGCGCCCAGCAGGGTGACGACGATGCGCGCACCCGAGGCACCGATAGGGTGTCCCAGCGCGCAGGCGCCGCCGTGCACGTTGACGATCTCGTGCGGCAGCTTGAACTCGGCCATCGCCGCCATCGTCACCGCGGCGAAGGCCTCGTTGACCTCCCACAGGTCGACCTGCCCGGCCGCCCAGCCCGCCTTCTTCAGCGCCTTCTGGATCGCGCCGGCCGGCGCGGTGGCGAACCACTCGGGCGCCTGCGCATGCACCGCGTGCGAGACGATGCGGGCGATGGGCTTGGCGCCCATGCGGGCCGCGGTGGACTCGCGCATCAGCACCAGCGCGGCGGCGCCGTCGGAGATGCTGGAGGAGGTGGCGGCGGTGATGGTGCCGTCCTTCCTGAAGGCCGGCTTCAGCCCGGGGATCTTGTCCAGCTTGGCCTTGAAGGGCTGCTCGTCGAACCTGACCTGCGTCTCGCCGGCCTTGCCGGCCAGGGTCACCGGCGCGATCTCCCAGTCGAAGCTGCCGTCTTCGTTGGCCTTCTTCGCGCGCTGGGTGGAGTGGATCGCGAACTGGTCCTGCGCTTCGCGGCTGAAGCCGTACTTGGCCACGCACTGTTCGGCGAACACGCCCATGGCCTTGCCGCGCTCGTAGGCGTCTTCCAGGCCGTCCAGCGCCATGTGGTCGTAGACCGCGCTGGCGCCGTACTTGATGCCCTTGCGGGCGAACATCAGGTGCGGCGCGTTGGTCATGCTCTCCATGCCGCCGGCCAGCATCACCTCGGCCGAGCCGGCCGCCAGCATGTCGTGGGCGAACATCATCGTGCGCATGCCCGAGCCGCACATCTTGCTCAGCGTGACGGCGCCGGCCGAGTCCGGCAGGCCGGCCTTGCGCAGGGCCTGGCGGGCGGGGGCCTGGCCCTGGCCGGCCATCAGACAGTTGCCCATCAGCACTTCGTCGATGGCGTCGCCCGGCACGCCGGCGCGCTCGACCGCGGCCTTGATCGCGACCGCGCCCAGCTCCCACGCCGCGAGAGACGAAAAGTCGCCGAGCAGGCCGCCGATGGGCGTGCGCGCGGCAGAAACGATGACAACGGAATCAGCCATGTTGGGTCTCCTTCGATGGAACGGTGGCGCCGCTCTCGGCGGCTGGGGGCTGCGTGCGAGCCGCGCGCAGCGCCGAGAAGCGCCTCGCCGGCTCGTAGGGGAAGACGTCGTGCACATGTCCGGCGGCGATGCGCTGCTTGTGAGCCTGCCAGAAATCGGCGTCGAGCAGGTCGGCATGGTGTTTCATGAAGACCTCGCGCACCGCCGTGTTGCCCAGCAAAAAGGGCCCGAAGGTCTCGGGGAACACGTCCTTGGGCCCGACGCGGTACCAGATCTCGCCGGACATCTCTTCCTCTTCGTTGCGCGGCTCGGGCACGCGGCGGAAGTTGCAGTCGGTCATGTACTCGATCTCGTCGTAGTCGTAGAACACGACCTTGCCGTGGCGCGTCACGCCGAAGTTCTTCCACAGCATGTCGCCGGGGAAGATGTTGGCCGCCACCAGGTCCTTGATCGCGTTGCCGTACTCGATCACCGCGTGTTCGAGCTGGTCGGGCGAGGCGTCCTGCAGGAAGATGTTGAGCGGGATCATGCGCCGCTCGATGTAGACGTGCTTCAGTATCACCTCGGTCTGGCCGTCGCCGTCGCGGTCGGAGATCTCGAGCTGGCTGGGCGCGAAGTGCTGGATCTCGGCGATCAGCTCGTCCTCGAAGCGCGCCCGCGGGAAGGCCACGTTGGAGAACTCCAGCGTGTCGGCCATGCGGCCGACACGGTCGTGCTGCTTGACCAGCAGGTACTTGCCCATGATCTGCTCGCGCGAGGTGTCCTTCTGCGGCGGGTAGTGGTCCTTGATGACCTTGAAGACGAACGGGAAGCTGGGCAGGTCGAACACCAGCATCACCATGCCCTTGATGCCGGGCGCGATGCGGAAGGCGTCGCTGCTGTGGCGCAGGTGGTGCAGGAAGTCGCGGTAGAAGATGTTCTTGCCCTGCTTTTGCAGGCCGATGGCGCTGTAGAGCTCGGCGCGCGGCTTGCGCGGCATCATCGAGCGCAGGAACTGCACATAGGCGCTGGGGATCTCCATGTCCACCAGGAAGTAGGCCCGCGCGAAGCTGAACAGCAGCAGCAGGTCTTCTTCGCTGAACAGCACGGTGTCGATCAGCAGCCGGCCGCGGCCGCCGTGCAGGATGGGCAGCGCAAACGGCGTCTCCTGGAAGCCGTTGACGATCTTGCCGACGGCGTAGGCGCCCTTGTTGCGGAAGAACAGCGACGACAGCACCTGGATCTGGAAGTTGGCGCGCGGCCGGAAGTCGCCCAGCACCTCCAGCATCGCGGCCAGCACGCTGGCGACGTCGCGGTCCAGGTCCTCGAACTCGCATGCCAGCTGGAAATTGGTGACCAGGCGCCGGATCTCGTCGCCCAGCGTCTCGCGGCTGGGGTAGTAGACGCGGTAGGTGGGCGCGGCGGCGGGCTCGTCGTTTTCGATGTACTCGGTGGAGACGGCCGGCCGCACGAAGATGAAGTGGTTGTGGAAGTAGCTGCGGTGCAGGATCTTGGTCATCACCGAGTTGAAGAAGGTCTCGGCGAGCTCGGGCTGGTGGTGGTCGATCAGCAGCCCGATGTAGTGCAGCTTGACCTGCTGCCAGGTGTCCATCGACAAGGCGCTGGCCTGGAAGCCGCGCTGCAGCCGCTCGGCCGCCTCGTCCACCCGCCGGTCGTAGAACTCGATGCGCTCACGCTGGGCGCGCTGCTGGCCGTGCCAGTCGGCTGCCTCGAAGCGCTGCTTGGCCCCGGCGCTGGCCTCGCGAAACAGCCGGTAATGCTTGTTGAAGCCGTCCAGCAGCGCCTGCGCGATGTCGAACGCCCGGGTGTCGTTGAGCTGCTGCGGGAACATGGGGCTGATGGCGCTCAGGCCACGCGCGTCAGCGAGGTCATCAGGTCGTCGCGGTAGCGCGCGTGGATGGACTCCAGCGCCGTGGCGTAGGCGGTGGCCACGTCGATGCCGGAGGAGACCGTCATGCGCAAGTCCTCCAGCAGGCCGTTGTGCAGCCCATAGACCCAGCCGTGCACCACCACCTCCTGGCCGCGCGCCCAGGCGTCCTGCACCACGGTGGTGAAGCAGACGTTGCGCGCCTGCTCCAGCACGTTGAGCTCGCACAGCGCGTCCACCCGGCGCGCATCGGGCACCTGCTCCAGCCAGGCCTGGTGCTGGTGGCGCACGTCCTGCACGTGGCGCAGCCAGTTGTCGACCAGGCCGACGCGGTGGTTGTAGAGCGCGGCCTTGACGCCGCCGCAGTTGGAGTGGCCGACGACGATGATGTGCTGCACGCGCAGGCTGTCCACCGCGAACTGGATCACCGACAGCGCGTTGAGGTCGGAGTGCGCCACCACGTTGGCCACGTTGCGGTGCACGAAGAGCTCGCCCGGCAGCAGGTCCACCAGCTCGTTGGCCGGCACGCGGCTGTCGGCGCAGCCTATCCACAGGTACTGCGGCGTCTGCTGCACCAGCAGGCGGCTGAAGAAGCCGGGCTCGCGCGCTTCGGTGTCGGCGGCCCAGGCGCGGTTTTTTTCGAACAGCTCGGAGAGGTCGTCACTCATGGCGTGGCTTTGTTGCGGTGCATCAATCGGGACCGCCAGTTTACGGAAAGCGGGCCGTCACACCAACGCCGCGAGCGGGCGGGCCGGCAGCGGCTGCAACTCGCCGGCCGCCGCGCCGCGCTGCATGCAGAGAGCGGCGGTCGCGCTCGCGACGCGGTCGTGCACGGCCTCCTGCAGCAACCCGTCGTCGAAGCGCAACAGCACGTTTTCACCGGCGCCCCAGGCCGGCGCCGCTTGCGCGCCCAGCACCGGCTGGCGCCAGGCCTCGCTGTCCAGGTGCGGGCAGAAGCAGCCGGGCAGCAGGCCCAGGCCTTCGCGCACGCCGCCGCCCGGCACGCTGTCGGTCACGTAGCGCTCGAACCAGCAATTGGCCCCGGCGCTGATGCCCGCCAGCACCGTGCCGGCTTCGTAGGCCTCTTTCAGCGCCTGCTCGAAGCCGAACTCGCGCCACACCGCCAGCATGGCCACCGTGTTGCCGCCGCCGACGAAGACCAGGTCGGCCTCGCGCACCGCCTGGGCGTAGTCGCGCTTCATGTCGAACGGGAAGAACGCCAGCACCGACGGCGTGCAATCCAGCTGCGAGAACGCCCGCAGGAAGCGCAGCTGGTAGAGCTCGCGGTCGCCGCTGGCAGTGGGCAGGAAGAGCACGCGCGGATGGGGGCTGCGCGCCAGCGACAGCAGGTAGCGCTCCTGGTGCAGGCGGTAGTCTTCCATCGAGAAGCCCCCGCCGCCGATGGCGACGACGCGGCGGAGGGGAGCGGGCGTGGCGTGGGACGTGGTGTTCGGCATGGCGTTCGGCACGAGGTTGGGCACGAGGTCTTGCATGTCGTCAGCCCCGGCTGCTACGCGCGGTGGCCGCCGGTTTGGCGGCGCCCCGCTTGGCGGCGGCGCGGCGCTCGGGCAGTGCGGCCACCACCGCAGGCGCGCCGTGGGACAGCAGCGCGCGGCAGCGGGCTTCGTGCTGCTCGATCTCGCCCAGCGTCACGCGGATGTCGTCGAGCTGCTGCTCGAGCTGGCGGCGGTGCTCGCCCAGCACCAGCAGGAAGGCCTCGAGCTGCGGCCTCGCGTCGGTACCCGACTCGTAGAGGTCGACCAGCTGCTTGACCTCCGACAGCGTCAGCCCCAGCCGCTTGCCGCGCAGCGTGAGCTTGAGCCGCGTGCGGTCGCCGTGGGTGTAGACGCGGTTGCGGCCGGCGCGCGCCGGCTCCAGCAGGCCCACGTCTTCATAGAAGCGGATCGCGCGCGGCGTGATGTCGAACTCCTGCGCCAGCTCGGTGATCGTGAAGGTCTTGGCCTCTTTGGGGGCGGGGCGCGTGGGGGCATTCATCGCGGGAGGGCGGGCAGCGGCAGGTTGACGTTAACGTAAACGGAAGTCTACGCGAGTCGGCGCGCACCGCGAGCCGGTCACCTGCGCGACAAGCCGGCCCGCGCGCCTGCCCGACCATCGAGACCACCGCCCTCCCACCCCGCCGGACCCGCCATGCCCGACCTGAAGTCCCAGCAAGAAGAGCAGCTCCACTACCCCTGGGGCGACACGCTGCCCGCCGCCGGCCACACGCTGGCGCTGCGGCCCGGCGTGCGCTGGCTGCGCATGGCCCTGCCCTTCGCGCTGGACCACATCAACCTGTGGCTGCTGCGCGACCGCGACGCCGCCGGGCGCGAGGGCTGGGCCATCGTCGACTGCGGCGTCGACAACCCCGCCACCCGCGCGGCCTGGCAGCAGGTGCTGGGCGACGCGCTGGAGGGCTTGCCGGTGCTGCGCGTGATCGTCACCCACATGCACCCCGACCACATCGGCCTGGCGCACTGGCTGACCGAGCGCTTCGGCTGCCGCCTCTGGATCAGCGCCACCGACTGGCAGGCCGCGCAGCTCGCCTGCCTCTCCACCACCGGCTTCGGCGGCGACGCCGCAGCCGACTTCTTCGCCCGCCACGGCCTGACGGACCAGGCCGCGCTGGACCAGGTGCGCCGCCGCTCCGGCCACTTCGCGTGGCTGGTGCCCCAGGTACCCGCGCGCTACCGCCGCCTGCTCGACGGCGACAGCTTCGCCATCGGCGACCACGCCTGGAGCTGCATCGCCGGCTACGGCCACGCGCCCGAGCACATGGCCTTGTACTGCGCCGAACAGCAGTTGCTGATCTCCGGCGACATGGTGCTGCCGCGCATCTCCACCAACGTCAGCGTGACCGACGCCGAGCCCGAGGCCGACTCGCTCACGCTCTACCTGGCCAGCCTGGAGCGCTACCGCGCGCTGCCGGCCGGCGCGCTGGTGCTGCCCTCGCACGGCAAGCCCTTCACCGGCCTGCACACCCGTGTCGACCAGCTGCAGTCGCACCATGCCGACCGGCTGGACGACGCGGCGCGCGCCTGCGCCGAAGCGCCCTGCAGCGCGGCGGACCTGCTGCCGGTGCTGTTCCGCCGCGCGCTGGACATGCACCAGACCACCTTCGCGATGGGCGAGGCCATCGCCCATCTGCATGCGCTGCTGGGCCAGGGCCGCGTGCGGCAGCTGGAGGGCGCGGACGGCGTGCTGCGCTTCGCCGCGGGCTAGCCGCACCGCAACACCGGCCCGCCCGGTGGCAAGATCGGCGCTCCGCACCCACGCCTGCGCCGCCGACTGGCACCCATATTGCTGGCCCTGGCGCACACCCACTGCCCGGGAGATCCCTTGCGCCTGAACCCCACGCTCCTGCTTGCTGCCTGCGCCCTGCTTTCAACCGCCGCGTGGGCCCCGCCGGCCCAGGCGGCCCCCCGCTGCCTGAGCGACTGCAGCCCGCGCACGGGCATCGTCTCGGCCTTTGGCGCCGAGGCCGACATCCTGCTCGCGCAGACCCGCGGCAAGCGCGTCTGGACCATCAACGGCAACCGCTTCACCACCGGCATGCTGCGCGGCAACCGCGTGGTCATCGTGCTCAGCGGCGTCAGCATGATCAACTCGACGCTGGTCACCCAGCAGATGCTCGACCACTTCGGCGTGCAGCGGCTGATCATGAGCGGCATCGCCGGCGGCGTGAACCCGGCCCACCGCGTCGGCGACGTCACCATCCCCGAGCGCTGGGTGATGCCGATGGAGATCTACTGGAGCGGCGACGACAAGCCGCCTGCCCCCTGCGGCAAGGCCGGCGACGTCAGTTGCCTGGGCCTGGCGCTCGCCACCGCGCCCGACGGCTCGCCGCTGCCGCCCTACCAGGGCGCCTTCCTGCGCAAGAACTTCGCGATGAACGCCGGCAACGCGCCCAAGGGCGAGTACCGCTTCGACTACCCCGTGGACGCCGAGATGCTCGCGGTGGCGCGCACGCTGAAACCCGCGCTGGAGCGCTGCGGCCCGCGTGCCAGGCAGGGCGACAAGATCGACCCGCAGCAATGCGTGAAGGAACAGCCGCAGTTGCTGGTCGGCGGCACCGGCGTCTCGGGCACGGCCTTCCTCGCCAATGCGGGCTACCGCCAGTACCTGTTCGAGACGCTGAAGGCCGAGGTGGTCGAGATGGAGACCGCCGCGCTGGCCCACGTGGCCTATGCCAACCGCGTGCCCTACATCGCGATGCGCAGCGTCAGCGACCTGGCCGGCGCCACCGAGTTCAACGCCGACGTCGGCGCGCTCTTCTCCAGCGGCCTGGCCGAGACCAACGAGGCGGCCGTGACGCTGGCCTTCCTCGATGCCTGGCGCCAGCGCGCCGCCAAGCCCGGGAGCAAGAAGCCATGATGAAGCCGAACAAGATGCTGCCCGCCGCCGCGCTGGTGGCAGGCCTGGCGGGGGGGTCGGTCGCGCAGGCCGACTCGCCACCCCTCATCGCCGCGCCGCCCAGCGCCGCCGCCCCCATGCTGGTGAAGGTGCTGGTCATCACGATGTTCGGCCCGGAGGCCGAGCCCTGGGTCGCCCCGTTTGCGCTGGGCCCCGCCATCCCGGTGCCGGGCCTGTCGCCCGACTACCCCGGCCTGCGCTGCAATGCCGACGGCGTCTGCCTGCTCACCACCGGCATGGGCCACGCCAACGCCGCTGCCTCGACGCTGGCCGCCACGCTGGACCCGCGCTTCGACTTCCGCCAGGCCTACTTCCTGATCGCCGGTATCGCCGGCATCGACCCCGCACAAGGCACGCTGGGCACGGCCGCCTGGGCGCGCTGGCTGGTGGACGTGGGCATCGCGCACGAGATCGACGCACGCGAGATGCCCAAGGGCTGGTCCACCGGCTACTACGGCCTGCTCACCAAGGGCCCGGGCGAGAAGCCCAAGTTCGAGTACCGCACCGAGGCCGCCCGGCTCGACGAGGCCCTGCTGCAAAAGGCCCTCGCACTGAGCCGGGGCGCCAAGCTGCAGGACAGCGACGCCGCGCGCGCCTACCGCGCCGGCTACCGCGAGAAGGCCGCCCGCGCCGCGCCCGGCGTGACCCAGTGCGACACCCTGGGCGGCGACACCTGGTGGCACGGCCACCGCCTGGGCGAACACGCGCGCCAGTGGAGCAAGCTGCTGAGCGACGGCCAGGCCACCTACTGCACCACCCAGCAGGAGGACAACGCCACCCGCAACGCGCTGGAGCGCGCGGCGGCGGCCGGCAAGCTCGACCTGAAGCGCCTGGCCGTGCTGCGCACCGGCTCCAACTTCGACCGCCCCAAGCCGGGGCAGAGCGCCCATGCCTCGCTCATCGCCTCGACCACTGGCGCCACCGGCGGCTTCGTGCCGGCCACGCAAAACCTCGCCATCGTCGGCGGCCTGCTGGTGCGCGACATCGTGGCGAACTGGGCACAGTGGCGCGAGGGCGTGCCGGCGCCCTGAAGCGGGCGCGACATCGGCCGGCAAGACCCCAGAGACCGAGGCGCGCTGAGTGGCATGCCGCTTGCTGACTCCCGGGACCCACCCCAGCAAGAGTCAGCCGCATGCCCACTCACACCACTGCCCCGTCGCCCCTCCACCCCCTGCGCCGCCCCGGCTCCCTCACCCCGCTGGCCGCCGCCGTCACGCTGGCGCTGGCCACGCTGCAGGCCGCTCACGCCCAGGAGGCCGGCAAGCTCGAGACCGTGACCGTCACCGCCGAGCGCCGCACCGAAAACATCAAGGACGTGCCGAGCTCGATCTCGACCCTCTCGGGCGAGGCGCTGGACGTGCTGAACTCCAGCGGCCAGGACGTGCGCGCACTCTCCGGCCGGGCGCCCAGCCTGAACATCGAGTCCTCGTTCGGCCGCGCCTTCCCGCGCTTCTACATCCGCGGCTACGGCAACACCGACTTCCGTCTCAACGCCTCGCAGCCGGTCTCGCTGATCTACGACGACGTGGTGCAGGAGAACCCCATCCTGAAGGGCTTCCCGGCCTTCGACCTGGAGCGCGTCGAGGTGATCGCCGGCCCGCAGGGCACCCTCTTCGGCCGCAACACGCCGGCCGGCGTCGTCAAGTTCAACTCGGTGGCGCCCTCGCCGAAGCAGGACGGCTACGTCAGCCTGTCCTACGGCAGCGACGACACCACCAACCTCGAAGGCGCCTTCAACCTGCCGCTGGGCGGCGACTGGGCGGCCCGGGTCTCGCTGCTGGCGCAGCACAAGGACAACTGGGTCGACAACACTTTTGACGGCCCGACCCGGCACCTCGAGGGCTACGACGACCGCGCCGTGCGGGTGCAGGCACTCTACGCGCCGAGCAAGGACTTCAGCGCCTTGTTCAACGTGCACAACCGCGAGCTCGAGGGCAGCGCCCGCCTGTTCCGCGCCAGCATCATCAAGCCGGGCAGCAACGACCTGGTCGACGGCTTCGACAAGGACAAGATCGCGATCGACGGCCTCAACGACCAGGTGCTGTCCAACACCGGCGCCAGCGCGCGGCTGAAATGGGCGCTGCCCGGCCTGTCGCTGTATTCCATCACCGGCTACGAGACGCTGGGCAGCTTCAGCCGCGGCGACGTCGATGGCAGCGCCGGGCCCTACGGCTTCCCGGTCGCCGCCGGCGGCGCGCTCTTCCCCTCCGAGACGGCAGACGCGCTGCGCGCCCACGAGCAGCTGAGCCAGGAGTTCCGCGCCGAGTCGGCCAACGCCGGCCCGCTGAATTGGCAGGCCGGCATCTACTTCTTCCACGAAACCTACCGCATCGACAGCACCAGCTACGACTCCTTCAGCGCCGGCAACCCGCTGACCGGCTTGCTGCAGACGACGCAGAAGAACAACTCCTGGGCCGCCTTCGGCTCGCTCAACTACAGCGTCACCCCGCAGCTCAAGCTGCGCGGCGGCCTGCGCTACACCCACGACAAGAAAGACCTCGCCACCCAGCCCGCGCTGCTGGTCCCGCCCGTGGACGAATCCAATGGCCTGGCCACCAGCACCAAGGACGCCAAGGTCAGCTGGGACTTCAGCGGCACCTACGCGCTGACGCCGGACACCAACCTCTACGCCCGCGTCGCCACCGGCTACCGCGGCTCCAGCATCCAGCCGGCCGGGCAGTTCAATGCGCTCTCGACCGCAGAGCCCGAGACCAACACCTCGGTCGAGGCCGGCATCAAGGCCGACCTGTTCGAGCGCCGCGCCCGGGCGTCGTTCAGCGTCTACCACTACCAGGTCAAGGACCAGCAACTGACGGCCGTGGGCGGCGCCGGCAATGGCAACGTCCTGCTGAACGCGAAGAAAACGGTCGGCAGCGGCGCCGAGCTCACGCTGGACGCCTACGCCACCGAAAACCTGCTGCTGAAGTTCGCCGGCAGCTACAACAAGACACAGATCAAGGATGGCTCGCTCGCCGTCTCGGTCTGCGCCATCTGCACCGTGACCGACCCGCTGGACGCCGACGGCAAGGCGCTGATCGACGGCAATGCCCTGCCCAACGCACCGAAATGGATCGCCAACCTCAGCGCCCGCTACAGCATCCCGACCTCCGATGGCGAGTGGTACGTCTACACCGACTGGGCCTACCGCAGCAAGGTCAACTTCTTCCTCTACGAGTCGGTGGAGTTCACCGGCAAGTCGCTGGTCGAGGGCGGGCTGCGGGTGGGCTATGTCTGGGGCAACGGCAAGTACGAGGCCGCGCTGTTCGGCCGCAACATCACCAACCAGGTCCGCGTGACCGGCGCGATCGACTTCAACAACCTGACCGGCTTCATCAACGAGCCGCGCATGGTGGGCGCGCAGTTCAAGGCGAGCTTCTAGCAGGCCCGGCCGGCGCGGCCCAGCCTCAGTGCGTCGCGCCGGCGTGGCCCGGCGCAGCCGCGCCGCGCAGCACCGCGCCCGAGAGCACCTCCGCCAGCGCCTGGTCGGCGGTGAAGACCGTGCCCATGTGCTCCTGGCGCAGCATCGCCGCTTCGTCTTCGTTGGGGCTGAGCAGCAGCACGACGATCTGCGGGTTCAGCGTGCGGGCGGCCTCCACCATCTTGCGGGCCGCCAGGCTGTCCGGCGCGGTGACCACCAGCCAGCGCGCGGTGGCCACATGGGCCTGGATCAGCACGGCCGGGTCGGCGGCGTCGCCGAACACCGCCGCCAGGCCCTGGCCGCGCAGCGCATCGACCCGCTCGCGCTGCTGCTCGGCGACGACGAACGGCACGCCGCGGGCCTGCAGCATCACCGCGATGCGCTTGCCGACCCGGCCGTAGCCGACCAGCACCAGCTGGCCCGACAGCAGCGAGGCGTCGGTGCTGGCCGGCAACTCGGCCAGCGGGTCGTCGCGCTGCTCCATCTTGCGGGCCCAGGCCGAGCGCTCGCGCAGCCAGGCCATCAGCGGCGCCATCGCGGTGAAGAGCAGCGAATTGAGCGAGATCGACAGCAGCGCGCCGGCCAGTATCAGGTTCTGGCCCTCGGCGCTGAGCAGGCCCAGCGAGACGCCCAGGCTGGCCAGGATGAACGAAAACTCGCCGATCTGGGCCAGGCTGGCACCCACCGTCAGCGCGGTGCCCAGCGGGTAGCGCAGCAGCAGCACCAGCGCGACGGCCGCCAGGGTCTTGCCGACCACGACGATCGCCACCACCAGCAGCACCTTGAGCGGGTCGTCGAGCAGCACCCGGGGGTCGAACAGCATGCCCACCGAGACGAAGAACAGCACCGAGAAGGCGTCGCGCAGCGGCAGCGACTCGTCGGCCGCCCGGTGGCTGTACTCGGACTCGCGCATCATCATGCCGGCGAAAAAGGCGCCGAGCGCGAACGAGACGTCGAACAGCGCCGCCGAGCCGTAGGCCACGCCCACCGCGGCGGCGATCACGCACAGCGTGAACAGCTCGCGCGAGCCGGTGCGCGCCACCAGCCACAGGATGCGCGGGAAGACCCGCTTGCCCACCACCAGCATCAGCACGATGAAGGCCGTCACCTTGGCCAGCGTGATGGCCAGCGTCGTCCACAGGTTGCCGGCCTCGGCGCCGGCCTCCACCTTGCCGCCCAGCAGCCCGGCCAGCGGCGGCAGCAGCACCAGCACCAGCACCATCACCAGGTCTTCCACCACCAGCCAGCCGACGGCGATGCGGCCGTTGCCCGACTCCAGCACGCCCTGCGCCTCCAGCGCGCGCAGCAGCACCACGGTGCTGGCGACCGACAGCGAGAGGCCGAACACCAGCGCGTCGCCGACCGGCCAGCCCCACCAGGTGGCGGCCCCCATGCCCATCAGCGTCGCGACGCCGATCTGCACGATGGCGCCGGGCACGGCGATGCGCTTGACCGCCAGCAGGTCGGCGAGCGAAAAGTGCAGGCCCACGCCGAACATCAGCAGCATCACGCCGATCTCGGCCAGCTGGCCGGCCAGCGCCACGTCGGCGACGAAGCCCGGCGTCGCCGGCCCGATCAGCACACCGGCCAGCAGGTAGCCGAGCAGCGGCGGCAGGCGCAGCTTGGCCGCGACCACGCCCAAGAGCAGCGCGAGCCCGAAGCCGGCGGCGATGGTGGTGATCAGGCTGATGTCATGGGGCATGCAAGAGGGCTCCGGCAGAGAGGGGTCGTGGTTGGGGCTGCATTGTTGCCGGCCGGACGGCGGGGCCGGCGGGCGCGGGGCTCTGGCGGCACAATCGGTGGGCCAAGGGGCTGGCCGTGCCGGCCGCACGGCGCTTTCCGGGCGCACTTTCTGGTTTGGCCCTGAAGTAGTGACGCCATCGCAAGAGAAGTTCCCGATGAATCCCGCCTCCTTTTCGCCGTCCGAAGCCGCCGCGCCGCTGCCTGCCGCCCTCCAGGGCCTGCTCAGCCGCTACTCGCTGGGCATCAAGCACCTGGGCGAGCCGGGGCCGGACGACGCGGCGCTGCGCCTGATGACCGAGGCGGCGCTGCACGCCCCCGACCATGCCGGGCTGGTGCCGTTCCGCTTCAAGCTGGTGCGCGGCGAAGCGCGTGCGCGGCTGGCCGAGCTCTTCGTGCAGGTGGCGCTGGAAGCCGGCAAGACCGCCGAGGCGGCGCAGATCGACGCCGAGCGGGCCCAGCGCGCGCCGGTGACGCTGGCGGTGCTGGCCCGCATCGACCTGGGCCACCCGCTGGTGCCGGCGCACGAGCAGTGGGTGGCGCTGGGCGGCGCGCTGGCCAATCTGATGAACGCCGCCCACCTGCTGGGCTACGCCGGCAAGATGCTCTCGGGCGCCAAGGTGCGCCATCCCAAGGTGCAGGCGGCCTTCTGCGGCCCGGGCGAAACCCTGGTGGGCTGGGTCGCGCTGGGCACGCCGCTGCGGCCACCCTCGCCCGGCCACGCCAAGCCGGGCGCCGCCGAGGTGCTGGGCGAGTGGCTGGGCCCGCTGGGCTGAAGGGCCGGATATCGGGGCAAAAACCGCCCTTGCTCGGTCTTTAGGCAGCGGGGGCGGCGCCTAGGATGGCGTCATGATCTCGATGCAAGGCGTACCGTCGGTTCTGATTGCCAAGAACCAATCCTGGGTCCGGAAACAGGCTCAGGCGCTGGTGCGCCACCTGCCGGCCAATGTCGAACGTGCCGATCTGATCCAGGTCGGGCTGATTGCCGTCGCCCAGTCGGCCGTCAGCTTCGAGTGGGAAGGCGATCGCGACAGCGAAGCCGCCCAGGAGGCCTTTGTGCGCTACGCGCGCATGCGGGTGAAGGGGGCGATGCTGGACGAGCTGCGCCAGATGGACTTCCTGAGCCGCGGCGAGCGCCGCAAGATCAAGGTGGTGCAGATCGCCCGCGAGCGGCACCGCGCCGCCCACGGCACCGAGGCCAACCTGACCCAGCTCGCCAAGCTCACCGGCATGGACGCCGACGAGATCAGCTCGCTGCTGCAGGCCGACCAGCTCGGCCGCAACCAGGCCAACGTCGACGAGGACGAAGACGAGGGCCCGGCCCAGCGCTTCCACCCCGCCACGCCGCAGGAAGAGGTCGAGGCCCGGGTCGACACGGGCATCGTGATGCGCCGGCTGGAGGCTTTCTTCGCCCAGCTGCCCGAGCGCGAGCGCATGGTGATCGACGCCTACCTGGGCATCGGCCTGACGCCCATCGAGGTCGCCGCTTCGCTGAAGGTGACGCCTTCGCGTGTCTCGCAGATCTACAGCGGCCTGGTGCGCCGCATCGCGTTGCACTTCGGCAACGCGCCGCACCGCGCCACCGACCGTTTCCCCGACAAGCGCTCCGACGAGTTCACCGAGCTGATGACGGCGCGCGAAACCGCGCTCAAGCAGTCCGAGCAAGGCGCCTGGGGCGAGATGATGGAGCAGGTGCTCGTGACCTCGCGCCGCGCCGCCAGCCGGGAGGCCGCCCACCCCTGCCCGTCGGCGGACGACTACCTGGAAGTGACCGCGCAGACCCGCTGGGGCTGAAGCCCGGCGCGGCGCCTACACTCGGCGGCCTGGGCTCTCCCGCCGCCGCATGCCACCCCGCTCGCCACTGCACACTGCCACCGCACACTCCGACCGCTGGGCCCGCGGCCTGCAAGCTTGGCTGGCCGGCTGGTGGGCGCTGATCCATTTCGGCGCGCAGATCCTGGTGCTGGCGCTCTCGCCGTCCAGCCACCGGCGCGGCCAGCGCAGCCTGGTGGCGCACACCCTCTACCGGGCCACCCGGCCGCTGCTGCCCAGCTTCACGGTGCTGTCGGCGCTGGTGGCCACGGTGATCATCCGCATCGTGCTGGCGACGGCGCTGAGCTACGGCCTGTCGCGCTATGCGCTGGACGTGCTGGTGCGCACGCTGGTGCTGGAGCTGATCCCGCTCTCGGCGGCCATGTTCGTCGCGGTGCGCTACACGCTCGCGGCCGGCGACCATGTGCGCGAGATGCGCGCCCGCGGCGAGTTCGAGCGCCAGCTCGCGGCCGGTTTCGACCCGACCCGCGACGAGGTGCTGCCGCGCGCGCTGGCCGGCATGTTCGCGGTGGTGGCGCTGGCCGCGGTGAGCGGCGCGGTGACCTTGCTGCTCACCTACCTCTCGCTCTACGGCTTTTCGACCTGGGGGCTGGCCGGCTTCACCCGCACCGTGGGCCAGGTCTTCGGTCCGGTGATCGCGCTGATCTTCACCCTCAAGACCCTGTTCTTCAGCCTGGCGGTCTCTATCATCCCGATGGTGGACGCCGCGGGACGGCGGCACGACCGGGCCGCGCGCGAGCGCGACGACCTGCAGCGGCTGGCCCGCCTGCTGGCCGTGATCCTGCTGGTCGAGGTCGCCTCGCTGGTCGGCAACTACTATTGAGGCTGCCGCCGCCCGCCCCCCACGATGACGCCCAGCCACGATCCCGACCCGCCGGTCGCCCACCTCGAGCTGAAGGCTCGCCTGCTGCTGCTCGCCGTGCTGCTGCTGATCGCCGCCGCGGTGGCCTACGTGCTCTACGCCCGCGGCGCCTTCGAGCGCACCCAGACGCTGGTGCTGGTGGCCGACAACTCCGAGGGCGTGGTGGTCGGCATGGACCTGACCTTCGCCGGCTTCCCTATCGGCCGGGTCGACCGCATCGAGCTTTCGGACGAAGGCAACGCCCGCATCGTGATCGCGGTGCCGCGCGACGACGCCCGCTGGCTGCGCAGCTCCAGCGTCTTCACGATGGAGAGTGGCCTGGTGGGCGCGCCCAAGCTGCGCGCCTTCAGCGGCATCCTGACCGACCCGCCGCTGCCCGACGGCGCCGTGCGCAAGGTGCTGAGCGGCGACGCCGCGGCCGAGATCCCGCGCCTGGTGGCGAGCGTGAAGGACCTGGTCGCCAACCTGAGCGCGCTGACCGCCGCCGACGCGCCGCTGAGCAACAGCCTGCGCAACGTGGAGGCCACCACCGGCAAGCTCAACGGCCCGCGCGGCGCGCTGGGCATGCTGCTGGGCGACGACAAGGAGGCCGAGAAGATCGCCCTCGCGCTGGACCGCACCAATGCCTTGCTGGCGCGGCTGGACGGCCTGGTGCTGAAGGCCGACGGCCTGGCCGCCAAGGCCGACGCCCAGGTCTTCGGCGACAAGGGCGTGATGAGCGAGACCCGGGCCACCGTGGTGCAGCTCAACGGCCTGCTCGCCGATGCCCGCAACAGCCTGAAGAAGGTCGATGCCGTGCTGCTGGAGGCGCAGGCCATCGCCGGCAACACGCGCGAGGCGACGACCGACCTGGGCCGGCTGCGCGGCGAGGTCGAGGCCAGCCTGCGCAAGGTGGAGCAGCTCGTCAACGAGGTCAACCGCAAGTGGCCGTTCGCGCGCGACACGGAGCTCAAGCTGCCATGAGGCCGCGCCGCGCCTGGCTCGCCCTGTGCAGCGCCGCGCTGCTGGGCGCCTGCGGCAGCAAGCCGCCGGTGCCCGATTGGCAGCTGGGCGCGCGCGATGCGATGGAGCGCGCCACCGGCGCCTATCTCGCGGGCGACACGCGCATCGCGCAGGCCGAATTCGCACGCGCGCGCGCCGAGCTGGCGCGCACCGGCCGGCCCGAGCTGCTGGCGCGCGCCGAGCTGATGCGCTGCGCCGGCCAGGTCGCCAGCCTGGCGTTCGACGACTGCCCGGGCTTTGCCGCGCTCGCGCAGGACGCCGCCGCGCCTGAGCGCGCCTATGCCGCCTACCTGGCCGGCCGCGCCCAGCCGCCCGACGCGCCGTTGTTGCCGGAACAACATCGCGCGCTGGTGGCCGGCTCCGGCTCGGCCGAGGCGCTGAAGGGCATGGCCGACCCCTTGTCCCGGCTGGTGGCGGCCGGCGTGCTGCTGCGCGGCGGCCGCGCCCAGCCCGCGGTGGCGGCGCTGGCCGTCGAGACCGCCTCCGAACAAGGCTGGCGCCGGCCACTGCTGGCGTGGCTGAACGTGCAGGTGCTGCAGGCCGAAGCGGCAGGCGCAGCGGATGACGCGGCGCGGCTGCGCCGGCGCATTGCGCTGGTGCTGCAAGCAGCGGCCCCCGCGCCGGTGCAAGGCCCGGCGGCCTCGACACCCGCACCCTGACGCCGAGGCCGCCGGGCGGCCCTGTCGGAGTGCTTCAGCGGCTGAAGCGTCAGCCTCGTGTCAGCTCCGGGCGAGTTGGCCGCTTTCTACGTGTCTGCCGTGGTCGGAAACGCGGGTTTTCGCCCTCTTTCGGGATGCGAACACTTCATAACATTTGCCGTCCCATCGAGCGTGACCCGCCTTGGTTCTTCACGCTGTTCCACAGACACAAGCAGGAGAGACAGATGAGCAAGACCGCAACGCAGCGACGCCGCTTCCTGAAGAGCGCCTCGGCGGGCGCCGTGGGTACCGGCGCCCTCGCCTTCCCGATGATCTCGAAAGCGCAGACCACCTCGCTGCGCTTCCAGAGCACCTGGCCCGCCAAGGACATCTTCCACGAGTACGCCCAGGACTTCGCCAAGAAGGTCAACGACATGGCCGGCGGGCGGCTGAAGATCGAGGTGCTGCCCTCCGGATCGGTGGTACCGGCGTTCCAGCTGCTCGAGGCGGTCAACAAGGGCACGCTGGACGGCGGCCACGGCGTGGTGGCCTACCACTACGGCAAGAACTCGGCCCTGGCGCTGTGGGGCTCGGGCCCGGCCTACGGCATGGACCCGAACATGGTGCTGGCCTGGCACAACTACGGCGGCGGCAAGGCGCTGCTCGAGGAGATCTACAAGGCCATCAACATGGACGTCGTGTCCTACCTCTACGGCCCGATGCCGACCCAGCCGCTGGGCTGGTTCAAGAAGCCGATCGCGCGGGTCGAAGACCTGAAGGGCCTGAAGTTCCGCACCGTCGGCCTGTCGGTCGATATCTTCACCGAGCTGGGCACCGCGGTGAACCCGCTGCCCGGCGGCGAGATCGTGCCGGCGCTGGACCGTGGCCTGATCGACGCGGCCGAGTTCAACAACGCCTCCAGCGACCGTGTGCTGGGCTTCCCCGACGTGGCCAAGAACTGCATGCTGCAAAGCTTCCACCAGAGCGGCGAGCAGTTCGAGATCCTGTTCAACGGCGCCAAGTACAAGGCCTTGCCGCAGGAGCTGCGCTCCATCATCGACTATGCCGTGCAGGCGGCCAGCGCCGACATGAGCTGGAAGGCCGTCGAGCGCAACTCGCAGGACTACATCGAGCTGAAGAAGGCGGGCGTCAAGTTCTACAAGACACCCGACGCCATCCTGCGCGCACAGCTCGCGGCGTGGGACAAGACCATCGCGAAGAAGGCCGCCGAGAACCCCATCTTCCAGAAGGTGCTCGATTCGCAAAAGGCCTTCGCCGAGCGGGCCGGCCAATGGCAGAGCGACTACACGGTCGATTTCAAGATGGCCTACAACCACTACTTCGGCAGGAAGAACGCTTGAAGACCGGGCGGCCCGGCCGATGAACACACAGCAACTGCTTCACGCGGCCGACCGCCTCAGCACCTGGGTCGGCAAGGCCTTTGCATGGCTCATCGTCGCGCTGATGCTGGTGGTGTGCATCGAGGTCTTCAAGCGCTATGCGCTGAACGCGCCGACCGCCTGGATCTACGACGTCAACAACATGATGTACGGCACGCTCTTCATGATGGGCGGTGCCTACACGCTGGCGCACGACGGCCATGTGCGGGGCGACTTCTTCTACGGCCGCATGCAGCCGCGCACCCAGGCGAAGTTCGACCTGGTGCTGTACATCCTGTTCTTCCTGCCGGGCATAGGTGCGCTGACCTGGGCCGGGTGGACCTATTTCCAAGACTCGCTGGCCATGCACGAACAGACCTTCAACGCCACGCCGCTGCCGGTCTACCCGTTCAAGTTCGTGATCCCGTTGGCCGGCGTCATCGTGATGCTGCAAGGCATCGCCGAGATCATCCGCTGTGTCGTCTGCATTCGCACCGGCGTGTGGACGCCGCGCCTGAAAGACGCCGAGGAGATGGACGTCGTCGGCCAGCAGCTCGCCAGCAGCACCTATGTCGATGAGGCGGTGCGCCGCGACGTGATCGAGCGCGCGGCCGATGTCGATGAAGCAGCACGGCAGCGTGGCGCCGGCGGGAGGGATGCCCTGTGAGCGATCCGATGCTGGGCCTGACGATGCTGTGCCTGATCGTCGTCGTCATCATGCTCGGCTTCCCGACGGCGTTCACGCTGATGGGGCTGGGCATGGTGTTCGGTTTCATCGCCTTCTATGACCCGGCCATGCCCTGGCTGGACAACCGGGTCTTCGATCTGATGGTGCAGCGCGCCTTCGGCGCGATGACCAACGAAACGCTGCTGTCGATCCCGCTCTTCGTGCTGATGGGCTACATCATGGAGCGCGGTGCGCTGGTGGACAAGATGTTCCACAGCGTGCAGCTGGCATTCCGCCGCGTGCCGGGTTCGCTGGCCGTCACCACGCTGATCATCTGCACCTTCTGGGGCATCGCCAGCGGGCTGGTCGGCGCGGTGGTGGTGCTGATGGGCGTGATCGCGATGCGGCCCATGCTCAATGCGGGCTACGACGTGCGGCTGGCCTCCGGCGTGATCACGGCCGGCGGCACGCTGGGCATTCTGATCCCCCCGTCGGTGATGATCATCGTCTACGCCGCGGTGGCCGGGCAATCGGTCGTCAAGCTCTATGCGGCCGCGATGTTCCCCGGCTTCTTCCTGGCCTTGCTGTACCTGGTCTACGTGATCGGCTGGGCACTGATCAACCCCAAGGTGGCACCCAAGCTGCCGCTGGACCAGCAGCGGGCGCCGATCTCGCCCTGGGTGGCGCATGTGGCCGCGAGCTATTCGCCGCGCATGCTGCCGGCGCTGCTGCATGCCGTGGTCGCGCCGGGACGCGCCCTGGCCGCCCAGGCCGCGGGCTTGCGCATCACCTGGCTGCAGTTGCTGCGGGCGCTGCTGCGCGCGCTGGTGCCGCTGTGGCTGGCCATCGTCTGCCTCGGCTCGGCCTGGTGGTACGTGACCATCTATTCGCAAAAGGGCGAGGACAGGTCGCCGCCCGCCGAGCTCTCGCAGGCCGTCGCCGCGCCCGAGGCTGTCGGTGGGCTGCAGGAGCCGCCGAGCACGGCCACCGGCGGGCTGCAAGAGCCGCCGGGTGCGGCCGACAGCAACGCCGGCGGCCTGCAGGAGCCGCCCGGCACGGACGGCGGCAGCAACAGCAACAGCGGCGGGCTGCAGGCACCGCCGGGTGCCGAGGCCGAGACCTCGACGGCACCGGCAGGCGAGACGCTGCAGCAGATGGGCGGCGATTCTGCGGCACTCCTCCCGCCGGCCGTGCCCGACGCCTTCTACCAGGGCTTCGCCGCGACGGCGCTGCTGACGCTGGTGCTGCTGGTCTGGTACTACCTCAAGTTCGACGCCGAGCAGTACGAGATCCTCGCGATGCTGGTGTCGTCGGTGATGCCGCTGGCCACGCTGACGCTGGTGGTGCTGGGGGTGATACTGTTCGGCATCACCACCGCGACCGAGTCGGCCGCTGTCGGCGCGGCCGGCGCCTTCCTGATGGCCTTCTACGCCCGCACGCTGAACTTCCAGCGCATCAAGGAGGCGGTGTTCCTGACCGCCAAGACGACCTCGATGGTCTGCTGGCTGTTCGTCGGCTCGGCCCTGTTCTCGGCCGTCTTCGCGCTGCTGGGCGGCCAGCGCCTGGTCGAGCAATGGGTGCTGGCTATGGACTTGTCGCCGCTGCAGTTCCTGCTGCTCTCGCAGGCCATCATCTTCGTGCTCGGCTGGCCGCTGGAGTGGACCGAGATCATCGTGATCTTCGTGCCCATCTTCCTGCCGCTGCTGGCCCATTTCCAGATCGATCCGATGCTCTGGGGCGTGCTGGTCTTCGTGAACCTGCAGGCCGCCTTCCTCTCGCCGCCGGTGGCCATGTCGGCCTTCTACCTGAAGGGCGTGTCGCCGCCGCACGTCACCATCAACCAGATCTTCGCGGGCATGATGCCGTACATGCTGATCGTCATCCTGTGCATGGTGTTCATGTACGTCTGGCCGGGGCTGACGCTGTGGCTGCCGAACTATCTCTACGGCGGCGGTTGAGCCGCTGCCGGCGCCGGGCTCACGGCGCCAGCAGCGCCGGCAGTTCGTGCACCGGGATCACCTGCGCCCCTCCCTTCAGCGGGTAGCGCCGCTCGACCGGTGCCACGACCACCGGCTGGTCGATCTGCAGATCGGCGGCCGCCTGCCAGAAGCCCTTGGTGACGCTGGGTGCCGACGAAAACTTGACCTCGATGCCCAAGCGCCGCTGGCCTGATTGCACCACGATGTCCAGCTCCGCGCCGGCCGCTGTGCGGTAGAACCCCATCTGTGCACCAGCCGGCAGATGGGCCCGCACCTGTTCGACGACAAATCCCTCCCACGAGGCCCCCACGATGGGATGGCCCTGCAGGTCGGACAGGCTGGCCACGTTGAGCAGTGCATGCAGCAGCCCGCTGTCGCGGATGTAGACCTTGGGAGACTTGACCAGGCGTTTTCCCACATTGGCGAGAAAGGGTTCAAGCCGCCCGACCACCAGGGCATCGACCAGCAAGTCGAGGTAGCGGCCGACCGTGGTGTGCGAGGCGCCGCCCAGCGACAGGCCCAGTTGCGAGGCATTGAAGAGCTGGCCCTGCAGGTGGGCCAGCATGCGCCAGAAGCGGTGCAGCGTATCCGCGGCGATGGTGATGCCCATCTGGGGGAGGTCGCGCTGCAGGAAGGTCTGGATGAAGTCTTGCCGCCAGGCATAGGAGAGGCGGTCGCTGGGCGCAAGCTGGCTCAGCGGGAAGCCCCCGCGGTGCCACAGGGTTTGCAGCGTGGCCAGATCGCCAGGCATTTCGCTGGCGAGCAGCGGCGTCAGTTCGAGGTAGCCGACACGCCCGGCCAACGACTCGGAACGCTGGCGCAGCAGCACTCCGGAAGCCGAACCCAGCAGCAGGAAGCGGCCGGCGCGCCGATCAGCGTCGATCTCGGGGCGCAGGTGGGCGAACAGCTCGGGCATCTGCTGCACCTCGTCCAGCACCACCAGCTTGTCGCGGTGCTGGGCGAGGAACAATTGAGGCTCGGCGAGCTGGGCACGGTCCGCGGCGCGCTCGAGGTCGAGGAACAGGGCGTTGGCGTGTTCGCCCGCAATCTTGCGGGCCAGCGTGGTCTTGCCCACCTGGCGCGGGCCGAGCAGGATCACGCCGGGATAGAAGCCCAGTCGTTCGCGTATATCGGCAGCCAGCAGGCGATCAAACATCCTTGCATTTTGATCGCTCGTCGATCAATTTACAAGGATCCAATCAGCCATCACATACTCCGCCGGTACTGCCCGCCCACCTCGAACAGCGCCCCCGTGATCTGCCCCAGCGAGCAGACCCGCACCGCGTCCATCAGCACCTCGAAGACGTTCTGATTGGCGATCACCGCGGCCTGCAGCCGCTGCAGCATCGCACTGGCGTCGCCGGCGTGCTCGGCCTGGAAGTCGGCCAGCCGCTGAAGTTGCGACTGCTTCTCTGCCTCCGTCGAGCGCGCCAGCTCGATGGTCTGCGGCACCGTGTCGCCGTGCGGGTTGCGGAAGGTGTTGACGCCGATGATGGGGTACTCGCCGGTGTGCTTCTGCATCTCGTAGTGCATCGACTCTTCCTGGATCTTCGAGCGCTGGTAGCCCGTCTCCATCGCGCCCAGCACCCCGCCGCGCTCGGCGATCTTCTCGAACTCGGCCAGCACGGCCTCCTCGACCAGTTCGGTCAGCTCGTCGATGATGAAGGCGCCCTGGTTGGGGTTCTCGTTCTTGGCCAGGCCCCACTCGCGGTTGATCACCAGCTGGATCGCCATGGCCCGGCGCACGCTCTCGTCGGTGGGCGTGGTGATGGCTTCGTCGTAGGCGTTGGTGTGCAGCGAGTTGCAGTTGTCGTAGATCGCGATCAGCGCCTGCAGCGTGGTGCGGATGTCGTTGAAGGCGATCTCCTGCGCGTGCAGGCTGCGGCCGCTGGTCTGCACGTGGTACTTCAGCTTCTGGCTGCGTTCGTTGGCGCCGTATTTCTCCTTCATCGCCACCGCCCAGATGCGGCGTGCGACGCGGCCCAGCACGGTGTACTCCGGATCCATGCCGTTGCTGAAGAAGAAGCTGAGGTTCTGCGCGAAGTCGTCGATGTGCATGCCGCGCGCGAGGTAGGCTTCGACGAAGGTGAAGCCGTTGCTGAGCGTGAAGGCGAGCTGGCTGATCGGGTTGGCGCCGGCCTCGGCGATGTGGTAGCCGGAGATGCTCACCGAGTAGAAGTTGCGCACGTCGTGCTGCACGAAGTACTGCGCGATGTCGCCCATCACCTTGAGCGAAAACTCGGTCGAGAAGATGCAGGTGTTCTGGCCCTGGTCTTCCTTCAGGATGTCGGCCTGCACCGTGCCGCGCACGTTGCTCAGCACCCAGGCGCGTATCTTCTGCGCCTCGTCGTCGGTGGGCTCGCGGCCGTTGTCGGCGCGGAACTTGTCCAGTTGCTGGTCGACGGCGGTGTTCATGAACATCGCGAGGATGGACGGCGCCGGGCCGTTGATGGTCATGCTGACGCTGGTGGTCGGGCTGCACAGGTCGAAGCCCGAGTACAGCACCTTCATGTCGTCCAGCGTCGCGATGCTGACGCCGCTGTTGCCGACCTTGCCGTAGATGTCGGGCCGCACGGCCGGGTCGGCGCCGTAGAGCGTGACCGAGTCGAAGGCGGTGGACAGGCGCTTGGCCGGCAGGCCCTCGCTGACCAGCTTGAAGCGGCGGTTGGTGCGAAAGGCATCGCCCTCGCCGGCGAACATGCGGGTCGGGTCCTCGCCCTCGCGCTTGAAGGCGAACACGCCGGCGGTGAACGGGTAGCTGCCGGGCACGTTGTCCAGCATCAGCCACTTCAGGATCTCGCCGTGGTCCTCGTACTGCGGCAGCGCCACCTTGCGGATCTTGCTGCCCGACAGCGTCGTGTAGACCAGCGACGTGCGTATCTCCTTGTCGCGGATCTTGACCACGTACTCGTCGCCCGCGTAGGCCTTTTGCAGCGCCGGCCACTGGGCCAGCAGCTTCTTCGCGCCGGGCTCCAGCTGGGCCTCGCGCTGCTCGGCGAGCTCGTTGGCGGCGTCGCTGGCGCGGTGTTTTTCGGGCCGGGCTTCCTTCAGCATGCGCGAGGCGGCGCGCAGCTGCTGGGCCTCGCGCGCCAGCCGGGCCTGCGAGCGGGCACGGGCCTTGTAGCCGCGCACGGTGTCGCCGATCTCGGCCAGGTAGCGCACGCGCGCGGCCGGCACGATGGGGGTCTGGTGGGTGCTGTGGCGGGTGTTGACCAGCGGCAGCCTGCCCTCGGCAAGCGCCAGGCCGCGCTCGGCCAGGCGGGCCTTCAGCGCCTGGTACAGCGCGGTCACGCCGTCGTCGTTAAAGCGGCTGGCCATGGTGCCGAAGACCGGCATGGTGTCCGGCATCACGGTGAAGGCCTCGCGGTTGCGCTGCACCTGCTTGGCGACGTCGCGCAGCGCGTCCTGCGAGCCCTTGCGGTCAAACTTGTTGATCGCGACGATCTCGGCGAAGTCCAGCATGTCGATCTTCTCGAGCTGGCTGGCGGCGCCGAACTCGGGCGTCATCACATACATGGGCACGTCCACATGCGGCACGATGGCGGCGTCGCCCTGGCCGATGCCGGAGGTCTCGACGATGACGAGATCGAAGCCGGCCACCTTGGCGGCCGCCAGCACGTCGGGCAGGGCGGCGCTGATCTCGCTGCCGGTGTCGCGCGTGGCCAGGCTGCGCACGTAGACCCGCTGGCCCTGGCTCCACGGCGAGATGGCGTTCATGCGGATGCGGTCGCCGAGCAAGGCGCCGCCGCTCTTGCGGCGCGACGGGTCGATGCTGATCACCGCGATGCGCAGGCGGTCGTCCTGGTCGAGCCGGAAGCGGCGTATCAGCTCGTCGGTCAAGCTGGACTTGCCGGCACCGCCGGTGCCGGTGATGCCGAGCACCGGCACGGTGCTGGCCTGGGCGGCATCGTGCAGCGCCTTGAGCAGGTCGGGCTCGGCCTGGCCGTTCTCCAGCGCGGTGATGAGCTGGGCCAGCGAGCGCCAGGCCTTTTCGGTGTGGCCCTGGATGGCTTCGATGTGCTTGGGGGCGAAGGGCGAGAGGTCGCGGTCGCTGCGCATCACCATCTCGCCGATCATGCCCTGCAGGCCCATGCGCTGGCCGTCCTCCGGGCTGTAGATGCGCACGCCCTTGTCGCTGAGCGCGCGGATCTCGGCCGGCACGATCACGCCGCCGCCGCCGCCGAAGACCTGGATGTGCTCGCCGCCGCGCTGTTGCAGCAGCTCGACCATGTAGCTGAAATACTCGTTGTGCCCGCCCTGGTAGCTGCTGACGGCGATGCCCTGCGCGTCCTCCTGCAGCGCGGCGGTGACGACCTCGTCGACCGAGCGGTTGTGGCCCAGGTGCACCACCTCGGCGCCCATGCCCTGCAGGATGCGCCGCATGATGTTGATCGCAGCGTCATGGCCGTCGAACAGGCTGGCGGCGGTGACGAATCGGACCTTGTGGGTCGGGCGGTAGTTGGCCAGGGCCTTGAATTCGGCGGAGAGGTCGGTCATGAAGGGGCTCCAGGGACGCCGGGTTTGCCGGGTGTGCGTCAGCTTGTGGCTCGATTGACGTTTACGTTAACGTCAACCGCGAATGATGCCACCAAAGGATTCCATGCCCTGACGGCACCGGGGTTGTGGCGAAGTCGGTGTTTTCCCGTGGCCGCCCGGCAGGCTTCTTCCGGCTGTTACCCTCCGTCTCATGAGCCCAACGGGCCGCCAAAGCCACGGAGGGTCACCGTGGGAGCTTTGAGCGAACCCCCTGCCCGGCGGGAGATACAGCGCGCAGCGCAAGGGTGAATGCATGAGCTTCCTGGCGATCGACATCGGCAATACCCGCCTGAAGTGGGCGCTGTACACGTCGCCGCAGCCGGGCGCAGTGTTGATGTCGCACGGCGCGGTCTTCCTCGAGACCATCGACGAACTCGCCGAACAGGACTGGAAGGCGCTGCCGCCGCCGCACAGCATGCTGGGCTGCGTGGTGGCCGGCGAGGCGGTACGCCGCCGCGTCGAGGAGCAGCTGGAGCTCTGGGACCTGACCCCGCGCTGGGTCGTCTCCACCACCCACGAGGCCGGCGTCACCAACGGCTACGAACACCCGGCCCGCCTCGGCGCCGACCGCTGGGTGGCGCTGATAGGCGCACGTGGCCACGTGCTGACGCGCGGGCCGGCCCGCCCGGTGCTGGTGGTGATGATAGGCACGGCCGTCACCGTCGATGCGCTCGACAAGGACGGCACCTTCCTGGGCGGCCTGATCCTGCCCGGCCACGGCATCATGCTGCGCTCGCTGGAGAGCGGCACCGCCGGCCTGCGCGTGCCCACCGGCGAGGTGGTGCGCTTCCCGGCCAATACCTCGGACGCGCTCACCAGCGGCGGCAACTACGCGATCACCGGCGCCATCGAGCGCATGCACCGCCACATGGTGGAGCACTGCGGCGAAACGCCGGTCACGCTGATCACCGGCGGTGCCGGCTGGAAGGTGGCACCGCACCTGGACATCGAACACGAGCTGATCGAATCGCTGATCTTCGACGGGCTGCTGCAGATCCAGTCGCACCGGTTGGCGCTGTAGGCCGACGTTGGGTTGAAGGGAGGTGGTGGGGCACGGCTGCGGACGATTCGCTCTGCGGCGGCATGCGTCTTCTCTTCGCATGCCGACAGTGGTGGTTGCTGAGACGGCCCTGCGCTGTGCGTCGGCTGTGAGAGGCGTCGAGACGCGCAGGCTGGAGGGCCAGCGCGAAGCGCGATCAACATCTGACTCGGCGCCCCCCGAACGAAGCGAACGCAGTGAGCGAAGGGAGTTGGGCGCCGTGGCCCTCCAGCCGAGCACCGAGAGCAGTCGGCGCAGCCGACCGCCGAACCCTGCCGACGCACAACGCAGGGCCGGCTCAGCTTTCCCGGTCAGACGTCAGACCGCAGACGAACACGGCATCACCCACCCCGCCTAGAGGATGTACCTCGACAGATCCTCGTTCTTCGCCAGCTCGCCCAGCTTCGCCGTCACCGCCTCCGCGTCCAGCGTCACCGTCTGCCCGGCGCGATTCGGCGCGTCGAAGCTGACCTCGTCCAGCAGCCGCTCCATCACCGTGGCCAACCGCCGCGCCCCGATGTTCTCGGTGCGCTCGTTGACCTCGAAGGCGATCTGCGCGAGCCGGCGGATGCCGTCCGGCGTGATGTCCAGCGTGACGCCTTCTGTTGCCAGCAGCGCCTGGTACTGCTTGACCAGGCTGGCGTGGGTGCTGCTCAGGATGGCTTCGAAGTCGTCGACCGACAGCGCCTGCAGCTCGACCCGGATGGGAAACCGGCCCTGCAGCTCGGGGATCAGGTCGCTGGGCTTGGCGAGGTGGAAGGCGCCGGAGGCGATGAACAGGATGTGGTCGGTCTTGACCATGCCGTGCTTGGTCGTCACCGTCGTGCCTTCGACCAGCGGCAGCAGGTCGCGCTGCACACCCTGGCGCGAGACTTCGGCGCCGCTGCCTTCGCCGCGCGAGGTCACCTTGTCGATCTCGTCGATGAAGACGATGCCGTTCTGCTCGGCGTTGCTCAGCGCGCGGCTGCGCAGGTCGTCTTCCTTGACCAGCTTGGCGGCCTCTTCTTCGACCAGG
>DATHWJ010000304.1:0-1933 GCA_035460745.1 Ideonella sp. | reverse complement strand
AAGGCGGTGGCGTGCGTGGCCAGGCCCATGAGGTGCGCGCGCGCTGGGTCGTGCTCGCGACCGGCGCGGTGCCGCAGGCGCTGATCGCCGCCGGCGTCTGCGAGCGGCGCACGCCCAGCGGGATCGCGCTGCGCGGCTACGTGAAGAACGAGGCGATGGTCGGCCGCATCAAGGCGCTCGAGGTCGTCTGGCATCGCAAGCTGCGGCCGGGCTACGGCTGGATCTTCCCGTGCCGCGACGGCGTCTTCAACATCGGCGTCGGCATCGCGCACAGCCACAGCGAGCTGCGGGACGGCCGCCAGGCCAAGCGCGACATCAACCTGCGCCATGTCTTCGACGCCTTCTGCGAGGCCTATGCACCGGCCCGCGAGCTGATGCGCGGCGGCACGCTGCAAGGCGACCTGAAGGGCGCGCCGCTGCGCTGCACGCTGGAGGGCGCGCAGTGGAGCGCGCCGGGTGTGCTCGTGACCGGCGAAGCGGCAGGCAGCACCTACTCGTTCACCGGCGAAGGCATAGGCAAGGCGATGGAAACCGGCCTGCTGGCCGCCGAGGCGATCGCCGCCCATGCCGACGACCAGGCCCGGGTGCGCGCCGCCTACGAGGCCGGCCTGGCTGCGCTGAAGCCCCGCTTCGACCTCTACGAGCGCGCCAACCGCGTCAACGCCCACCCCTGGCTGGCCGACCTGCTGATCTGGCGCGCGCAGCGCAGCGCCGGCCTGCTGCGCCGCATGAGCGGCGTGCTGGAGGAGACCAGCAACCCCGGCAGCCTGGTCAGCCTGCGCGGCCTGGTGAAGCTGTTTTTACCCATCCACTAGCCCGAACATCATGTGCCAACTCCTCGGCATGAACGCCAACACGCCGACCGACGTGATGTTCAGCTTCACCGGCCTGGCCACGCGCGCCGACGAGCACAAGGACGGCTTCGGCGTCGCCTTCTTCGAGGACCGCGGCCTGCGCCTGCTGGTCGACCACCACGGCGCGCGCAGCTCGCCGGTGGCCGAGCTGGTCAAGCGCTACCCCATCCGCAGCGAAAACGTCATCGCCCACATCCGCAAGGCCACGCAGGGCCGGGTCGCGCTGGAGAACACCCACCCCTTCATGCGCGAGCTCTGGGGCCGCTACTGGGTCTTCGCCCACAACGGCGACCTCAAGCACTTCCAGCCGCGCCTGCACGGCGCCTTCCGCCCGGTCGGCGACACCGACAGCGAGCGCGCCTTCTGCTGGCTGATGCAGGAAATGGCCAAGGCCCACGCCGGCGTGCCGGCGATCGAGGAGCTCTCGTGCACGCTGGCCGAGCTGATGCCGCAGCTGCACCGCCACGGCACCTTCAACATGCTGCTGTCCAACGGCCAGGCCCTCTGGGCCCACGGCTCCACCCACCTGCACTGGCTGGTGCGCCAGCACCCCTTCAAGCCCGCGGCCCTGCGCGACGAAGACCTGACGGTGGACTTTGCCAGCCTCACCACGCCCAGCGACCGCGTCGCGGTGATCGCTACCGAGCCGCTGACCGACGACGAACCGTGGACGGCGTTCAAGCCGGGGGAGTTGCGGGTCTTCGTGGATGGGGCGCCGGTCGCCTGCCCCGGCGCGGGCGCGGGCGGCTGAAGCCTCGCCGCCGGCACGGGCCTGCGCGCCGTTCATGTCGCGCCCCCGGCCGTTCGCCCGAGCGGGCCGCGGCCGTGGCCGGCGGCTGCCTACACTGCCGCCCATGTCCCTCGTCCTGCCGTCGCACAACCGCTTCCAGCGCTTTTATTTCACCTGGGCGCAGCCGTATTACGAGCGCATGCCGCCGGCGCTGCGGGCCGAGGCCGAGCGCATGGACCTGTTCTTGTACAGCCGGCGCGGTCTGTGGGTCTGGCTGGGGCTGGCGGGGGCGCTGGCCGGCAGCGCGGCAGGGCTGAAGGGGGCGGGCTTCCCGCTCTGGCTGGCGCTG
>DATHWJ010000303.1:0-7436 GCA_035460745.1 Ideonella sp. | reverse complement strand
ACCTTGCGCATTGCCTGGATGCGCTCGCGCATCGCCCCGAGCTCCTTTTCCCAGGTCGTCCGCAGCGCCGGCTCGCCGAGCACCGCGGCGACGAGCTGGCCGCCGTGGATCGGCGGGCTCGAGTAGTTGCGGCGCACCGTGAACTTGAGCTGGCCCAGCACCAGCGCAGCCTCGGCCGCATCCGGGCAGACCACGCTGAGCGCGCCGCAGCGCTCGCCGTACAGGCTCATGCTCTTGGAGAACGAGTTGGCAATGAAAAAAGGCAGGCCGGCGTCGGTCAGCGCGCGCACCGCGTAGGCATCGGCCTCGATGCCGTCGCCGAAGCCCTGGTAGGCCAGATCAAGGAAGGCCAGCAGCTCGCGCTCGCGCAGCAGCGGGATCAACTGGTCCCACTGGGCGTTGGTCAGGTCGACGCCGGTGGGGTTGTGGCAGCAGGCGTGCAGCAGCACCACGCTGCGCGCGGGCAACTGGCGCAGCGCGGCCAGCATGGCGTCGAAGCGCAGGCCGCCGGTCTCGGCGTCGTAGTAGGGGTAGGTGTTGACCGTCAGCCCGGCGCCCTCGAAGACCGCGCGGTGGTTGTCCCAGGTCGGGTCGCTGACCCAGATGGCGCTGTCGGGGAACCAGCTCTTGATGAAGTCGGCGCCCACCTTGAGGCCGCCACTGGAGCCCACCGACTGCATGGTCGCGATGCGGCCGGCGACCAGCGCCGGGTGGCCCTCGCCGAACAGCAGGGTCTGCACGCTGCTGCGGAAGTTGGCCGCGCCCTCCATAGGCAGATAGGGCTTGGGGCCGACGCTGCCGGCCAGCACGCCCTCGGCGCGGCGCACCGACGCCATCACCGGGATGCGGCCGGCGTCGTCGAAGTAGATGCCGATCGAGAGGTTGATCTTGTCCGCGCGCGGGTCCTTCTGGAAGTCTTCGTTCAGCGAGAGGATGGGGTCGCCGGCGTAGGGGGTGATGTGCGCGAACATGGTGTGGGGGAGGTCGGGTGGCGGGGTTGCGGATTATCCGTCCGTGAGGGCGGGCCTGCTCCCGCGCCGGGCCGCCCCAAGCGGGAGCGCGCACCCTCGGGGGCAGGAGCGCAGCGACTGGGGGGCAGCGACTTGGGGGCGGACATCACAGCCACTGCAGCCAGCGGCCGTGCGGGTGGGAGCGGGCCAGCAGGGAGGTGGTGGGCTCGCTGTTAGGCCCGCTGGTGCCGGGCTCGGTCAGGGCCCACCAGGTGTGGCTGCCGGGCTCGGCGCGGGCTTCGGCGGAGAGTGCGTCCACGCCTGCGGGCGGCGGCTGGCCGGTCACCGCCGCCGTCCTCGCCGCGTCTTCGGCGCTGAGCCAGACGAGGCCGCGCTGCTGGACCAGCGCGCGCAGCCGCGCGGTGTGGGCGGCCAGCGCGGGCGGCGTGAAGTAGGCCAGCACCCAGCTGTTGAAGACCACCGGCGTCACGCCGGGCGGCAGGCGGTCCAGCCAGGCGCTGAGCTCGCCCAGGCCGTCTTCGCTGGCGCGCAGCTCGCGCCGGGCCGGCCTGGCCAGCGCGGCCGCCTGCTGCAGGCGCCGCATGCGCGGCGTGTCGCTGGGCCACACGCAGGCGCGCAGCCAGCGCAGCGCGGCGTCGTCGCGCAAGTCCACCGGCGCCAGGTCGACACCCAGGCGGTCGGCGAGCTGCCAGGTGGTGCGCCACAACGCAGCCGGCGGCGGCGCGCCCAGCAGGCGGCAGCTCAGCAGCGGGCTGGCGGGCGGCTCGGCAGGGCCGATCTCGAAGGCGCCCTGCGCGGATTCGTAGCGGCAGCGGTAGCGGTCGACTTCGAGGTTGAGGCCGGCGCTGCAGCCGAAGTCGAACAAGGCCAGCGGCGCCGGGCCGCGCCGCTGCGCGATCGCCGCCAGCGCGGGCCACAGCACGGCGCAGCGGCCGATCTCGTTGGTCTGCGTGCGGCCGGTGGCGATGCGCTCGCGCAGCGGCTCGGCCTGCTGGCGGACGAAGCGCAGGAACTGCGGCGCCAGCTCGGCGTCCGGCGCACGCGAGCCGCCGACGCTGGCGAAGTAGGCGGCGAGCGGGTCGGCCGCGGCGCCGTCGTCGGCATCGGCGTCAGCCAGCAGCCGCTCGTGCACCGCGGCCAGCAGCAGGTTGGGCTTTTGCTGGGTCTCGGGCGCCGCCAGCAGCAGCTCCAGCACCTCGGGCTGGCGTGCGGCGATGCGGCACAGCGCGATGTACAGCGGCTCTTCGGGGCATTCGTGGGCCGCAAAGGCTTCGAAGCGGGCGGCCAGCCGGGGCAGGGGGTCGTCTGTCTGCATGCGCCGAGCTTACGTCGGCGCGGGCCGCTCACCCGGCGTCGAACGCCGCCCGCAGCCACTGCACCTCGCCGCCCTCCACCGCCACCACGTCGAAGCGGCAGGGCGGCGGCGACGCCAGGCGCACCAGGTAGTGCTGCGCGGCATAGACGATGCGCGCGCGCTTGCTGGCGCTGATGCTGGCCGCCGCACCGCCGTGGCGAGCGTCGCGCCGGGCCCGCACCTCGACGAAGACCAGCGTGCCGTCGCGGTCGCGCAGGATGAGGTCGATCTCGCCGGCCCGGCGCGACGGGCCGCGCGCGACCCGATAATTGCGCTCCAGCAGCCGCAGGCCCTGCCGCTGCAAGTGGGCCAGGGCCTGGTCTTCCGCGTGGGCGCCGCTGGCCGCCTTCGATGGCTCGCTTGCCGTTTGCCCTGGGTCCCGCTTCGTGAACATCGCCTCCCCTGCCCTTTCGCTGCTCCAGGCCGCCGCCGCGGCCGCCGGTGGCCAGCACTACCCGAGCGCGTCGCTCTACGTGGTGGCCACGCCGATCGGCAACCTGGCCGACTTCAGCCTGCGCGCGGTGCACGTGCTCGCGCTGGCCGACGCGGTGGCTTGCGAGGATACGCGCGTCAGCGGCGGGCTGATGCGCCATCTCGGGCTGGACAAGCCGCTGATCGCCCTGCACGAGCACAACGAGCGCAGCGCCAGCAGCCGCGTGCTGGAGCGGCTGGCGCGCGGCGAGCGGGTGGCCTATGTGAGCGACGCCGGCACGCCGGCCATCTCCGACCCCGGCGCGGTGCTGGTGGCTCAGGCGCGCGCGGCGGGCTACCGGGTGGTGCCGCTGCCGGGCGCCAGCAGCGTGATCACCGCGCTCAGCGTGGCGGGCGACGCGGCGGACGGCGAGAGCGGCGGGCAAGGCCTGGGCTTCGGCTTCGCCGGCTTCCTGCCGCCCAAGGGGCAGGAGCGGCAGGCAGCGCTCACGGCACTGGCCGCGCAGCCGCTCGCGACGGTGCTCTTCGAGGCGCCGCACCGCATCGCGGCCCTGCTGGACGGCCTGGCGGCGGCCTGCCCGCGGCGCCGCGTCACGCTGTGCCGCGAGTTGACCAAGCAGTTCGAGCAGATAGAGACACTGCCGGCCGAGGCGCTGCCGGCCTGGCTGGCGGCCGACCCGCAGCGGCACAAGGGCGAGTTCGTGCTGGTGCTGCATGCGCTGCCGGCCGCGCCGGCCCAGGAGGGGCTGCCGGCAGAGACCGAGCGGCTGCTGGCGGTGTTGCTGCGCGAGTTGCCGCTGAAGCAGGCGGTGGCCCTGGCCGCCGAGCTCAGCGGCGCGGCCCGCAATACGCTGTATCAGCGGGCGCTGGCGCTCAAGCAGGCGCCGCCCGGGCCCTGAGGGCGACGGGCGGCACGAGGTGGTTGTCAGCGCTTACTTGGCCGCCTTCGACGCAGCCGTGTTGCCGTCGCGGCTCTGGTGCTTGATGTCCTTGCGAGCGGCGTCCTGCATGCGGTCCATGCGCTTGCGCTCCTTGGCGGTCACCACGCCATCGGCCTTGTACTTCTTCTGCTGGTGGTCGATCACCTTCTGCTCGGTGCGCAGGCGCTTGGTCTCATGCGCGGTCAACTTGCCGTCCGCGCGGTTGCGCTGGATGCGGTTCTGCTGCAGCGCCTCGCGGCCGTCGATGCGCGGCGTCTCCGGCTTTGCCGGGACGGCTTCCTGCGCAAAGGCGGTGCCGGTCAGGGTGGCCAGGGCCAGCGTGCTGGCGCCCAGGATCAGGCGGATGTTCATGGCAATCTCCTCGTTCGTGGGTTTCGACATGCCCCGCACGGGGGCGCAGGTTGGTCAACGCAAAGCCTTGGTGCTCAGTCGACGTCTGAAATGCAAGTGCATGTAAGGCGTCCACTCCCTACAATCCGCCGATGATCACGCGCGAACCCACCCTTGAACGCCTGGCGGTTGCCCAGAGCCTCTTGCTGGATCCGTACCAGCTCTCCGAATCCACGCTGGCGCGCGCGCTGGGCACGATGGGGGAGCACAAGATCGACGACGCCGACCTCTACTTCCAGTACACCCGCCACGAGGGCTGGAGCCTGGAGGAGGGCATCGTCAAGAGCGGCAGCTTCTCGATCGACCAGGGCGTGGGTGTGCGCGCGGTGGCGGGCGAAAAAACCGCCTTCGCCTACTCCGACGACATCTCCGAGGCCGCGCTGCTGGACGCCGCGCGCACCGTGCGCACGATCGCCGCCGCCGGCCAGAGCCGCCGGGTCAAGATTGGCACCAAGACGCAGATGGCGCGCAGCCGCACGCTCTACGCGCCGATGGACCCCATCGCCACGCTGGACAGCACGCAGAAGGTGGCGTTGCTGGAGAAGATCGAGAAGATGGCCCGCGCGCGCGACCCGCGCGTGGTGCAGGTGATGGCCGGCCTGGCCGCCGAGTACGACGTGGTGATGGTGGCGCGCGCCGACGGCACCCGCGCGGCCGACGTGCGCCCGCTGGTGCGCCTGAGCCTGACGGTGATCGCCGAGCAGAACGGCCGCCGCGAAGTGGGCTCGGGCGGCGGCGGCGGCCGCTTCGGCCTGGGCTACTTCCAGGAGGCGCAGCTGAGCCAGTACGTCGACCAGGCCGTCAACGCCGCGCTAACCAACCTCGAGTCGCGCGCGGCCCCGGCCGGCGAGATGACGGTGGTGCTGGGCTCGGGCTGGCCCGGCATCCTGCTGCACGAGGCGGTCGGCCACGGGCTCGAGGGCGACTTCAACCGCAAGGGCTCGTCCACCTTCTCCGGCCGCATCGGCCAGCGCGTGGCCGCCAAGGGCGTCACCGTGCTCGACGACGGCACCCTGGCCGACCGGCGCGGCTCGCTCAACGTGGACGACGAAGGCAACCCCAGCCAGCGCAACGTGCTGATCGAGGACGGCATCCTGCGCGGCTACATCCAGGACTCGATGAACGCCCGCCTGATGGGCGTCAAGCCGACCGGCAACGGCCGCCGCGAGAGCTACGCCCACGTGCCGATGCCGCGCATGACCAACACCTACATGCTGGCCGGCAACAAGCCGCGCGAGGAGATCGTCGCCAGCATCAAGCGCGGCCTCTACGCCACCAACTTCGGCGGCGGCCAGGTCGACATCACCAGCGGCAAGTTCGTCTTCTCCGCCTCCGAGGCCTTCTGGGTCGAAAACGGCAAGATCCTCTACCCCGTCAAGGGCGCCACGCTGATAGGCAACGGGCCGGAGGCGATGACGCGCGTCAGCATGATCGGCAACGACATGGAACTCGACAGCGGCGTGGGCACCTGCGGCAAGGAGGGGCAGAGCGTGCCGGTGGGGGTGGGGCAGCCGACGCTGCGCATCGACGGGATCACCGTCGGCGGCACGGCTTGACAGGTCCGCACGACCGATGAGCCTGCTTCAGAGATTCGGCCTGGGCTCCGGGAAGCCCACCTCGACCACAACCCCTTCCTCCGCACCTCGTGACGATGGCACGATCACGGCATCGCCGGCCACCCCGCTGGTACGAGCCAGCAGCACATCCGCACGAGACTCTCACAAGCACAACCCATTCACCGTCTGGGCCGCCCGGGCTCTCCAGGCCAATCAGGCGGACCGCAGCCTGGCTTGTCATCGGATCTGGGCCGATCTGCCCGAGCTCGGCATCAAGCCCAAGTTCCAGATCGCGCCCGACCAGGCGGTGTTTGCGATGGGCTCCTGTTTTGCCCGCGAAGTCGAAGACGCACTGGTCAAGCTCGGCTTCGACGTGCCCACCCACTGCGACGTGCTGTTCGATGCACCGCTGCTGACACGTGGCCCCGGGACGGAAGGCACCCGGCCCAGGGCCTACCTGAACCGCTACAACAGCATGTCGATGCGCGATGAGTTCCGCCATCTGCTCGGGCTGGACAAGCCACTAGAACAGGGTTTGCTCACCTACGGCCTGGAGCGAGGCGGCACCGCGGAATTGCACTACACGCAGTCCTTGCCCCAAGTGGGACTGGAAGGCACGCTGGAGCGGCGGCGCCTGGTCAGGAACTATCTGGGGCCGCGCCTGCGCGCTTCCCGGCTGTTCGTGCTGACGCTCGGCCTGGCCGAATGCTGGTACGACACGGTCGCCGGGCGCTACCTGAACAACACGCCTGGCCCGCGCGTCCTGGCCACCTATGGTGACCAGCTGGAAGTGCACCTGACCACCTTCAGCCAGCACCTCGCAGCGCTGCAGGATGTGCACCGTTGCCTCAGCGGCGTCTTCGGAGACGATTTCAAGATCGTCGTCACGGTCTCGCCAGTGCCACTGGAGCGCACCTTTCTCGAGCAGGATGTCGTGGTGACGAATTCCTACTCGAAGTCGATGCTGAGAGCCGTGGCACAGGAATTCGCAGTGGCGCACGGCAACGTCGACTATTTCCCCAGCTACGAGTTGGTGACCGTCGCCCAGCCTCAGAATGCCTGGGCCTGGGACTACCGTCACGTCAAGCCCCAGTTGGTCGGACACATCATGGGCTTGTTCCGCCGCCATTACATCGCCGAGCCCGCGGCCTGAGCCCCGCCCATAGACAGGCAGACAGACAGACAGTGGCCCGCAGGCCGCTCCAGAACACCGCATGAAAATCGACAACCAGGGCGAAAGAAACCAGGTTCTTGTCCCCCACGAGCCGGCCGGCAATCTCGATGTGTCGATCAAAGGCAACGACAACGTGCTGCGTATCGGCAGCGGCTGCCGCTTCCCACGCGCACAGATCGAGATTCGAGGGGACCGCTGCGAGATCGACATCGGCGATCACTGCGTGCTGATTGGCGAATTCCGCTGCCGGGACCATCGCACGGTGCTGCGCATTGGTGCAAAAACCACCTCGATGGGATTGAAGATCACCATGCACGAGAGTGGCAGCATCACCATCGGCGACGACTGCATGTTCAGCGGCGAGGTGCGCATGGATACCAGTGACATGCACAGCGTGATCGATCTGGCCACGCGGCAGCGCATCAATCCACCTGCCGACATTCAGATCGGCAAGCATGTGTGGGTGGGCTACGGCGTCTACCTGATGAAGGGTGCACGCATCGGGGCGGGCAGCGTGATCGGTGCCTGCTCCATCGTGACCCGCGCCGTGCCACCCCACAGTGCCGCGGCGGGTGCGCCGGCCAAGGTCATCCGCAAGGGCATCACCTGGGACCGCGC
>DATHWJ010000302.1:0-28563 GCA_035460745.1 Ideonella sp. | reverse complement strand
GGCAGTTCGGTCGGCACCAATCTGGCGGGTAATTTCTGGGACCGGCAGGTGTATGTCGGCCTGGTGACGCCGGTGGGTGCCGTGCTGGCCGGGCGGCAGTACACGCCGGCCTACGAGGTGCTCGCCGCCTTCGACACCATGGGCACGCAATCCAGCTTGGCTGTCGGCCAAGTGGCACCGTTCCCCGCGGCCATCGACATCCGTATCAGCAACTCCGTCTCCTACCGCATCCAGCAAGGTGGCTTCAGCGGCTCGGCGATGGTGGCCGAGGGCTCGACCACCGCGGGCCGGCTCTGGGGCCTGATGGGCATGTACAAGAGCGACGCCTTCTCCGTCGGTGTCGGCTACAACACCAAGGAGAACGAACTGGGCGACAAGTCCCTGTCGAGTCTGGTGCTGGGCGGCTCCGTGCAACTCGGCCCTGGGTCGGCCAACCTTCTTTTTGGCTCGGTGAAGGACGACAACCCTTCGGCGCTGTCCAGCATCACCGGCTCCCTGACGCCGCTGGTGGGCCCGGTCACCGCTGCCATCGTGCAAGGCGCCTTCGTGGAGGCTTTCAAGCAGGACGCCCATGTCTGGAACCTGGGCTACAAGCTCACGTCGGGCGTCAACACCTTCTACGTCGCCTACAACACCTACAACGACCGCCGGCCGAACGACGCCGATGTGATCAGCTATGGCGCGGCCTATACCTATGCGTTCTCCAAGCGCACCGACCTGAACTTCGTAGCCACTCGCTTCAACAACAAGAATCTGGCCCAGGTCGCCCCGGGCGGCGCGGGCTACGTGGGCGGCGTCACCGCGAGTGCAGGCACCGATTCCACCAGCTTGGCGGTGGGCTTGCGTCACCGCTTCTGATGTAAGCTCAGCTCGACATCCTTGGTCAAAGGGCCCGCCATGTGCGGGCTCTATCGTTTGTGTGCTTGGCTGCAAGGCGGTAAGTTCGTGGTGCGCAGTGTTCTGTCTCAGGTTTCGATGCCCGCCGCGCGGGCCATGCAACAGGCCCTGGCTCTGGCGCTGATTCCGGTTGTACTCTGCGGTTGTGCCGCGCCCGGGTCCCGCCAGGCGGTCGTGGCGGAGCCGGCCAAGCAGGCCGAGCCCTCCCGCAGTGCCGCGCTGACCGGCTGGGAGGTGGTGCGCTTGCCGGGCAAGCGGGCCACCGCCTACGAGCGCGACGTCAAGGAAGGCCAGCGCTGCTGGATGGCCGACGCCGATCAGTCCGCGAGCATGTACCGCAAGCGCCTGTTCGTGCCGGCGGCCGGCCTGGGTGAGATCGAGTTTTCATGGTGGGTCGATACGCTGGTGCCGGGCGCCGATCTGAGCGCCCCGGGGCAGGGTGACGCGCCGGCGCGGCTGGTGCTGGCCTTCGATGGCGATCACGGCCGGCTCTCGATGCGCAACCGCATGCTGTTCGAACTGGCCGACACCCTCAGCGGCGAGCGTCCGCCGTATGCCACGCTGATGTACGTCTGGGCCAACCAGGGCGGGCCGGACACGGTCATCCTGAACCCGCGCACCGACCGCGTCCGCAAGATCGTGCTCGAGTCCGGCCCGGCCCACCTCAAGCAGTGGCGCCACTACCGGCGCGATGTGGCGGCGGATTTCCGGCGGGCCTTCGGCGAAGAGCCGGGGCCCTTGATCGGCCTGGCCATGATGACTGACACCGACAACATGGGCGCCTCGGCGCAGACCTGGTACGGCGATGTCCACCTCGGCGCCGCCGGCATGGCCTCGCCGGCGGTGCCTGCCGCGAAGCCGGCCACCTCGCTTCGTTGAGGGCGATGAACCTGCGCACCGACGACGCCGCGCCGCGCCGCGCACCCTGGCCGCAGGCGCTTGGCGCAGAACTTGCGCCCTGTCGCGCATCGACTCGCGTGCGGCCCCGGCCCATCCCCGCACACGTTCCCTTCGCCCCATGCTTGCGTTCATCATCCGCCGCCTGATCCAGGCCGTCGTCGTCATGCTGGCGGTGGCCTTCATCGCCTTCATGCTGTTCCAGTACGTCGGCGACCCGGTCTCCAGCCTGCTGGGGCAGGACGCCACGCCGGCGCAGCGGGCGGCCCTGCGGGCCGATCTCGGGCTGGACCAATCGTTCGTGGTGCAGTTCGCCGGCTTCGTCGGCAATGCCGTGCAGGGCGAGTTCGGCCTGAGCCTGCGGCAGGGCCGCAAGGTCTCGACGCTGATCGCCGAGCGGCTGCCGGCGACGATGGAGCTGGCCGGCGCGGCGGCGCTGATCGCGCTGCTGCTGGGTTTGCCGATGGGCGTTTATGCGGCGCTGCGTCGCGGCAGCTTCGCCACCCAGGTGCTGATGGCGTTTTCGCTGCTCGGCGTCTCGCTGCCGACCTTCCTGATCGGCATCCTGTTCATCATGGTCTTCGCGGTCAACCTGGCCTGGCTGCCCAGCTTCGGCCGCGGCGAGACGGTGTCGCTGGGCTCGTGGACCACCGGGCTGCTGACGGTGGATGGCTGGCGCCACCTGCTGATGCCGGCCTTCACGCTGGCCATCTACCAGATCACGCTGATACTGCGCCTGGTGCGCTCGGAGATGCTGGAGGTGCTGCGCACCGACTACATCAAGTTTGCCCGTGCGCGCGGGCTGCCCAACCGCATCGTCTACTTCGGCCATGCGCTGAAGAACACGCTGGTGCCGGTGATCACGATCACCGCGCTGCAGCTGGGCGGGCTGATCGCGTTCTCCATCCTGACCGAGACGGTGTTCCAGTGGCCGGGCATGGGCCTGCTGTTCATCCAGGCGGTGCAGTTCGCCGACATCCCGGTGATGGCCGCCTACCTCTGCCTGATCGCGCTGATCTTCGTCAGCGTCAACCTGGCGGCCGACCTGCTGTACTTCGCCGTCGATCCGCGCCTGCGCATCGAGCAGGCAGGCGGTGGCCATTGATGGCCCGGCCTCCCGACATGGACATCCGCCTCGCATGAGCTCGCCGCCTGTCTCCACGCCGCCCGCGCGCAGCCCCCCCCCGGGCGCGCTGGCGCGGTTTTTTGCCGGTGACGTCTGGCACAGCTTCAAGGCGTCCAAGGTGGCGATGGGGGCTGCGCTGATCGCCGCGCTCTGCGTCTTCAGCGCCGTCTTCGCGCCCTGGGTCACGCCGCACGACCCCTTCGACCTGTCGACGCTGGAGCTGTCGGACGCGCGCGTGCCCCCGGCCTGGCTGCCCGACGGCAGCGCCAGGTTCCTGCTCGGCACCGACGACCAGGGCCGCGACATCCTTTCGGCGGTGATCTATGGGGCCCGCATCTCGCTGGTCGTCGCGCTGGCCTCGGTGCTGCTGTCGATGCTGGTGGGCGTGGCGCTGGGGCTGCTGTCGGGCTTCATCGGCGGCAAGGTCGACGCCTTCATCATGCGGGTCTGCGACGTGATGTTGTCGTTCCCGGCCATCCTGGTCGCGCTGCTGATCGACGGCGTCGGCCGAGCGCTGTTCCCCAATGCGCACGACACATTGGCCTTCGCGGTGCTGATAGGGGCCATCGCCTTGACCGGCTGGGTGCAGTACGCCCGCACGGTGCGCGGCTCGACCATGGTGGAGCGCCGCAAGGAGTACGTGCAGGCGGCCCAGGTCATAGGCGTGAGCCCGCTGCGGGTGATGTTCCGCCATGTGCTGCCCAACGTGATGGGCCCGGTGATGGTGATCGCGACCATCCAGGTGGCGCTGGCGATACAGATCGAGGCCTCGCTCTCGTTCCTCGGCGTCGGCGTGCCGCCGACCAGCCCGTCGCTGGGTACGCTGATACGCGTCGGCCAGGAGTACCTGTTTTCCGGCGAGTGGTGGATCACCATCTTCCCCGGCGCGATGCTGATACTGATCGCGCTCAGCGTGAACCTGCTGGGCGACTGGCTGCGCGACGCGCTGAACCCCCGGTTGCGCTGAAGAAGCTGCTATGACCCACCCTCTGCTCGAAGTCAGGCACCTGCGTGTCGAGTTCCCGACCCGCCACGGCACGCTGCTGGCGCTGGACGACATCTCCTTCGAGATCGCCAAGGGCGAGATCCTCGGCGTGGTCGGCGAATCCGGTGCCGGCAAGTCGCTCACTGGCGCCGCCATCATCGGCCTGCTGGAGCCGCCCGGCCGCATCGCCGGCGGCGAGATCCTGCTCGACGGCCGCCGCATCGACCAGCTGCCTTACGAACAGATGCGGCGCATCCGCGGCCGCCAGATCGGCGCCATCTTCCAGGACCCGCTGACCTCGCTGAACCCGCTCTACACCGTGGGCCACCAGCTCGTCGAGACCATCCGCGCCCACCTGCCGCTGACGCCCGCCGAGGCGCGCGCCCGCGCCATCGACCTGCTGCGCCAGACCGGCATCCCGGCGCCCGAGGCCCGCATCGATCAGTACCCGCACCAGTTCTCCGGCGGCATGCGCCAGCGGGTGGTGATCGCGCTGGCGCTGGCCGCCGAGCCCAAGCTGATCGTGGCCGACGAGCCGACCACGGCGCTGGATGTCTCCATCCAGGCCCAGATCATTGCGCTGCTCAAGCGCCTGGCCCAGCAGCATCACGCCGCGGTGATGCTGGTCACCCACGACATGGGCGTGATCGCGGAGGCCTGCGACCGCGTCGCGGTGATGTACGCCGGCCGGGTGGTCGAGATCGGCCCGGTGCAGCAGGTCATCCATGCGCCGGCCCACCCCTACACCATGGGCTTGATGGGTTCCATCCCGGCGATGGACGAAGACCGCGAGCGGCTGCTGCAGATCGACGGCGCGATGCCGCGCCTGAACGCGATTCCCGCCGGCTGCGCGTTCAACCCGCGCTGCACGCACGCCTTCGCGCGCTGCCGCAGCGAGCGGCCCGAGCTGATGGCGGCCGGCGCCACCCGTGCCGCCTGCTGGCTGCATGCCGAGACCTTTGGCGCGAGGGTCGGCGCATGAAGCCGCTGGTCGAAGTGAAAGACCTGGCCAAGGTGTTCGACGTCTCGGCGCCCTGGTTGAACCGCGTCGTCGAGCGGCAGCCGCGCCGCTACGTGCATGCGGTCGATGGGGTCAGCTTCACGATAGCCAAGGGCAAGACGCTGGCGCTGGTCGGCGAGTCGGGCTGCGGCAAGAGCACGGTCGCGCGGCTGCTGGTCGGCCTGTACGGTGCGACCCGCGGCGAGGTCTTCTTCGACGGCAAGGCGACCGCGCCGGTGCTGAAGTCCAGCGGCGCCCGCGCGCTGCGGCGCCGCATGCAGATGATCTTCCAGGACCCGTACGCCAGCCTGAACCCGCGCTGGCGGGTGCAGGAGATCGTCGCCGAGCCGCTGCGCGAGCACGGCCTGATCGCCGGGCTCGAGGAGCAGAACGCCCGGGTCGGCGAGCTGCTGCAATCGGTGGGCATGGCGGCGGCCGACGCGCTGAAGTTCCCGCACCAGTTCTCCGGCGGCCAACGCCAGCGCATCTCGATCGCGCGGGCGCTGGCCACGCAGCCCGAGTTCCTGGTCTGCGACGAGCCCACCTCGGCGCTCGACGTCTCGGTGCAGGCCCAGGTGCTCAACATCATGAAGGACCTGCAGCGCGAGCGCGGCCTGACCTACCTCTTCATCTCGCACAACCTGGCGGTCGTGCGCCACGTCAGCGACGACGTCGGCGTGATGTACCTGGGTCGGCTGGTCGAGCTGGCGCCCAAGGCCAGGCTCTTCGCGTCGCCGCGCCACCCCTACACCCGCATGCTGCTGGACGCGATCCCCGACATCCACATGAGCGGCCGCGCCCGCACGCCGGTGCAGGGCGAGGTGCCCAACCCGCTGGCGCCGCCCGGCGGCTGCGCCTTCAACCCGCGCTGCCCGCACGCCAACGCGCGCTGCCGCGAGGAGCGGCCGGTGCTGAAAATGGCGGATGGCGTGCAGACGGCCTGCCACGCCGTCGAAGAGGGCCGGATCTAGCCGGCCCCCCCGGACTCCCGTGCGCGGCCGGCGCTCCCGGCGGCGTGCGGGTCTACGGAATCAGCCGCTCGCGCGCAAACAGCTCTTCGACACTCTCGCGCTCGCGTATCAGGTGCACCTGGTCGCCGTCGACCATCACCTCGGCGGCGCGCGGCCGGCTGTTGTAGTTGCTGGCCATGGTCATGCCGTAGGCGCCGGCCGAGAGCACTGCCAGCACGTCGCCGGGCAGCACCGCGAGCTGCCGCTCGTGGCCCAGCCAGTCGCCCGACTCGCAGACCGGGCCGACGACGTCCCAGGTCTGGGCGCGGATCTCGCGTTCGTGGCAGGCCACGATGGCCATCCAGGCCTGGTACATCGCCGGCCGCACCAGGTCGTTCATCGCGGCATCGACGATGCAGAAGTTCTTCTCGTCGCCCGGCTTCAGGTAGAGCACCTCGGTCAGCAGCACGCCAGCGTTGCCGACCAGCGAGCGGCCCGGCTCCAGCAGGATCTCGCGGTGGCCGTGGCCGCGCGCATCGATGCGCGCCAGCATCTGGCCGACCAGCGCTTCGGCGCTCGGCGGCGCTTCGTCGGTGTAGGTGATGCCCAGGCCGCCACCGAGGTCGATGTGCTTGAGCACGGTGCCTTCGGCCTCCAGCGCGTCGACCAGGTCGAGCAGGCGGTCCAGCGCGTCGAGGTAGGGCGCGGCGCTGGTGATCTGCGAGCCGATGTGGCAGTCGATGCCGACCACCTCGATGCCGGGCAGCGCGGCGGCGTGGCGGTAGACCGCGAGCGCGCGGTCGTGCGCAACGCCGAACTTGTTGCCCTTCAGGCCGGTGGAGATATAGGGGTGGGTGCCGGCGTCCACGTCGGGGTTGACGCGCAGGCTGACCGGCGCGCGTGTGCCCAGCTCGCTGGCCACTGCCGAGAGCACGGCCAGCTCGGCCTCGCTCTCGACGTTGAAGCAGCGCACGCCGGCCTGCACCGCCTGCTTCATCTCGGCGCGGGTCTTGCCGACGCCGGAAAAGACGATGCGATCGGGCGTCGCGCCGGCGGCCAGCGCGCGTTTCAGCTCCCCGCCGGAGACGATGTCGAAACCGCAGCCCGCTTCGGCAAAGGTCTGCAGGACCGCCAGGCTGGAGTTGGCCTTCATCGCGTAGCACACCAGGTGCTGCCGGCCGGCCAGCGCGCGCTGGTAGCCGGCCAGCGCCTCGCGCATCGCGTTGCGCGAGTAGGCGTACAAGGGTGTGCCGAAGCGGCGAGCCAAGCCGGCCAGCGGCTGTTGCTCCAGCGTCAGCTCGCCATCGACTCGGGCGACAAAAGGGTGGCCGGGCAAGCTCATGGTGTTGTTGTGGTCTGCGCGCCGGATGGCGCGGCTGCTGGTGCGGAGGCGGGTGTGGTGGCCGGGCTGCTGCCGCGATGCGGCGTGGACTTCTTGGCCTGGGCGTCGGGCAGCACCAGTGGGCCGCGCTGGCCGCAGCCCGCGAGCGCCAGCGCGCCCCAGCAGCCGAGAAGCGCCGCCATGCCCACGACGCGCTTGCGCCAAGCGGGCGCCACTACACTGATTCGAGTGCGTTCTTGCATGCCCCCGAGTTTACCGACCATGACCGCCACTCCCCTCTCCGACGCCGACTACCACCGCTTGTCGTCGGCCGTGCTGTCCGCCATCGAGACCCAGATCGACCAATGGCTGGAAGACGACGTGATCGACATCGACAGCCAACGCACCGGCGGCCTGCTCGAGCTCTCGTTCCCCGGCGGCAGCAAGATCATCGTCAACACCCAGCCACCGCTGCAGGAGCTGTGGCTGGCGGCACGCGGCGGCGGCTTCCACTACCGCTTTGCCGAAGGCCGCTGGGTGGACACGCGCGACGGCAGCGGTTTTTTCGAGAGCCTGTCGCGCCACGCCAGCGCGCAGGGCGGGGTGGCCCTGGTGTTTGAGCCGGTGGGCTGAGTGCCGCATCGCGCAGCCGCCCGGCCTGCACAGCCGGGCGGGGCACCCGCCCCACAACCAAGGGGCGTGCGCGGATCCGGCTCCGCCGGTCCGCTGCGCGAGTCCCCTCGGGGGGCAGGGAGCGCGAGCGACCGTGGGGGCTCCACTTCACCGGAAGAGATCGAGGATGCTCTTCTTCTCTTCGTCAGTGGGAGGTTGGGGCGCACTCGCCTCGGTGCCCAGGTTGCTCACGCCCTGGCCGTGGCTGAACTCTTCGAAATACCACTCGCCGCCGACGTTGACCACGCCTTCCGGCGGCCCGATCTCGCTCACGGGGATGCCCTTCAGCGCCTGGCCCATGTAGTCGATCCAGACCGGCAGCGACAGGCCGCCGCCGGTCTCGCGGTCGCCCAGCTTGCGCGGCGTGTCGTAGCCTATCCACACCACGGCCACCAGCGAGGGCTGGAAGCCGGCGAACCAGGCGTCGAGCGAGTCGTTGGTGGTGCCGGTCTTGCCGTAGAGGTCGGGCCGCTTGAGCGTGCCTTGCGCGCGGGCCGCGGTGCCGGAGCGGGCGACCTCCTGCAACAGGCTGTCCATGATGTAGGCGTTGCGGGCATCGATCACGCGCAGCGACTCGTCGGGCGGCTTGGGCACGGTGTCGTGCAGAAGCCGGCCGCGCGAGTCGGTGATGCGTGCGATCAGCACCGGGTTGACGCGGTAGCCGCCGTTGGCGAAGACGCTGTAGGCGGTGGCCATCTGCATCGGCGTGACCGAGCCGGCACCCAGCGCCATCGTGAGGTAAGGGTCGTGCTTGTCGCGGTCGAAGCCGAATCGGGTGATCCAGTCGCGCGCATAGGTGACGCCGATAGCCTGCAGCACGCGGATCGAGACCATGTTCTTGGACTTGGCCAGCGCGCGCCGCAGCGACATCGGGCCGTCGAACGTGCCGTCGTAGTTCTTGGGCTCCCAGGGCTGGCTGCCGGTCGTGCCGGCGTCGAAGAACAGCGGCGCGTCGTTGACCACGGTGCTCGGCGTGAAGCCCTTCTCCAGCGCGGCCGAGTAGATGAAGGGCTTGAAGCTGGAGCCCGGCTGACGCCAGGCCTGGGTGACGTGGTTGAACTTGTTCTTGCCGAAGTCGAAGCCGCCGACCATCGCGCGCACCGCGCCGGTCTGCGGCTCCAGCGAGACGAAGGCGCCTTCGACCTCGGGCTGCTGGGTCAGCGTCCAGTCGCCCTTGGCGCTCTTGATGGCCCGCACGATGGCGCCGCGCCGTATCTGGACCTTGGGGCCGGCCTTGTCCGAGAGGCCCGAAGCCACAGGCCGCAGGCCTTCGCCGACGATGGCGATGGGCTCGCCCGATTGCAGCGAGGCCACGACCTTCTTCGGGCTGGCTTCCAGCACCACCGCGGCCTTCAGCTCGTCGTTGTCCGGGTGCTCGGCGAGCGCCTCGGCAACGCGGGTATCGACGGCCTTGGGGTCGGCCGGCAGGTCGATGTAGGCCTCGGGGCCGCGGTAGACCTGGCGGCGTTCGTAGTCCATCAAGCCCTTGCGCAGCGCGCGGTAGGCCTCCATCTGGTCGGCCGCGCGCACGGTCAGCGTGACCTGCAGGCCGCGTGTATAGGCCTCGGCGCCGTACTGGCCGTAGATGAGCTGGCGCGCCGCTTCGGCAACGTACTCGGCATGCACCGGCACGTCGGTCGAGGCGCGGTACTTCAGCACCTCGCCCTTGGCGGCCTCGTGCTGCGGCGCGGTGATGAAGCCGTTCTCCAGCATGCGGTCGATGATGTATTGCTGGCGCAGCGTGGCCCGGCGCGGGTTGGCGATCGGGTTGTAGGCCGAGGGTGCCTTGGGCAGGCCGGCCAGCATCGCCGCTTCGGCCACGCTGAGGTCTTTCAGGGGTTTGCCGAAATAAATCTCGCTGGCTGCGGCAAACCCGTGGGCGCGCTGGCCGAGGTAGATCTGATTCATGTACAGCTCGAGGATTTGCTCCTTGCTGAGCTGGCTTTCGATTTTCAACGCGAGCAGCACTTCGTAAAGTTTGCGCGTCACCGTCTTTTCGGTCGAAAGGTAGAAATTGCGGGCCACCTGCATCGTGATGGTCGAGGCGCCCTGGCTGCCCAGCGAGCCGAACTGCGCCAGGCCGGCACGGATCACGCCCAGGTAGTCGACGCCGCCATGCTGATAAAAGCGCGCGTCCTCGATCGCCAGCACCGCGTCCTGCATCACCTTGGGGATCTCGGCGATGGGCACGAACTGGCGCCGCTCGTCGCCGTACTCGCCCAGCAGGGTGCCGTCGGCCGAGAACACCCGCAGCGGCAGCTTGGGGCGGTAGTCGGTGACGGAGCCCAGGTCGGGCAGGTTGGGGTAGGCCACCGCCAGCGCGATCCCGCCGCAGATCACCAGCGAGAGCGCCAGTGCGAGCAGGGTGCCCAGCAAGGCCATCACGGCTCGGCTGAAGCCGCCGCGGCGCGGGGGCGCGCTGCGGCGGGTGGGCTTGGATGCGGGGGCTTCGTCTTGGTCGTGGTCGCTCATGGGGTTCCCGTGATGGGCTGACCGATTATAGGAAGGGGGCTGCCGCGGCATGGTCGTCCACCCTGCCGCTAAGGCTTGGGCTGCGGCGGCCGATAAACCCCCGAGCGGCCGGTTTGGCGGGCCGGGCAAATAGGCCCGGGGCACGTCAGTCGAACACAACGAGAAGGGCGTAACACAGCCTTGTTTTCCTTGGTTCGTCAACGGCCTTGCTGCTACGATTCATCCGCTTTGTTAACTTTGTGTTGCTCTCGCCAGAGCTTTTGGAGCCAACCCTCGTGGGCCTTTTTGATCGGTTGTTGGGCAAGAAGCATCCCCAGATGATGGGACTCGATGTCAGCTCCTCCAGCGTCAAGCTGGTCGAACTGGGCCAATCGGCGACCGGCGAGCTGGTGCTGGAGCGCCTGGCGAGCGAGCCCTTCGAGAAAGGCTGGATCGTCGACGGCCAGGTCGAGAAGTTCGACGAGGTGGCCGATGCGGTGCGCCGCGTCGTGAGCCGCAGCGGTACCAAGACCCGCCAGGTGGTGATGGCGATGCCGCAGTCGGCGGTGATCACCAAGAAGATCGTGTTGCCGGCCGGCCTGCGTGAAGACGAGATGGAGATGCAGGTCGAGTCCGAGGCCCACCAGTACATCCCCTTTTCGCTCGACGAGGTGAGCCTGGACTTTTGCGTCATCGGGCCCAGCAGCGCTTCGGCCAGCGACGTGGACGTGCTGATCGCCGCCTCGCGCAAGGACCGCGTCCAGGACCGCCAGGGCCTGGCCGAAGCGGCCGGCCTGACGCCGGTGGTGCTGGACATCGAGTCCCACGCGTCGCGCCTGGCGATGACGCGCCTGATCGCCGCGCTGCCCGAGCACGGCAAGGACTCGCTGGTGGCCTTGTTCGAGATCGGTGCCGACACCACCAGCCTCAAGGTGCTGCGCGAAGAAGAGATGCTGTACGACCGCGACCAGTCCTTCGGCGGCTCGCAGCTGACCCAGCTCATCTCGCGCCAGTACGGCTTCTCGTACGAAGAAGCCGAGCAGAAGAAGCTTGCCGGCGACCTGCCGGACGACTATGAAACGACGCTGTTGACGCCTTTCGTCGACAGCCTGGCCCACGAGATCGGGCGGGCCCTGCAGTATTTCTTCACCAGCACGCCGCACCACAAGGTGCACTACGTGATGCTGGCCGGCGGCACGGCCTCGATGCCGGGGCTGCGCGAGCGGGTCAAGGACGTCACCGGCTTCACCTCCAAGGTCGTCAATCCGTTCGAGAGCATGAAGCTGGGCTCCTCCATCCGGGAGGCCAAGCTGCGCCGCGAGGCGCCTTCGTATCTCACCGCCTGCGGCTTGGCGATGCGGAGGTTCGTGCAGTGATCCTGATCAACCTGTTGCCTCACCGCGAGGCACGCCGGCAAGAGCGCAAGCGCGCGTTCTATGTCGCCCTCGGTTTTGCCGCGCTGGTGGGCGTGGGCGTCGTCGTGCTGTGGTACGGCGTGCTGCAGCAGCTCACGTCGGTGCAGCAGCACCGCAACAATTTCTTGTCGTCCGAGATCAAGAAGCTGGAAGAAAAGATCAAGGACATCGCGACGCTGCGCGCGGAGATCGATGCGCTGAAAGCGCGGCAAAAGGCGGTCGAGGACCTGCAGACCGACCGCAACGTGCCCGTCTACCTGCTCAACGAGCTGGTCAAGCAGACGCCCGAGGGTGTCTACCTGACCTCGATCCGCCAGGCCGGCAACGTCGTCACGGTCACCGGCCTGTCGCAGACCAACGAACGTGTCTCCGAGATGCTGCGCAACACGGCCTACAACTCGGCGTGGCTGGAGCGCCCGGAACTGGTCGAGATCAAGGCCGCCACCGTGAAGCCGTCCACCGGCGCACAGGCCGTCGCGCCGCGGCGCCTGTTCGACTTCTCGATGCGGGTTTCGATCAAGCGCCCGCAGGCGCCGGCGGACAGCGCCAGTGGCGCTGCCGGCGCAGCCTCCTCGCCCGTCCGCAAGCCCAAAGCACCCAAAGCGACCTGAGAAGCGGCATGGCGACCAAAAAAACCTCGCGCGATATCGACTTTGCCGGTGGCCTGCGCAGGGCTGCCGACCAGTTTCGCGACCTCAACCCCAACGAGCCGGGCCAATGGCCGCTGCTGCCCAAGGCGGCCACCTGGCTGGTGGTCGGGGCGGCGGTGGTGCTGGTGGGCTGGTTTCTGCTGCTGAGCGACGAGGCCAGCGAACTGCAGGCCCAGCGCGACAAGGAGCCCCAGCTGAAAACGGACTACCGGCACAAGCTGGCGCAGGCCGTGAACCTGGACGAGCTGAAGAAGCAGAAGGAGCAGGTCCAGGAGTACGTCACGCAGCTGGAGAAGCAACTGCCCGGCAAGGCCGAAATGGACGCGCTGCTGTCCGACATCAACCAGGCCGGCGTGGGCCGTGGCCTGCAGTTCGAGCTCTTCCGGCCCGGGCAGGTGGTGGTCAAGGACTACTATGCCGAGCTGCCGATCGCGATCCGGGTGGCCGGGCGCTACCACGACATCGGGGCGTTTGCGGCCGACGTGGCCAACCTGTCCCGCATTGTCACGCTGCACAACCTGGTGGTGGCACCGCCGCCCAAGGACACCTCCGGCTCCCTGACCATGGAGGCCACCGCCCGCACCTACCGCTACCTGGATCCGGCCGAGGTGGCCGAGGTCAAGAAGGCGGCCGCTGCGGCCAGCAAGTCCAAGTCTGGCGCGAAGGGCAAAAAATGAGAGCGCAGTTCCCCGGTGGCACTATCGGCACGGCCGGCCTGGCGGCGGTCTGCGCGGCCCTGCTGCTGTCGGCCTGCGGCGGCGAGAGCGAAGAGCTGCAGCAGTGGATGGCGCAGCAGCGCAAAGAGGTCAAGCCCAGCATCGAGCAGATCGAGGCGCCCAAGAAGTTCGTGCCGCAGGCCTACTCGGCGATCACCGGCACCGAGCCTTTCAGCAGCCAGAAGCTGCTCATCGGTTCGCCGCTGGACAACCGGCAATCCAATGCCCTGCTGGCCTCGGAAACCCGGCGCCGCAAGGAGCCGCTGGAGGCCTATCCTCTGGACAGCATGGCCATGGTCGGCAGCGTGACGCGGCAAGGCCGGCCCTATGCGCTGATCCGCGTCGCCAACTTGCTGCATTACGTCAAGGCCGGCGCATACCTCGGCCAGAACTACGGAAAGATCACCCGCATCGGCGAAACCGAAGTGGACCTGCGCGAGATCGTGCAGGACGCCGCCGGCGAATGGGTCGAGCGCATCGCCACACTGCAACTTCAATAGAAGACGCAATGAACATCAGGTTGGAGTTACGCAATATGCGCAGTTGGACCACCGGGGCCCTGGCCCTGTGTCTCGGGTTGACCCTGGCCGTGCCAGCCGCGGCTCAGAACATGATCCGTTCCATCACCGGCGCGCAGCAGGCCGGTGGCGAGGTCGTGCGCATCGAGATGAGCGACACCCTGCCTGCCGCGCCCACCGGTTTTGCGATCCAGGCGCCGCCGCGCGTGGCGATCGACCTGCCGGGCATCGGCAACGCGATGGGCAAGACGGCCGTCGAGCTCAACCAGGGCAATGTGCGCAGCGTCAGCGTGGCCAATGCGGGCGACCGTACCCGGCTGGTGCTGAACCTGCGCCAGGCCGCGGGCTACCGCACCGAAGTGCAGGGCAAGACCCTGCTGATCCTGCTGGACCCGGCGGCCACCTCGGTGCAGCCGGCGTCGCAGCCGATTCACTTCGCCAGCAGCGAAAACACCGACCAGCTGCCGCTGCGCGACATCGACTTCCGCCGCGGCGCGGACGGCGCGGGCCGCATCATCGTCGGCCTGGCCAACACCCAGGTGGGTGTCGATCTGCGCCAGCAGGGCCAGAACCTGGTGGTCGAGTTCCTGCGCTCCAGCCTGCCCGACAGCATGCGCCGCCGGCTCGACGTCTCCGACTTCGGCTCGCCGGTGCAGGCCATTTCGACCGTGCAGAGCGGTGACCGGGTGCGCATGGTGGTGGAGCCGCGCGGTGCCTGGGAGCACAGCGCCTACCAGACCGACAACCAGTTCGTGCTCGAAGTGCGGCCGGTGCGCATGGACCCCGGCAAGCTGACCCAAGGCCCCGGCTACCAGGGCGAAAAGCTCTCGCTGAACTTCCAGAAGATCGAGGTCCGCGCCCTGCTGCAGGTGATCGCCGACTTCACCAACTTCAACGTCGTGACCAGCGACACGGTGACCGGCGAAGTCACGCTGCGCCTGAAGGACGTGCCCTGGGACCACGCGCTCGACATCATCATGCAGGCCAAGGGCCTGGGCATGCGCCGCTCGGGCAATGTGCTGTGGATCGCCCCGAAGGAAGAGCTGGCCGCCAAGGAGCAGGTCGAGCTCGAGTCCAAGAAGAAGATCGCCGACCTGGAACCGGTGCGCACCCAGTCGTACCAGCTCAACTACACCAAGGCCGAGGAAGTGGCACGCTCGCTGATCGGCCAGTTGCAGGGCAGCTCGGGCTCGTCGTCCAGCGGCGGCGGCAACAACAACACGGCGCGCATCCTCTCGCCGCGCGGCACGGTGCTGTTCGAGACCCGCACCAACCAGCTCTTCGTCTCCGACATCCCCTCCAAGCTCGAAGAGGTGTCGCTGATGATCGCGAAGATCGACATTCCCGTGCGCCAGGTGCTGATCGAGGCGCGCATCGTCGAGGCGGACGACAAGTTCGGCCGCTCGCTGGGCGTCAAGCTCGGCGCCACCGACATGCGCGGCCTGCGCGGCGGCACGCCCGGCTACAACGTGGGCGGCAACAACAACGTGACGATAGGCGGCAACTACAACGCCATCGGCTACCAGACGCTGCAGCAGGGCACCGACAACAACTTCAACAACACCCAGTTCGTCAACCTGCCGGCCAGCACCACCCAGTTCAGCTCCGCCTCGGCCGCCACCTTCGCGCTCTCGCTCTTCAGCGCCACGGCCAACCGCTTCCTGAACCTGGAGCTGTCGGCCCTGGAAGCCGAGGGCAAGGGCAAGATCGTCTCCAGCCCGCGCGTCATCACGGCCGACCAGGTCAAGGCGCTGATCGAGCAGGGCGAGGAACTGCCCTACCAGGTCGCCACCTCCAGCGGCGCCACCTCCATCCAGTTCAAGAAGGCCAGCCTCAAGCTGGAGGTGATCCCGCAGATCACGCCCGAAGGCAACGTGATCCTGGACGTCGACGTCAACAAGGACAGCCGCGGCGAGTCCACCACGGCCGGCCCGGCCATCAACACCAAGCACGTCAAGACGCAGGTGCTGGTCGAAAATGGCGGCACCGTGGTGATCGGCGGCATCTTCACGCAGACCGAGCGCGACGAGGTCAACAAGGTGCCGCTGCTGGGCGACGTGCCCTACCTCGGCAACCTCTTCAAGGACACCACGCGCTACAGCAGCCGGACCGAATTGCTGGTGTTCATCACACCGAAGATCGTGACGGACCGGTCGGCAGCGCGCTGAGTTGCAAAGTAGCCGTCGCGAGCGACGGCCTGAAACAAGTTTGGGAGCAGATTGATGATTCGACGGATCAAGGCCTGGGTTGGATGTGCGGCAGTGGCGACGCTGTTGGCAGCTTGCGGCGGCGGTGGCGGCAGTGCGGGTGATACACCGCTGAACCCGTCCGGCAACGAACAGGCTTCCGATCTGCGCATCACGCTGAGTTCATCCACTTTGTCCAATGCGGGCACCGACGCTGTCACGGTCACTATCACGGCAGTCAATGCAGGCAATCAAGCGGTCGCCAATGTACCTGTGTCCGTCACTGCAAACAACAATGCGGTGGTCACGGTCGGCTCCACGGTCACCGACAGTGCCGGCGCAGTCACCGCCACGGTTGGCCTGGGTGGCGACAACTCGCTGCGCACGATCACCGTGACGGCCGTCAGCGGCAGCATCACGCGGACCTCTGCCGTCGAAGTGGTGGCTGGCTCGGCCAGCGGTGGAGCGAGCGTGGCGGTTGTGCTTTCGAGCCAGACCGTCACGTCCGCGGCGCCTGCCACCGCCACGGTCACGTTGCGCGATGCGGGCGGTGCGGTGGTGCCGAACAGCGTGGTGAGCTTCTCGAGCGTGCGCGGCCTGGGCAGCTTCAGCGCTTCCACGGCGCTGACGAACACTGCCGGTCAGGCTTCGGTAGCGGTCTACCCCGCGAGCAGTTCGACTTCCGGCGCCGATGAGGTGCTGGTGAGTGCCACGGTGAATGGCGCCCCGGTCACCGCGACCACGGGTTTCCAGATCAACGCGACCACGGTGAGTGTGGCGAGTTTCAACTCCGACATCGGTGCCGGTCGCCTGAGTGCCTACGGCCAGGCCAATCTGAGCGTTGCGCTGGCAGGCGTTGCCCCGGGCACGCCGGTGGCACTCTCGATTTCGTCGCTCTGCATGACGCGCGGCAAGGCCACGATCACGCCCACCACCCAGACGACGACCAACGGCACGGCGTCGTTCACCTACAAGGACGTCGGTGGCTGCGGATCGACCGAGGCGGTCGATCCGGTGCAATTGACCATCACCGGCACCGCGCTGACCAGCAGCCTGTCGCTGCCGCTGTCGTCGCCATCGGTCAGCAGCCTGGGCTTCGTGTCCGCCTCACCCGAGACCATCTACCTCAAGGCGTCCGGCTTCAACGAAGTGTCCACCGTGACCTTCGTGGTCAAGGACCAAGCCGGTAATCCATTGCCGGCCCAGCAGGTGGTGCTGCGGCCCACGACCGTTGCCGGCGGCCTCACGCTGGACGGCAGTACGTCGGACGCGGGTATCAGCAAGCAGAGCGATTCGAACGGCGAGGTCACCGTGCGTGTCAATTCCGGCACCGTGCCGACGCCGGTGCGTGTCGTCGCGACACTGCAGGGCAGCTCGATCTCGACCGTCTCCAGCAACCTGAGTATTGCGGTAGGCCTGCCTTCGCAGCTCAACTTCTCGTTGTCCCAGGGCACGCACAACATCGAAGGGTTCAATATTGATGGCACGACCAACACGTACCAGATCATTGCCTCCGATCGTCTGGGCAACCCTGTGCCGGCAGGCACGGCGATCAACTTCGTGACGGAAGGCGGCCAAGTCGAGGCGAGCAAGCAGACCGTGCTCGTGGATGGCCTGGCGCGTGCGACGGCCAATTTTGTGTCGTCGTCGCCACGGCCCGAGAACGGCCGCATCACGGTGCTGGCCTATGCGCTCGGCGAAGAGTCCTTTCTGGATGTCAATGGCGACAACGTCTTCACCACGGGCAGCGAGACCTTCCAGGACCTGGGCGACGTGTTCCTGAGCCGCAATTTCACGCCGGTCTTCAACAGCACGGTCGATCAATACATCTCGCTCGGTGCCCCCGGCACCACGGCCTGTGCCGCGGTCGATGCCAGCAAGGATCCCCTGAGCCTGCTCGGCCTGAACGCATCGACGCCGTCGGTCGGTGGCTCGACCTGCGATGGCCGGTGGGGCCGGGCGTATGTGCGCCGCGCCGCCGAGACGGTCCTGTCGACTTCGACCGCTCGCCTGTTGTTTGGTCGTGCTGGCGTAGGTGCACCCAGCGACCTGCCGACTGGCGCGCGCTTGTCGGATACCTGCCAGACCATCACGCTGAACACCGACAACGTGGGCAGCCAGGCCACCTTCTATCTTGCGAGTGCATCGGCGCACTTGTATGGTCTTCCAGGTGCGGGCAGCTTCAACTTGATCGTTGCGGATGCCAATCCGGATCCCGATGGCAGCGGCTCCAAGCTGCCGCGCCTGAATCCGATGGCAGCCGGCACCGTGCTCACCGCCTCCGCGACGACCGGCATCTCCGCCACGGTACGGGGTGGCTCGCCGGTGGCCGACACTTCCGACGCAACGTCGGCCGTGATCGGCTTCGAGTTCACGGACGCCAGCGCCGGCACGATCTTCGTCACGGCAACGTCGCCAGGCGGCACGGGCACCACGTTCAATATCAATGTGGCGATCGATGCAGCTGCCGGGACGGCCTGCACCAAGTGACCATCGCCCTCGTCGGCATGCCCGGCTGCGGCAAGTCCACCATCGGGCGGCACTTGGCTCGGGGCCTGGGCTGGTGCTTCATCGACAGTGACCACGAGATCGAAGCCCGCCTTGGCGGCTCGATCCGTGCGCACTTCGAGCAGTTCGGCGAAGACAGCTTCCGGGCCTTCGAGACGCAGGTGATCGCCGAGCTGGTGCTGCAGGAGCGTACCGTGCTGGCGACCGGCGGCGGTGCGGTGCTGCGCGCCGAAAACCGCGCGGCGCTCACGCAGGGCAACAACCGCGTGGTCTACCTGCGCAGCCAGCCGGAAGACCTCGTGCGCCGCCTGCGGCACGACACCCAGCGCCCGCTGTTGCAAGGCGTGGACCCGTTGCGCAAGCTGCGCGACCTGTTCCGCCAGCGCGACCCGCTCTACCGCGAGGTGGCCCACCACATCGTCGATACCGGGCGCACCTCCATCCCGACGCTGGTGAACCTGCTGGTGATGCAGCTCGAGCTCAGCGGAGCGACCGCCTCCGGTCGCGCCGACAAGCCCACGACAGACCCCGCCGACCCACCGTCCCGCGGCTGAGTGCTCGCGCGGAGGGGGCGGCGCCAGCCGCTACACTTCGGCGCCATGACCGACACCGCGCCCGCTCCTCTCCGTGTGGCCATCGATCTCGGCGATCGCAGCTACGAGGTCTGGATCGCCCCAGGCCTGCTCGCTTCGGCCGCGGCCTGGCAAGGCCTGCCGCCCGCGGCCAGCGCACTCGTCGTCTCGAACAAGCTGGTCGCGCCGCTATACGCCGACCGCCTGGCGGCCAGCCTGGCACCGCACTACCGCCACATCCACCGGGTGGAGCTGCCCGACGGCGAAGCCTACAAGGACTGGTCCACGCTGAACCTGATCTTCGACCGCCTGCTGGCCGAAGGTTGCGACCGCAAGACGGTGATCTTTGCGCTGGGCGGTGGCGTGGTCGGCGACATGGCCGGTTTCGCGGCCGCCTGCTACATGCGCGGCGTGCCCTTCGTACAGGTGCCGACCACCTTGCTGGCCCAGGTCGATTCGTCGGTGGGCGGCAAGACGGCCGTGAACCACCCGCTGGGCAAGAACATGATCGGCGCCTTCTACCAGCCGAACCGTGTGCTCTGCGACCTCGACACGCTGCAAAGCCTGCCCGACCGGGAGCTCTCGGCCGGCCTGGCAGAGGTGATCAAGTACGGCCCCATCGCCGACCCCGAGCTGCTGGCCTGGCTGGAGCAGAACATGGCCGGCCTGGTGCAGCGCGATCCGGCCCTGCTGGCCCACGCCATCCGGCGCTCCTGCGAGATCAAGGCCCACGTCGTCGGCCTGGACGAGCGCGAGGGCGGCCTGCGCGCGATCCTGAACTTCGGCCACACCTTCGGCCACGCGATCGAAGCCGGCATGGGCTACGGCACCTGGCTGCACGGCGAGGGCGTGGCGGCCGGCATGGTGATGGCGAGCGACCTCTCCGAGCGGGTCGGCCTGATGCCGGCCGGCTTCTGCGAGCGCATGGCGCGGCTGATCGCACGCGCTGGGCTGCCGGTGCAGGGCCCGCGCCTCGGAGTCAATGAGTACCTGAAGCACATGCGGGTCGACAAGAAGGCAGAGGGCGGCGAGATCCGCTTCGTGCTGATCGACCGGCTCGGCTCGGCCGTGATGCGGCCGGTGCCCGACGCGCTGGTCGCCGCCAGCATCGAAGCGCACTGCGGCTGACCCGGTCGGCGACCAGCGGCTCCGGTGACCTCCCGCTGAGATGCAGCTCGCACCCTACGCCGCCGACCCCGCCCAGACCCGAGGCCGCTGCCGGGCCGAACCCTCGGCGCCCACCCGCAGCGACTTCCAGCGCGACCGCGACCGCATCGTGCACAGCACCGCGTTCCGCCGCTTGGTCTACAAGACCCAGGTCTTCCTGAACCACGAGGGCGACCTGTTCCGCACGCGGCTGACGCATTCGCTGGAGGTGGCGCAGCTCGGCCGCTCCATCGCCCGCAGCCTGGCGCTCAGCGAAGACCTGGTCGAGGCCATCGCGCTGGCCCACGACCTGGGCCACACGCCTTTCGGCCATGCCGGGCAGGACGCGCTGGACGACTGCATGCAGCGCCACGGCGGCTTCGAGCACAACCTGCAAAGCCTGCGCGTGGTCGACCGGCTGGAGCAGCCCTACCCCGAGTGGGACGGCCTGAACCTCTGCTTCGAGACCCGCGAGGGCATCCTGAAGCGCTGCCCGCTGGCCTTGGCGCAACGCATCGAGACGGCCGAGCCCCACGGCGTGGGCCGCCGCTTCCTGGACGGTACCCAGCCCAGCCTGGAGGCGCAGCTCACCAATCTGGCCGACGAGATCGCCTACAACGCCCACGACATCGACGACGGCGTGCGCTCCGGCCTGTTGACCGTGGCGCAATTGCGCGAGGTGCCGCTCTTCGAGCGCTTCCACGAGACCGCGCTGCGCCAGCACCCGGTGCTACAGCAAGCCAGCCCGCGCCGCCTGCTGGCCGAAATCATCCGCCGCATGCTCTCGGCCCAGGTCTACGACGTGATAGACACCACCCGCGCGCTGCTGCAGGAGCACGCGCCGGCCAGCGCCGACCAGGCCCGCCGAGCGCCGCCGCTGGTCCGCTTCAGCCCCGAGATGCGCCGGGCCAGCACCGAGCTCAAACGCTTCCTGTTCCGCTCGCTCTACCGCCATCCGCAGGTCAGCGCGATGACGCAGGCGGCGCGCCAGATCGTGCAGGAGCTTTACCAGGCCTACGTCGACACACCCGCCGAGATGCCGGCCGAGTACGCGCAAGCCGCCCGGCTCCATCGCTCCATCGCCGACTACGTCGCCGGCATGACCGACCGCTTCGCGACCCGCGAACACCACCGCCTCACCGGCCGGCAGCTCTTCAAAACAATGGGGTCAGAGTCAATTTCTGGCTAGACTGCCGCATGGCACGTCTACCCCGATTGGTCGTCCCCGGCCACCCGCACCACCTGATACAGCGCGGCAACAACCGCCAGGACGTCTTCGTCGACGACGACGACCGGCGCCGCTACCTGGCCATCCTGCGCGAGGTGGCCCACGAGCACCAGCTTGCCATCCATGCCTATGTGCTGATGAGCAACCACGTGCACCTGCTGGCCACGCCGGCCTCGCCGGAGAGCCTCAGCCGCACCATGCAAAGCCTGGGCCGGCGCTATGTCGGCTGGTTCAACCACCGCCACGACCGCAGCGGCACGCTCTGGGAAGGACGCTTTCGCACCAGCCTGATCGACAGCGACAGCTATTTGCTCGCCTGCCTGCGCTACATCGAGCTCAACCCGCACCGCGCCGGGCTGGCCTCAGGTTTGCTTGACTACGCCTGGTCCAGTGCCCTGCACCATCTTGGGCACTGGCGCGACCCGCTGATCACCGACCATCCGTCGTTCTGGCTGTTGGGCAACACGCCGTTTGATCGCGAAGCCGCCTACCGGGCTTGGCTGGAGCAGGGCGTCGGGGAGTCGGAGCGCCTGCGCATCACGGACGCGCTGAACAAGAACCAGGCGCTGGGCAGTGCGCCCTTCATCGCCGACATGCAACGTTTGACTTCCAGGCCGCTTGCCGTGCGTGGGCGAGGCCGCCCACCCAAGAGTCCCGAGGCCGCGGCCGATCCAGCCATCGACTCTGTCCCCATTAATAACAAGTAGCGTTGAGAGATTGAGTTAATTGACTCTGACCCCATTTATTTGAACTTGATGTGAAAGAGGTTTTGTCCTAACCTCGCGTTTCCCCCTAAAACCTTGATGAAGGAGTGCGCCATGTCTACGGCTGCGCGTGAAGAGATTGCTGCGCTGGCGCAGGGCGGGCTGTACAGCCCGAGCAACGAGCACGACGCCTGTGGCGTGGGCTTCGTGGCGCACATCAAGGGGCAGAAGGCGCACGACATCGTGGCGCAGGGCCTGAAGATCCTCGAGAACATCGACCACCGCGGCGCGGTGGGGGCCGACAAGCTGATGGGCGACGGGGCGGGCATCCTGATACAGATTCCGGACGACTTCTTCCGCGCCGAGATGGCCGCGCAGGGCATCACCTTGCCGCCGCCGGGCGAGTACGGCGTCGGCATGATCTTCTTGCCCAAGGAGCATGCCTCGCGGCTGGCCTGCGTGCAGGAGATGGAGCGGGCCATCCGGGCCGAGGGCCAGGTGCTGCTGGGCTGGCGCGACGTGCCGGTGGACAAGGAGATGCCGATGTCGCCCACCGTGCGGCTGACCGAGCCGGTCATCCGCCAGGTCTTCATCGGCCGCGGCACCGACGTGATCGTGCCGGACGCGCTGGAGCGCAAGCTCTACGTCATCCGCAAGACCGCCTCGGCCGCGATCCAGCGCCTCAAGCTGACGCACAGCCGCGAGTACTACGTGCCAAGCATGAGCTGCCGCACCATCATCTACAAAGGCCTGCTGCTGGCCGACCAGGTCGGCAAGTACTACAAGGACCTGTCCGACCCGCGCACCGTCTCGGCGCTGGCGCTGGTGCACCAGCGCTTCTCGACCAACACCTTCCCCGAGTGGCCGCTCTCGCACCCCTACCGCATGGTGGCGCACAACGGCGAGATCAACACCGTCAAGGGCAACTTCAACTGGATGCGCGCCCGCGAGGGCGTGATGAAGTCGCCGGTGCTGGGCGACGACCTGCAAAAGCTCTACCCGATCAGCTTCGAGGGCCAGTCCGACACCGCCACCTTCGACAACGCGCTGGAACTGCTCACGATGAGCGGCTACCCGCTCGCCCATGCCGCGATGATGATGATCCCCGAGGCGTGGGAGCAGCACGAGATGATGGACCAGCGCCGCCGCGCCTTCTACGAGTACCACGCCTCGATGATGGAGCCCTGGGACGGCCCGGCCGCGATGGTCTTCACCGATGGCAAGCAGATTGGCGCCACGCTGGACCGCAACGGCCTGCGCCCGGCGCGCTACATCGTCACCGACGACGACATCGTCGTGATGGCGTCCGAGGCCGGCGTGCTGCCCATCCCCGAAAACAAGATCGTCAAAAAGTGGCGCCTGCAGCCCGGCAAGATGTTCCTGATCGACTTCGAGCAGGGCCGCATCGTCGATGACGAGGAGCTGAAGAACCAGTTCGCCAACGCCCGCCCCTACCGCCAGTGGATAGACAACGTGCGCGTGCGGCTGGACGCCGTGCCGGTCGGCCCGGTCACCTTGCCGGCCTTCAGCGAGAGCCTGCTCGACCGCCAGCAGGCCTTCGGCTACACCCAGGAGGACCTCAAGTTCCTGATGGCGCCCATGGCCGCCAGCGGTGAAGAGGGCATAGGCTCGATGGGCAACGACTCGCCGCTGGCGGTGCTGTCGGACAAGAACAAGCCGCTCTACAACTACTTCAAGCAGCTCTTCGCGCAGGTGACCAACCCGCCGATCGACCCGATCCGCGAAGCCATCGTGATGTCGTTGAACTCCTTCATCGGCCCCAAGCCCAACTTGCTGGACATCAACGCGGTCAACCCGCCGATGCGGCTGGAGGTCTCGCAGCCCATCCTGGACTTCGCCGACATGTCGCGCCTGCGCAGCATCGAGGCCCACACCGGCGGCAAGTTCAAGACCTATGAGCTGAACATCACCTATCCCGTAGGCTGGGGCAAGGCCGGCGTCGAGGCCAAGCTGGCTTCGCTCTGCGCCGAAGCGGTGGACGCGCTGAAGAGCGGCCACAACATCCTGATCATCACCGACCGTGGGATGGATCGCGCCAACGTCGCGATCCCCGCGCTGCTCGCGCTCTCGGCCATCCACCACCACCTGGTGCGCGAGGGCCTGCGCACGACCGCCGGCCTGGTGGTTGAGACCGGCACCGCGCGCGAGGTGCATCACTTCGGCGTGCTGGCCGGCTACGGCGCCGAGGCCGTGCACCCCTATTTGGCGATGGAAACCCTGGTCGGCATGCACAAGGAGCTGCCGGGTGAGCTGTCGGCCGACAAGGCCGTCTACCACTACGTCAAGGCGATCGGCAAGGGCTTGTCGAAGATCATGTCCAAGATGGGCGTGTCGACCTACATGTCCTACTGCGGCGCGCAGCTGTTCGAGGCCATAGGCCTCAACAAGGACATGGTCGCCAAGTACTTCCGTGGCACGGCCACGCAGGTCGAGGGCATAGGCGTCTTCGAGGTGGCCGAAGAGGCGCTGCGCAACCACCATGCGGCCTTCGGCGACGACCCCATCCTCGCCTCCATGCTGGAGAGCGGCGGCGAATACGCCTGGCGCGTGCGCGGCGAGGAGCACATGTGGTCGCCCGACGCGATCGCCAAGCTGCAGCACAGCACCCGGGCCAACAAGTTCGACACCTACAAGGAATACGCCCAGCTCATCAACGACCAGAGCCGCCGCCACCTGACCCTGCGCGGCCTGTTCGAGTTCAAGATCGACCCGAGCAAGGCGATCCCGCTGGAGGAGGTGGAGAGCGCCGCCGACATCGTCAAGCGCTTCGCGACCGGCGCGATGTCGCTGGGCTCGATCTCCACCGAGGCCCACTCGACGCTGGCCATCGCGATGAACCGCATCGGCGGCAAGAGCAACACCGGCGAGGGCGGCGAAGACCCGGCCCGCTACCGCAGCGAGTTGAAGGGCATCCCCATCACCGCGGGCATGAAGGTCTCGGACGTCGTCGGCGCCGGCGTGGTCGAGAACGACTACGAGCTGAAGGACGGCGACAGCCTGCGCTCGCGCATCAAGCAGGTCGCCTCGGGCCGCTTCGGCGTGACCACCGAGTACCTGGTCAGCGCCGACCAGATCCAGATCAAGATGGCCCAGGGCGCCAAGCCCGGCGAGGGCGGCCAGCTGCCGGGCGGCAATGTGACCGACTACATCGGCCGCCTGCGCCACTCGGTGCCCGGCGTCGGCCTGATCAGCCCGCCGCCGCACCACGACATCTACTCCATCGAAGACCTGGCCCAGCTGATCCACGACCTGAAAAACGCCAACCCGCGCGCCAGCGTCAGCGTCAAGCTGGTCTCGGAAGTGGGCGTGGGCACCATCGCTGCCGGCGTCACCAAGTGCAAGGCCGACCACATCGTGATCGCCGGCCACGACGGCGGCACCGGCGCTTCGCCCTGGTCGTCGATCAAGCATGCCGGTACGCCCTGGGAGCTGGGCTTGGCCGAGACCCAGCAGACCCTGGTGCTGAACCGCCTGCGCGGCCGCGTGCGGGTGCAGGCCGACGGCCAGATGAAGACCGGCCGCGACGTCGTGATCGGCGCGCTGCTGGGGGCCGACGAGTTCGGCTTCGCGACCGCGCCGCTGGTGGTCGAGGGCTGCATCATGATGCGCAAGTGCCACCTGAACACCTGCCCGGTGGGCGTCGCCACGCAGGACCCGGTGCTGCGCAAGAAGTTCGCCGGCAAGCCCGAGCACGTGGTGAACTTCTTCTTCTTCATCGCCGAAGAAGCGCGCCAGATCATGGCCCAGCTGGGCATCCGCAAGTTCAACGACCTGATAGGCCGTGCCGACCTGCTGGACACCAAGAAGGGCATCGCCCACTGGAAGGCCAGGGGCCTGGACTTCAGCCGCGTCTTCCACTTGCCGGCCGTACCGGCCGAGGTGGCGCGCTTCCACGTCGAGAACCAGGACCACGGCCTGGACCGCGCGCTGGACATCAAGCTGATCGAGAAGAGCAAGGCGGCCATCGAGCGCGGCGAGAAGGTTCAGTTCATGGAGGACGCGCGCAACGTCAACCGCTCGGTCGGCGCGATGCTGTCGGGCGAGCTGATACGGCACCGCCCCGAGGGTCTGCCGGACCAGACGCTGTTCATCCAGATGGAGGGCACCGGCGGCCAGAGCTACGCGGCCTTCCTGGCCAAGGGCATCACGCTGTACCTGATCGGCGAGGCCAACGACTACACCGGCAAGGGCCTGTCGGGCGGCCGCGTGGTGGTGCGCCCCAGCATCGACTTCCGCGGTGACGCGACGCGCAACATCATCGTCGGCAACACGGCGCTCTACGGCGCGACCAGCGGCGAGGCGTTTTTCCGCGGCGTGGCGGGCGAGCGCTTTGCGGTGCGGCTGTCAGGCGCCACCGCGGTGGTGGAGGGCACCGGCGACAACGGCTGCGAATACATGACCGGCGGCACCGTGCTCGTGCTCGGCAAGACCGGCCGGAACTTCGCCGCCGGCATGTCGGGCGGCATCGCCTACGTCTACGACGAAGACGGCGGCTTTGTGCATCGCTGCAACACCGCGATGGTCAGCCTGGAAAAGGTGCTGCCCAGCGCCGAGCAGACGGCCGCGCCCGATGCCGTGCTGCACGACGGCAAGACCGACGAAGACACGCTCAAGAAGCTGATCCAGGACCACCACCGCTGGACCGGCAGCCTGCGGGCGCGCGAGATCCTCGACCACTGGGCCGACTCGCGGGCCAAGTTCGTCAAGGTCTTCCCGACCGAATACAAGCGCGCACTGAGCCAGATGCAGGCGGCCCAGCAGACGGCGGATGCGGTCGCCAAGGCCAAGGGCAGCGACAAGCAGGCCGGCAAGGTCGTGCCGGCCAAATAAGCCGACCGGCCAGCCAGCGCATCACTACCGAACCAGCAAGCGAAACATCATGGGAAAAGTCACCGGCTTCATGGAGTTCGAGCGCCTCGAAGAGGGCTATGAACCCGTACCGCAGCGCCTGAAGAACTACAAGGAATTCGTCATCGGCCTGAAGGCCGACGACGCCAAGGTGCAGGGCGCGCGCTGCATGGACTGCGGCACGCCGTTCTGCAACAGCGGCTGCCCGGTCAACAACATCATTCCGGACTTCAACGACCTGGTCTACCGCGGCGACTGGCGCAATGCCATCACCGTGCTGCACTCGACCAACAACTTCCCCGAGTTCACCGGCCGCATCTGCCCCGCGCCCTGCGAGGCCGCCTGCACGCTGAACGTCAACGACGACGCGGTCGGCATCAAGTCCATCGAGCACGCCATCATCGACCGCGCCTGGGAAGAGGGCTGGGTGCCGCCGCAGCCGCCCAAGAGCCAGACCGGCAAGACCGTGGCGGTAGTCGGCTCGGGCCCGGCCGGCATGGCGGCGGCCCAGCAGCTCGCGCGCGCCGGCCACACGGTGACGCTGTTCGAGAAGAACGACCGCATCGGCGGCTTGCTGCGCTACGGCATCCCCGACTTCAAGATGGAGAAGATGCACATCGACCGCCGCGTCAAGCAGATGGAGGCCGAGGGCGTCATCTTCCGCACCGGTGTGATGGTCGCTGCGCTGCCCAAGGGCAGCAAGGTCACCAACTGGGCCAAGGAGACGGTCAGCCCCGAGCAGTTGCTGGCCGAGTTCGACGCGGTGCTGCTGACCGGCGGCGCCGAGCAGAGCCGCGACCTGCCGGTGCCGGGCCGCGACCTGGAAGGCATCTACTTCGCGATGGAATTCCTGCCGCAGCAGAACAAGATCAACGCCGGCGACAAGGTGAAGGGCCAGTTGCGGGCCGACGGCAAGCACGTGATCGTGATCGGCGGCGGCGACACCGGCAGCGACTGCGTCGGCACCAGCAACCGCCACGGCGCGGTCAGCGTCACGCAGTTCGAGCTGATGCCCATGCCGCCCGAGGAAGAAAACCGCCCGCTGACCTGGCCCTACTGGCCCTACAAGCTGCGCACCTCCTCCAGCCACGAAGAAGGCTGCCAGCGCGAGTTCGCGATCGCCACCAAGGAGTTTGTCGGCGAGAAAGGCAAGCTCACCGGCCTGAAGACCGTGCGGGTCGAGTGGCAGGGCGGCAAGATGGTCGAGGTGCCGGGCAGCGAACAACTGCTCAAGGCCGACCTGGCGCTGCTGGCGATGGGCTTCGTCAGCCCGGTCGCCACCGTGCTGGAAGGTTTTGGCGTCGACAAGGACGCCCGCGGCAACGCCAAGGCGACGACCGACGAGGCCGGCGGCTACAAGACGAATGTCGCCAAGGTCTTCGCGGCCGGCGACATGCGGCGCGGCCAGTCGCTGGTGGTCTGGGCGATCCGCGAAGGCCGCCAGGCGGCGCGCGCGGTCGATGAGTTCCTGATGGGGGCGAGCGCGCTGCCGCGCTGAACCTGCAGGCGGCGCTGCGGTGCGAGCCCGGCGCCGCAGTGCGCGCCGCTGCCGCTAGTCGGGTGTCGCGCTCTGCCAGGCGGCGACGGCTGGCTTGTGGTCCGTCCAGCCGGCCAGTGCAAAAGGGTCCAACAGGGCCTGCGCATCCCCGGCTGCCGCGCCGGCGGCGCCGGCCGCCGCAGGCGCGCCGCCCTCCAGTGCCGAAAGATCCAGCTCTCCACCCGGCGCATGGCTGAAGGCCTGCTGCCAGCTCA
>DATHWJ010000301.1:0-2825 GCA_035460745.1 Ideonella sp. | reverse complement strand
CAAGACAAGCCACGGCCTGCCGCCGTGACCCTCACCGCTGATGCGAGCCGGCCCATGGCCTAGGCGTTGCCGGCCGGCGGCGGGCTGCTGGCGGCGGCGGGCTTGGCCTTGCCCTTGCCGCGCGGCGCAGCACCGGCGCGCGGCTTCCACTCGGGCAGCGGCGAGTGGGCGGCCCGCTCGAGCAGGCCGGCGATCTCGTCGCGCGCGCTCTCGCGCAGCAAGTCGGAAGCCGGGCTGATGAATTGCGCCCGGTCGAAAGGCGCACGCAGCCGCAGCACCCACAAACCGGCCGGCAACGACGCCGCCTGCCGCAGCATCGCGGCACGCAGCTGGCGCTTCAGCAAAGTGCGGGTCACAGCCCGCTTGGCATGCCGTTTTGGCACCACCAGACCCATCCAGTGGGAGCAGTCATCCACAAGCACGCCCGGTGTTGGGGCATCGCCTGTGGATAACTCTGGTGACAACACCGGGAAAGCGGTTGAAACAGGCGCCTCCGAGCCGCCTGCCGCCGCGGGGCGAACAGGCAAGGGCGAGCCGGCCAGATAGTGAACGGCGAAGTGAGTGCTTCGGGACCGTTGCGACGCGGCCAGCACTCGCTCGAAATCGACCGGGCGCACGATGCGGCCGATCATGGCTTCAGGGCCTGTGAGCGCGGGCAGCGGGGCGACGCCGGCGCTGACGCGTATCAGACCTGCGACAGACGCTTGCGGCCCTTGGCGCGGCGCGCGGCGATGACCGCGCGGCCACCGCGGGTCTTCATGCGAACGAGGAAGCCATGCGTGCGAGCGCGGCGGATCTTGGAAGGCTGATAGGTGCGCTTCATGATGGGTATGACCTTGGTGTGGCTGCCGGACTGCCTGAGGCCGCAGGTCATGACACCTGGCACCTCGGAATTCACCGCTGCGAGAGCGGCCCCGCACGGCCTGCCTGCTTCTTTGACGGGAGCCGCGTGGAGCACAAGCCGCCAAACGGCAGCCAAGTACTCGGGGCCCCTTGAAGCAAACAGGCCTTTGCAGTCCTGTCGTTCGGGAAACCGATCATTAGAGCAAAAAACGCCAATGGGGTCAAACACTTGCACCACAAGCCGTGGCTTGGCGCGGGGATTGACCGCCGCCATAAAACTGTGGATAACCCGTTCCTGGAGGGCCTGCGAGGGCCAAATGCGCGCGTAGAATCCGGCCGCTCGAAAAGAACTTGTCCACAATGAGCCTCGACCTCTGGCAGCGTGGTTGCGAACGCCTTGCGATCGAACTGCCCGAACAACAATTCATCACCTGGATCCGACCGCTGCCGCCAGCCGACATCTCCGATGACGGCGACGCGGGCGCGGTGGCTTCGCTGCGGGTGCCCAACCGCTTCAAGCTCGACTGGATACGCTCGCAATACAGCCAGCGCATCGAGACCGTGCTGAGCGAGATCGCCGGCAAGCCGGTGCGGCTGGAGCTGACGCTCGCGCCGCGCGAGCTCGGCGGCTTCACCGCGCCACGACCACTGCCCAGCCGGCCGCAGAGCGCCGCGCAGGTGCTGAGCGCCGCCCTCAACGGCGTGCACCACGGCCAGGCTGTCTCCACCGCCACCAGCGCCGCGCTGCGCCAGGCCGGCGACCCGCAGACCAGCGTGGCGGTCTCGGCCCAGGCCTACCACGGCCAACAGGCCAGTGCCTACCCCCACGCCAACGGCTACGGCGAGCCCGGCGGCCCGCACCTGATAGGCGGCCCCGCCGCTGCGCCCGGCACCCAGGCCGAGCCGCGCCGCACGCTGATGCAGGCGCCCGCGGCCAACCGCCACCGCCTGAACGGCGCCCTGACCTTCGACAACCTGGTTGCCGGCCGCGCCAACCAGATGGCCCGCACCGCGGCGCTGCACGTGGCCGGCGCGCCCGGCCAGATGTACAACCCGCTCTTCATCTACGGCGGCGTCGGCCTCGGCAAGACCCACCTGGTGCATGCGGTGGGCAACGCGCTGGTGGCCGACAACCCCAACGCCCGCGTGCTCTACCTGCACGCCGAGCAGTTCATCTCCGACGTCGTCAAGAACTACCAGCGCAAGACCTTCGACGAGCTGAAGGCCAAGTACCACCAGCTCGACCTGCTGCTGATCGACGACGTGCAGTTCTTCGCCGGCAAGGAGCGCACCCAGGAGGAGTTCTTCAACGCCTTCGAGGCGCTGCTGGCCAAGCGCGCCCACATCATCATGACCAGCGACACCTACCCCAAGGGGTTGGTGGACATCGACGAGCGCCTGACCTCGCGCTTCGACGCCGGCCTGACGGTGGCCATCGAGCCGCCCGAGCTGGAGATGCGCGTGGCCATCTTGCTGGCCAAGGCCAAGGCCGAGGCCACGGTGATGCCGGAGGACGTCGCCTTCTTCGTCGCCAAGAACGTGCGCGCCAACGTGCGCGAGCTCGAAGGCGCGCTGCGCAAGGTGCTGGCCTACTCGAAGTTCTCGCACAAGGACATCTCGATCGCGCTGGCCCGCGAGGCGCTGAAAGACCTGCTCTCTATCCAGAACCGGCAGATCTCGGTGGAAAACATCCAGAAGACCGCGGCCGACTTCTACAAGATCAAGATCGCCGACATGTACAGCAAGAAGCGCCCGGCCTCGATCGCCCGGCCGCGCCAGATCGCGATGTACCTGGCCAAGGAGTTGACCCAGAAGAGCCTGCCCGAGATCGGCGAGCTCTTTGGCGGGCGCGACCACACCACCGTGCTCCACGCGGTGCGCAAGATAGGCGCCGAGCGCCAGAAGAACACCGAGCTCAACCAGCAGCTCCACGTGCTGGAGCAGACGCTGAAGGGCTGAAGCGCACCCGCGCATCTGCCCCC
>DATHWJ010000300.1:0-14930 GCA_035460745.1 Ideonella sp. | reverse complement strand
GCGCTGCGGGGCCTCGATGGACTGCTCCTTCAGCACCTGCGCCGGCTGGCCGGGGGCGGCCCGCATCACGCGCAGTCGCAGGCTGCCCTCCGCCTCGACCACCAGCGAGAGGTCGCGCACGCGAGTCAGGCGGGCCCAGGGTTCGACGTAGAAGCTGTTGCGCAAGGTGCCGCCGCCCAGCCACTCGTCGGGTGTCAGGACCAGGCTCTCGCGTACCGGCGCAGCCGCGGCACCGTGGCCGCTGGCCAGGTACAGCGCAGGGCTGCCTATCATCGATCGGTCGATGGCTTGCAGCCTGTGGTGGTCGCCGCGCTCGGTGGTGTGAAAGGGAGGGAACATGGCGGTGCCGCGCAGGAGGGCTTGGGGCCGCGCGCGGCGGCTGGGATGGGGGTTCGTGCGGCACGGATCATCGTCCGCCTGCGTGACGGTTGATCGGCCCGGTGAGTGGTCATCTGGCTGAATGGTCCATGGCGCAGATGCATTCCTGTCACACACGTCGCCAGATGCGCCGTTGACATGGAACCGTCACGCCATCTTCACGCAGCCTGCCTACCCTCGCGCACCGCAGCCCGGGGCATCCATGCCGCCACGGCTGCGCTCACATGAACTACGCCAGTACCCGCGCAGCCGAGCAGGGCGACGATTTCCTCCGGGCCGCTGAGGCCGCCGACGCCGTGCAAGACCGGCACCAGTTCTTCGTCTGGCTGCGGCTGCACCTGCACCGCTTCGTGCCGCACGAGCTCGCCATGTGCCGCGTCGATGCCGGCTCGGCGGGCGGGGAGGCCGGCCACGGGCTGGTGTTCCAGAGCGTGCCGCTCTCCGCCGAGCTGGTCAGCTGCCTCAGGCAGCCCAGCGGCGAGTTCTGGACGGCGCTGGTCACCGACTGGGTCTTCCACGGCCGCCAGGTCTTGCTGCAGCCGCTACAGGGTTTCGAGCCGCTGGGCGGCTGCGAGCTGCGCCTGCTGCGCGAGGCCGGCTACAGCGCCGTGCTCGTGCTGGGGCTGGACAGCGGCTCCGGCGTGCAGCCGGAAGCCATGTTTGCCTTCGTGCTGAAAGACAGCGAGGCCGCCGCGGTGAGCCTCGGCGTGGCCTCGCTGCTGCTGCCGCACCTTTACCTGATGGCCGTGCGTGCGCTGCGCGGCGAGGGGGAGCGGCGCGGCACGGCGGCCGCCGACGCCGCACCGGAGCGGCGCGCGGCGCTGACGCCGCGAGAGTTGCAGATCCTCTCGGCCGTGCGCGAGGCCAAGCACAACGCCCAGATCGGCCAGTTGCTGGGCATCACGGCGGCGACGGTGAAGAACCACCTGCGCAAGATCATGCGCAAGCTCGGCGCGAGCAACCGGGCCCAGGCCGTGGCAGAGGCGATGAAGCGCCGGCTCATCAGCTGAGCCAGCCTGCCGATGCGTGACCTCATCGCCCCGCTTCGAGCTTGTCCAGCCTCGCGCTCAGCGCGTCGATAGTGCGTTGCTGGACGATGAACAGCCGTGCCGCCATGTCGATGAGTTCATTGCTTGTCAGGCCGGCATATGCCAGCCGGCCCTCCGGTGAGGGTGGTCCGAACAGTTCATCGGTACCACAGAAGGTGCGGGCCACCTGCCGATTCGTCTCGGCATGCCGAGCGTCGATTTCGGCAGCCCGCTCGCTGGTGAGTACCGAGCGTCGATCGTCAGCTTGATAGCCAGGTTCCTCGAGAATGGCTTTGATGAACTCCCCCTTGTAGGCGGCGGCTCCCGATTGGCGGTTGAATGCCAGCATCGCCTCCAGCGCTGGCGCGCTGAGGCGCGATTGCTGGTTGTCGGGTCGTTTCAGGTCTTGCGTGTCCTGCAGTCCCACCAGTGCGCAGAAGTCATCGACGATGTCGCCGCGCAGCAGCCGCTCACGCTCCCATGGCCGCACGATGATGTGGTCCGCGCCAAAGACCTCGGACCAGTCCCCGAGCACTTTCTGGTAGTCCATCAATCCCAGCTTGGACTGCCGGGCGATGAATTCTTCGAAAGACAGCTTGGCCGATGGCGTCACATCCGTCTTGACGATCTGATTGAACCAGGATTCGACCCAGTCGCTCTGGCGCCGCAAGTAGCAGACGACGCGCACATCGTAGGCCTCCAGGCGTTGGGCGATCCATTGAATCGCCGTGCGGCGTCGACTGGGCCTTTCCTCGAACAGGTGCCAGAATTCTTCTTCGCTCACGACGTTGATCGGTGCCCGTTGGCGGTCGATCTGTTCAGCCAGAAAGGACCACGCGGCCTCTGCGGCGCCCGAACCTTCAGATGCCCGGTGCACGCTCTCGATCAGGAAGCGGTGCTTGAGTGTCGACGGTTTGCCTGGTGTGCCTGGGTAGAGCAGTCCCCTCCATTTCAGCGCTTCTCGGTTGGCGTGCATGAAAGCCTGCAACGTCGTCGAGCCGGTCTTGGTCTGGCCGATATGAATGAACAGTTTGGCTTTCGATGTGGGTTCCATGAGTCTCGGTCTGCTGGCTGACTTTGCCGCCGGTGCGGAGGTGATCCAGTGGCTCCAGGATGCCCGGGGCGCTTTCACTTTGCGCCGGTGCGGCCTCGGTGCCGCGGCCCGGCCCGAGGCCAGGTACAGCGTGCTGCCGCCGATCCTCGATCGATCGATCTATCGCCTGCAGGCGATGGTGCTCGCGGCAAGGGTGGCGGGGGGGGGGGTGGGAACACGGTGAACTGCCGCGGGCTGGCCGATGGAGCGCGGCGTATCTGGGGCACCGCGACGCCGATGATCGTCGGCCCGTATGACAGTTTGTGCGGCAGGTGCGATGCGGATTGACCGAATGGTCCGCCTGGTGGTACTGCGGCGTCACAAACCGGGTTGTGCGTGCGCTGCGAAGCTACGCGGCGAACTCGTCGCCGACAAGCGGGCCGACCGGAGGCCGGCGCTGACCTCGCGCGAGCTGCAGGTCGTTTCGGGGTGCGCGACGTCAGGCACAACGCCGAGATCAGGAAGTTGCTCGGCACTACACCTGCGACTGTCAAGAACCACTTGCGCAAGATCATGCGCAAGCTCGGCGCAAGCAATCGGGCCCAGGCCGTGGCAGAGGCGATGAAGCGCCGGCTCATAACCTGAGCTTCTGAACAAATGACAGGCGTGAAGCTGCGCATCCCCCGTTCGGCCCAGAACTTCCCACTTCGCACCGGTATGCGTGTCACTCGAAGAAGAAATAGTTCGCCCTGTCCCCAACCCAACCACAGTTCTCGCAAGAGACGCTAGGAGTCTGACAATGAAGTTCCGCATGATCGCTCTGGCCGCCATGGCCCTGGCCGGCACCGCACAAGCCGCAAACATCCTGCCCGCCACCATTGCCACCGGCATCGCGAACGGTACCGTGAAGGAAATCCGCATCTTTGGCGCCTCCGCGCAGTCGCCCCTGATCGGCGCCGCGATGAAGACTGTCGTTTGCAAGAACGCCACCGACTTCACCACCTACTTCGACACCACCACCGGTTCCAACCACCGCGCCTACGCCTGCACGCTGGCCATCAAGTACGGCAACTACGTGGCCGGCACGATGGTGTTCCTGAACAAGCGCGACGCGGGTGGTTCGGTCTACGGCGTCAACCCGGTGGCCCTGAACTCGGCCCAGAACACCATGGTCGTCGACGGCGCCTGCGCCGCCACCGGCCAGGTGAACCCGCCCGCCACCGTGGCGGCCTACACCTGCGCGGCCGTGACGCTGAAGACCCCGCACGCCGGCATCTCCGATGCCGAGCCGGCCCAGTTCAGCAAGGTGGTCACCATCAAGGCGACCCCCACCAACCTGAACCTGCCTGCCGGCGTTGACGACAACGGCAGCACCTGGGCCGTGCTGACCACCGCTCAGCAAACCGCGATGGACATCTCGGCGATCAACCAGACGCTGTTCGGCATCGCCGTCAACACCAACCTGCGCAATGCGCTGCAGACCGCGCAAGGCCTGGTCTCGGGCAGCGATCTGGCGGACCAGCAGCCTTCGATGCCGCGCGCTTTCTACGCCGCCGCCATCTCCGGCTTTGTCAAGGGCGGCAGCGCCAACGCGACCTGGAAGACGCTGACTGGCCTGGCCGGCGACGAAGCCAAGCAAGTCAACATCTGCCGCCGCGCCAATGGCTCGGGCACCCAGGTGACGTCCAACCTGTTCTTCCTGGAAGCCGGTGTGCTGGCCAGCGACGCGCTCGGCATGCTGGCGCCGCTGACCGCGGTCGGCGCGCTGGCTCCCACGGGCACCCTGGCCGTGATCGAGAACAGCAGCACCGGCAATGTCGAGACCTGCCTGACGAACACCACGGTGAGCAACTCCGGCGGCTACGCGATGGGCATCGTCTCGATGGAGAAGGATCCGATCGCCGGCGCCAAGGCCTATCGCTTTGTCAAGATCGACGGCGCGGCGCCGACCAAGGCGCTGGCTCGCAAGGGTGGCTACCCCTACGTCTACTCGGCCTCGATGCAGTTCAACACGAGCGTGATGAACGCGCTGGTCGACCAGAAGGCCTTCGTGATCAAGATGCGTACCGACCTGGGCAAGCCCGCGATCATCGCCACGCTGGACGCTGTCACCAAGGCAGGCGTGATGGCCAACCCCAACAGCTACACCGCCAACTGCGCCAACGCCGCCGGCACCGACCTGTCGGAAGGCTCCTGCGTCGAGCGCATGGACCTGAAGAGCGCCTTCAACACCAACAGCTACATCAACGGTCTGACTGCCAAGTTCAAGACCAACAGCAACCAAGCGCTGCACATCGTCAAGTAAGCGCACCAAGCAGAGCGGGCGCCGCCGCCAAGGGGCGCCAGCTCGCGGCCGTCGGGGTTTCTCGCCGGCCATTCGGGGCGGCGCTCGCCTGGGCAGCCGCCCCCTCTTCTTTGTTGGCCTTGTTGCCGCACGTGGCGCCACCAGCCATCGCCATGCCCATTTCAGGAGCACTCACATGAAAATCAAGGAACTCGCCGAAAAGGCGAAGGCAGCCTACCCCGGTTCATTGGGCAGCCTGCCAGACGCCAAGATCAATCTTCTCGCGCGAACCATCTTCGGCCTGATCAAGGACGAGCTCGAGAGCACCGCCGAAGGCTCCGTGAAGATCGCCTTCCTGGGGCAGTTCAAGGTGCGCAATGTCGAGATCGAGAAAGAAGGCGAAAAGGTCCAGCACCGCCGCATCCAGTTCCTGCCCGCGGCGGCTCGCGTTGCCGCCGAGGGTGACAAGGCGGAAGCCGCTGACGCGGAGGGCACCGACGAAGGCGCCGATTCCACCGATCTCGACGCAGACGACGACATCGACGCCGAGGCCGGCGAGCTCGATCAGGTCGAGCACAAGGCGCTGGCCGCCGCCTGAGCGCACTGACGCGCATTGACCCGCACAGCCCCGCCCGCGGGGCTGCTGTTCCCCCGGGCTGCACGCCGGTTCATGCCGGCGTGCGCGATGTTGCCCTTCAGGACGAACCACCGTGCCCAAGCCTGCCATGCCCAGCGAGAAGAAGGTAGCCAGAGCCGCCACCGACCCCGCATTGCTCAAAGAGCTCTTTTCGCGCATAGGCGCGCTGCGCTCGGCGGACCGCATCCTCGAAGCGTCCACTCGCGCCAGTGTGGAAGTGGGCGAGCACGGCTACCTGCATTTCCTGACCGGGCGAGCGCATCTCGACAAGGGCGACCTGGCACCCGCCTGCGAACACCTGGAGATCAGCCTCAAGCTCAGCCCCGGATTTCACTGGGCGGCTTATGAGCTGGCCCGAGCGCTGGCGCAGACCGACCGCGTCGCGGCGGCCGGTGCGCAGCTGCGCAGCTTCTTGGCGGCGCACGAACAGCAACTCAACCAGACCCAGCTGAAGATCTGCGAGACCATCGCGGACCGCCTGTTCAACGAGGCCTCCCGGGCCGATGCCATGCCGGTCTATCAGCGGCTGGGGGCGCTGGGGGCGACGCGCTACCTGACGCTGCTGCGCGCCTTCGAGGGCTGGCTGGACAGCGGCCACGCGGTCGAGGCGCAGCGGCTGCTGGAGAAGCTGGGCGATCCGCCCGACGCCTGGGGCCACCTGGCACTGGCGCGCTACCACGCGTCGGTCGATGACGGGGCTTCGGTGCAGGTGCATGCGGTCAGGGCCTGCGAGCTCGCACCCGAACATCCCATGGTCGCGCTGGCGGCCTTGCAGCAGCTCAAGCGGGCGGGCGCCGCCCAGGCGCTGCCGGCCTTGTTTGCCGGCTGGCAGGCCCGCCTGCCTGCCGTCGACCTGGCCTTGCTGCGGCTGGTGGCGGCGCGCACGCTGGGGGGCGGTGGCGCGGCGTCGGACATCGCGCTGGCGCTGCAATCGCCGCTGGCGAGCAAGTGGCCTTTCATCGAGCACCTCTACAGCGTCGCCGAGACGCTCTCTGACGTCGAGCGGGAGAGCTGCTTCGGGCTGTTGCAGGCGCGCTTTCCTGCCGACCCCGACCTGTTGATGTGCCTGGCCAACGTGGAAGTGGCGCAGCGGCGCTTCGAGAGTGGCAAGTCGCTTTGCGAGGCGGGCCTGGATGTCAGCGAGCACGAGGCCCATAGGCTGGCATTCCGCTTCAAGCTGTTCGAGGTGGAGTGCTTCTGCAGCCGGCTGGACCAGGCGCGGCTGCTGCTGCAGGCCTTGCCGGCCACGGCCCTGGAGCCGGCGCAGCTCACGGCGGTGGCGCGCTACCACGCCGAGGTCGGCGATTGGCCCCAGGCCCTGGCCGTGCTGGCGGGCTTGCTGGACAGCGCCGCGGTGGCGGCGCCCGACCTGGCCGATTTGATCGTGCGCGCGGCACGCCGCACCGGTGGCCAGCGGCCGCTGCTGGAGAAGCTGGCGTCGCGCGGGGGCGGGTTGTCGGCCTCGCTGCAGAGCCTGTCGGCGGCCTTGTTCGAAGACTGGCTGATGGTCTGCGACCAGCCCGAAGCCTGCGCCGAGCTGGCCGACAGGCTGGCCATCCCCGGCGCTTCGCTGCTGGAGTTCAAGCTGGCCAGTCGCGAGGCGGCCGTGCGCGCGGCGCTGACCGGCCGGCTGCGGCGCGCCGACAGGCCGCGACGCGCGGTCTTCTTCTGTGCCGACAAGGCCTATGTGATGCCGGCAGCGGTGAGCTTGTCGTCGCTGCTCGAGAAAAATGCGCTGCTGCAGGATGCCGACTTCCACATCGTGATGGACGACCCGCTCGTGGCCGATGTCGCGCCGCTGCTCGACAAGCTGGGGGCGCACTACGGTGTGCGGATCTTCTGCAAGCCAACCTCCGAGCTGGTGCCGCAGGCCGAGCGCCTCACTGCCGCCTATGGCGTTTTCACCGGCGGCCACCAGCTCGCCGTGGCCGCCTATTACCGCATCTACATGGCGCGCGCGCTGGCCGAGTCAGGGCGCTACGAGCAGTTGCTCTACATCGACTCCGACACCGTCGCGGCGGAGGGCTTCGAGGAGCTCTTCGCGCTCGGCGCGACCGACCACCGGGCGCTGCTGATGGCCCGGCTGGAAATCGACAGGCAGGAAGTGCGTGCGGCGATCCTTGCGCACGGCTTGCCGGCCGGCCGCTACTTCAACTCGGGCGTGCTGCTGTTCCCGCGGGTCGGGCCTGAGCTGGTCGAGACGCTGAAGCGTGTCGAGCAGGTGGCCGAGGAGCGCCACCAGGACTTGTTCTTCCAGGACCAGTGTGCGCTGAACATCGGCTTTGCCGGTGCATTCGAGCCGCTGCCCGAACGCTTCAACTTCTTTGCCGGCCCGCGCGATGCGGAGAAGCTGGCGGGCGCGCCGGCGGCCGATGTCTGCCTGATGCACGTGCTGGACCGCCCCAAGCCCTGGGACAGCGCCTACCCGCGCGACACCTTCATCCAGCGCCGCTGGCTGCACGCGGCGCGCACGCTGCAGCGCGTGCTCGGCACTGACGGCATGCGGCGCCTGACCGACTTCACTTTTGTTTGACACTGCGGTTTGACACCGCGGCCTGTCAGCTCGCCTCTAGCAAGGCGAGCAGGCGATGGCCGAGGTCGGAGCCGTGGGTCTGGTCGATGGCTTCGGCCACGTCGGCCATCGCCGGCCGCGCCGCCGGCAGGGGCGAGTCCGGCAGCGCGAACAGTACCGGTCGTTGCGGGAAGAAGCGGGCGCGGGCGACCTCGTTGCTTTCGCGATAGCGCTCGCGCACGGCCAGCGCGAGCGCATCGAAACGCTCGGTGGGCGCCACCAGCTCGGGGCAGCGTCGGGCCGTGCGCTCCAGCAGCGAATACAGCCGCGGCGGCGGGATCAGCGGCTCGAAGGCCGTGGCATTGAGCCTGCGCTTGAAGTCGAGCAAGGCGCCGCCTATGCTGGTGTTGTGGCGCCGCTGGTCGAAGTCCATCGCCGGCAGCAGGTGGCCCAGGCCGATGGTCTGGATGAAGTCGTGGCGGATGTCGCCCTGCGCCAGCCCGGCGCGCTCGAAGACCCGCACCTGGACGCGGTCCTGTCCGAATACGCCGGCCCAGCTGTCCAGGAAACGGGCGTAGTCGGCCCGGAACGTGCGCTGCTCGTACTCCTCGATCGAGTGGGTGAGCTTCTGGTTCTGCACGACCTGGGCGTAGGACGACAGCAGGTACTGGAACTGCTCGCGGATGTAGACCACGATCATCAGGTCCGTGCCGAGGTAGCGCGCCACCTGCGAAGGCCGCACGTTCTGGAAGGCCTCGCTGCTCAAGAGGAAGCCGGTGTCGCCGGCCACCTCTTCCTGCAGGCGGTCCAGTTCTTCCAGCAGGCGCTGCTGCTCGCCGGAGGGCAGCCGGCCGTAGAGGCGCTCGTTGCACAGGTAGGCCAGTTCGTGGTGGGCAACCTGCGGCCGCATGGCCCGCGGGTACACATAGCCCGCGGAGGCCAGCGAGGCCAGGTTGGCGGCCAGGAAGTGCTGCAGCGAGCTGGTGCCGGTCTTGTGGCGGCCGATATGGAGGATGTGCATCTCGAAAGGGGATTGCGGTCAGTCGCCCTGCGGCGTGTCGCGGCCCGGCCGGGCACTTTCGGCGAGCGACTGCCGCAATTGCGTGTGCAGCAGCAGATCGGACCGATTGGCCTCGACCAGCCGCGCGAAGAGTGCGTCGCCCAGCGCGCTGCGCAGCTCGGCAAGCCGCTGGGGCAGATCGCTGCCGGCCACCTGCGTGCGGTTGAGGCGCGCGGGTGGCGGCGGGACGAAGGCTTGCGCAGGCAGCAGCCGCGCGAGCCGTTGCAGCGAGGCCTCGAACGACTCCACCAGGCCGACGAACGGCAAGCGCTGCAGGGCGTCCAGCGCCAGGGCCAGTTCGTCGGCCCCCGCCATGCCGGCGAAGCGCAGCCGGTGGGACTGGAAATTGCGCACGGTGCGGTCGCCGCTGCGGCTCAGGCGCCACTCGAAATAGGCCCGGATGGACAAGGCCTTGGCCTGGCTGGCGCCTTCGGTGTCGGCTTGCTGGTGCAACTCGAATTCATAGACCGAACGCGCACGGTCGATCGGGTGGCGCAGGAACACGATGGGCATGATCTCGAGGTCCGCGGCAGCCACCCAGCCGGAGGGCGCGAGCAGCGCCGTGTGCGACGACAGCAGCTTCACCTCCGGGTTCAGGCGCAGGTAGCTCATCACATGGTCCGCCGGCCAGAGCGACCTGTCCCCTTCGTGGGCGTGCCAGCCATCGCCGAACTGCACACGCAACCAGCGGTCCAGCGAGGTGCCGGCGTTCTTGAAGAGGTGGTAGTGGACGAATACCCGTCGTGCGCCGCTCGCCATGTACAGCTCGTCAGAGAGGCCCGGGTTCCAGCACCAGCGGGCACAGCGCACGATGGCTCGCCGAGGTGAAGACGCCGGCCGCCTGCAGCGCACTCATCATGGTCTCCCGGCCGTGTTCGAACGAGTACCTTTCGCGCGCCAGGTCGCGTGCCGCGCCGCTCATGTGCTGCCACGCGGCAGCGTCGGTATGCAGTGCGACGATCGCATTCACCCACTCGTCGGGCCGTGTCGCGATACGCGCCTCCAGCCCGTGGCGAGCACCCGTGCCTTCGGCGGCGGTCGGGGTCATGACGGTGGGGACGCCGCGGGCGAAGGCGCCTATGACCTTGCCCTTCAGGCCGGCGCCGGTCAGCAGCGGCGCGACGAACACGCGCGCCCGGTCGTAGACGGTGTTCACATCGCGCACGTAGCCTTCGATCAGGACGTCGGGCGCCGCGAGCGCCGAGATCTGCGGCGTGACCTTGCTGCCGTAGACGCGCAGCACCACGCCCGGCAGCTTCTCGCGAAGATGCGGCATCACCTCGCGCACGAACCACTCCACCGCACCCGCATTGGGCCGGTGCCCGAAGCCGCCGAGAAACGCAATGCCATGGCGCTGCTCGAAACCGGGCACCTCGCCGCTCGCGTCCACGACCCAGGGGCAGGTCGCCATGCGGGTCGAGGCCAGGTTGTGGCTGAGCACCACGGCCTGCTCCACTTCGCTGTAGCTGACCGCCAGGTCCACCTTGCGCATCACCGCCAGCTCGGTGTCGCGCGTGGCGAGCGCATGCTGCATCAGCGAGGGGTCGGTGCCGGCCAGGGCTTCGCGCAGCTCCCGCAGGAAGTGCAGGTCGTGGATGTTGAGCACGACTTTCGCGCGGGGGCAGCGCGCGCGAACGCGCTCTATCACCTGGTCGGCCACGCTGTGCCGCGCAATCCAGACCAGGTCGAACTCGTCGCCGCGCCGGTCCAGCACCTCGGCCATCGAGAAGGCGAAGGGCGCATACACCACCTCGACGCCCATGCGCTGCAGCGCGTCGGTGTAGCCGCCCAGATAGGCCATGTTGGAGGGCACGAAGGTGACCTTGAAACCGAGCGACTGCAGCAGCCGGATTTCCTGCAGGCCCGAGTAGCTGCCGGCGTCCTGGTCGGGCGTGAGCGTCTGCGAGTCCAGCATCAGCGCACGCTGATCGACAAAGCGGTCCTGCATCAGGTTCGGCGTGTCGCGGCCCAGCGTGCCGTGGCCCCGGTACACGCTGGCCCAGCGGGCGCGGAACTTCGGTTCGTTGATGGCCTGGAAGCGCTTCAGCCCGCTGCCCGCCGTATCGACGCCGTTGCTCAGCCCCTCGTGGTGGATCACTTCGCAGAACGGCGTGTACACGGTCTTGCAGCCGGCCGCCCGGACGCGGAAGGCCAGGTCGGTGTCCTCGAAATAGGCGGGCGCGAAGTGGCGGTCCAGGCCGCCCAGGCTGCGCCACAGCGAGGTGGGCAGCATCACGCAGGCGCCCGAGACATAGTCCACCTGGCGGGTGTAGTTGTAGCGGGGATCGCCCGGGTTGCCGCCGCGGCCCACGTTCCAGGCGCTGCCATCGCCCCATACCAGGCCGCCCGCCTCCTGCAGGCGCCCATCGGGATAAACCAGCTTCGCCCCGACCAGGCCCACCCCGGCGAAGCGGGTGAAGGGGTCCAGCAACTCGTCCAGCCAGCCGGTGGCGACTTCGGTGTCGTTGTTGAGCAGCACGATGTACTGCCCGCGTGCCCGAGCCGCACCGGCATTGCAGGCATCGACGAAGCCGGCCGCATGGGCGTGCCGCACCAGCGTGACGCCGTGAACGATCTCGGGCAGCCGCAAGGTCTCGTCGGTGGAGCCGTCGTCGACCACCACGATCTCGAACGAGGCACGATTGGGTGCGGCCGCGATCGAGGCCAGGCAGTGGTAGCTCACCTCGAACTGGTTGTGGACCGGGATCACCACGGTGACCATCGGTGCGGCCGGTATCTCGAAGCTGATGAGCGGAAAGGACCTGGAAGGATTGCGGAACCCGCGCACGGCCTGCTCATGCCCGTGTACGAGGGCGTTCAAACGCGCTGCCAGGCGGCCGCCGTCGGCATCCTCGGCGGCGGTGCGGGTCAGTTGCAGCAGGGCCTGCCGCATCGACTCGTAGCGCCAGGGCCCGATGGCCGACAGGTAGCCCTTCAGGTGGGCCGTGCCGGCATGCAGCTGCAAGGCATCGAAGGGCGTCATGATCAGCGGCGAGATGGCCACCAGCCTGTCGATGGCCTGCCCTTCGCGGCCGGCAAGCGTCACCGCAAATTCGTGCGGCCGCCCGTCATGGTAGGCATCGGGGATGCGCAGCCGGAACCCCATGCCGCTGTTGCGTGCCACGCTGGCCTCGCCGGTCTCCACGAGCTCGCCGTCTATCCACAGCGCGACCGACAGTGCGGCTTCGCCGACGACGGGGGCGCGTACCCAGCCCGCGGCGAATCCGCCGTCGATGCCCTCCAGGCAGCCTTCCACGGCCAGCATGTGGTCTATCTCCAGTGCGGCGTCGCCCACCGTTCGCAGCAGTTGCCCGGTGCGCGTCTCGCGCACGCTCAGCGTGCCGCGCCGGCCCCTCAGCGCGTCGAAGGGCACGGCCAGCGAGAAGCCGCAGTGCCCGTCGGCCTTGCCCGCATCGGCGAGGTCCTGGCGGAAACGGTCTGCCACGTCGCGGGTCAGGCTGTGCCGGTCCAGCAGCAACTCCACCTCGAGTTTTTCCGCGGGCGCGGCGGGGTCGATCACCCAGCCCTCCAGCCGCAAGCCCCGCAAGCCTTCGACCCAGCCTTCGACGCTGCGGCGCTCACCCTTGCGGAGGCTGCCATTGCGCCAGGTGGCGACCGATGTGCCCAACGCCCTGACGACCTTGGGAACCAGGCCGGCGGAGTCTTCTTCTTTGCGGGCAGGCCCGCTGTGGGCAGTCGAATGGGCTGGTGGCATGACAAGGCTGACAGGCTCGGCGTGGGGAGGGGGCTTGTTTGCAACGGGGGCAGGGCGCGCGGCATGGCAGCCCGCAACGACCCGACCGCAGCCTCCACGCCGGGTGGTGCGGTCAGCGCGGCGAAGGCAGTTCGATGACGATAACGAATGGTAACGAGCGAAGTTTTCAAATTAGTGACGCATCGGCCTACTAGAGTCCGCGGCGTCATCACCGAGAAACAAGCACGCCTGCCATGCAACACCTTACTTACCGCAACGTGCCCTTCGAGTTGGCCGACGATGGCGGTGCCACGAGCTTCTTCGTGTTCGGCGTCCGGAAGTCGGGCAGCTCGATACTGAACAGCATGGTCGCCGCGCTGGCGAGCCATCGCCAGCTGCCCTTCCTGGACATCGGCGGCGCGCTCTTCGCCGCAGGCGTGAAAGTCTCCGACTGGCAGCACGACGCGGCCCTGGGCGGCTTGCTGAGGCGAGGCAACGTCTACGGCGGCTTTCGCAACTTCCCGGCCGGGCTGGTCGGCCATGTGCTGTACCGCGAGGCGCCGAAGGTGTTGCTGGTGAGAGATCCTCGCGACGCATTGGTCAGCGAGTATTTCTCCAACGCCTACTCCCACTCGCTGCCGCAGGCGGGCGAGGGCCGCGAGCAGATGCTGGACCTGCGCCGCGAGGCCTTGCAGAGCCCGATCGACCGCTTCGTGGTGGAGCGGGCGCCCGCGATGGCGCAGACATTGCGGGAGTACCGTGTGCTGCTCGCAGACCCGCGCGTGCGCGTGTTCAGGTACGAAGACGTGATCACCGAGAAACGCCGGCTGCTGGCAGACGTGTCGGCGCACTTCGGCTGGGCCGTCGCACCCGGCTACGTCGACAAGATCATGTCCTGGGCCGACGTGCTGCCCGACGCAGAAGACCCGACCCGCTTCGTGCGCAAAGTGCTGCCGGGGGACCACTTGAGCAAGCTGACGCCGGCCATGATCGCGCGGCTGGACGATCTGCTCGCCGATGAGATGAAGGCGTTCGGCTACGCGCGCAGTGTGCCCGCGTCATGACCGCGTCACCACGACGCTGCAAAGTCGCGGGTTTGTCATCGCGGGCAGCTTTTTCGCCGGATGAGAGCAAAGGAATTCGATGGGCAGCGTGAGCTTGGCATTGCAGTGCGGCGCAACGGTGGATCTGGATCTGCCCGAGCCCAATCCGGATCGGGCCGAGGCTATCTTCGTGCTGGGCGTGCGCAAGTCCGGCTCGACCCTGTTCAACCGCCTGGCCATCGCCATGGCCAAGCGCTACCAGGTGCCCTGGGTCGATATCGGCGGCGGCTTCTTCTCGCGTGACCTGAAGGCCACGCAGTGGGTCGAGGACCCGGCGGTGGCGACGCTCTTCAAGCCGGGCTACATGTTCGGCGGCTTTCGCACGCCCTACGGCCACTTCAGGGAGTCGGCGGTGTACCGCGAGGGGCGCAAGGTGCTGCTGGTGCGCGACCCGCGCGACGCGCTGGTCAGCCAGTACTTCTCGACCCTCAAGACCCACTCGCTGCCCAAGCTGCAGCAGGCCGCCGGCGGCGCCGCCGAGCAGATACTGCGGCAGCGCGAGCAGGCCCAGAGCCAGACGGTGGACGACTACGTGCTGCTCAATGCGCGCAGCTTCCGCCGCACCCTGGAGAGCTACCTGCCGCTGCTCGACGACCCGGGCATGCAGGTCTTTCGCTACGAGCAGGTCATCCTCAACAAGGCGCCGTGGATTCGCGACACGCTGAAGGCGATAGGCCTGCCCATGCACAAGGCTTTCGTCGACAAGCTGCTGGCCGAGCACGACGTGCAGCCCGATGCGGAAGACACCAGCAAGTTCGTCCGCAAGGTGACACCCGGCGACCACCAGGAGAAGCTGCGGCCGGCCACGATAGAAGCGCTCAACCTCATCTTTGCCGACGTGGCCAGGCCCTTCGGCTACCGGCTGCGCTGAACCCGATCCTGCCATGAAGCAGGTCATTCTTCACATCGGGATGCACAAGACGGGTACCACGTCCATCCAGTCCTCGCTCGGGCAGGCCGGCCCCGACCTGTCGAACCGGGTGCTGTATCCCCGCTTCGGCAACTCGCACAACCACAGCGTGCCGATGCGCGCCGCCTTCGAGACCGATCTGAAGAGAAAGGCCAAGCGGGCGCCGATGGCACCCGGCCAGGAGCAGCAGGCGCAGGCCACGCGCGACGCCCTGCTGAAGGCCTGCCGCTCCACCGAACACGACAGGGTCATCATCTCCGGCGAGGGCATGAGCTCGCTTTCCGGCGACGA
>DATHWJ010000299.1:0-38064 GCA_035460745.1 Ideonella sp. | reverse complement strand
CGATGTCCGCCCTGGCCGCCAAATGGCTGGCCCGGCCCGACAGCCGCGTGATGGCGCTGATCGGCAACGGCGCGCAGAGCGAGTTCCAGGCCGTCGCCTTCCACCGGATGCTGGGCATTCGCGAACTCTGGCTGTGGGACGTGGATCCGCTGGCCACCGACAAGCTGGAACGCAACCTGCGCCAGATGCCCGAGCTGCACGACCTGGTGATCGTGCGCGCCGAGTCGGCCGCCGATGCCACCCGCGGCGCCGACATCATCACCACCGTGACCGCCGACAAGCGCAACGCCGTGATACTGACCGCCGACATGGTCGCGCCCGGCGTGCACATCAATGCGGTGGGCGGCGACTGCCCCGGCAAGACCGAGCTGCATGCCGACATCCTGCGCCTGCCCAACACCCGCGTGTTCGTGGAGTACGAGCCGCAGTCGCGCATCGAGGGCGAGATCCAGCAGATGCCGGCCGACTTCGCGGTGACCGAGTTTGCCGAGGTGGTGCGCCGCGGCGTCTCGGCCCGCGCGCAGCGCGACGAGATCACCGTCTTCGACTCGGTCGGCTTTGCGCTCGAGGACTTCTCGGCCCTGCGCTTCCTGCACGGCCTGCTGCAGCAGCAGCACGAGGGCCGCCGCACCATCGACCTGGTGCCGGCGCTGGACGACCCCAAGGACTTGTTCGGCGGCGTGCTGGGGGCAGCGGGCGCGGCCCCGGCCCGCCTGCGCCGCGTGGCCTGACGAGCGACGGGCCGGTCGCCGCGGGAGCGGCGCACCGGCTTTGAGCGCAGGAGCCGCTGCGCTAGCCGCTGAGCCATGGCCGCGGCGCCGAAGCGACCGCCGCTGAGATACTCCGGCGGGCATGCAGGCCATCCTCGCCGTCACCCTCCCGTTTTTTGCGCTCGTGCTGGGCGGCTACCTGGCCGCGCAGCGCGGCGTGCTGCCGGCCAGTGCGATCCCGGGGCTGAACGCCTTCGTGCTGTTCTTCGCGCTGCCTTGCATGCTGTTCCGCTTCGGCCAGCGCACGCCGGTGCTGGAGCTGCTGAACCCCGTGGTGCTGGCGGTCTACCTGCTGGCGGCGCTGGCGATCGTGTCGTTCACACTGCGGGCCACGCTGTCTCGCCGGGTGCACCTGAAGGACGCGGCCTTCGGCGCGCTGGTGGCGGCATTCCCGAACACCGGTTTCATGGGCGTGCCGCTGCTGGTGGCGCTGTTCGGGCCGGCGGCGGCCGGGCCGGTGATCTGCACCGTGCTGGCCGACATGATCGTCACCAGCTCGCTCTGCCTGGGCCTGGCCCAGGCCCATGACGCGAGTGGTCAGGGCTGGCGCGTGGCGGCCGGGCGGGCGCTGCGCGGCGCGCTGTCCAACCCGCTGCCCTGGGCCATCGCGGCCGGCGCCGTGGCGGGCGCGACCGGCCTGGTGCTGCCCGGGCCGGTCGACACCATCGTGCGCATGCTGGGCGACGCGGCCAGCCCGGTGGCGCTGTTCACCATTGGCGCCGTCCTCTGGCGCGCGAACCAGCACGCCCGTTTGGCCGCCGCGAGCCCCCTTGCATCCAGCGCCGCAGCAGCAGCATCACCACGCCCATCCCCACCCGCTTCAGAATCTGCGCCAGCATCGTCCGTCTCCAGCTCGCCCATGACCACGGCGGCCCCGGCCCGGGCCACACCGCTCGCACTCTACCTGCCGGTGGCGCTGATCAAGCTGCTGCTGCACCCGCTGGTGGTGTGGTTGCTGGGCCTGGCCGCCCAGCGGCTGGGCGCGCCGCTGAGCAGCTTCCAGCTGATGGTGCTGACCCTCGCCGCCGCGCTGCCCAGCGCCAGCAACGTCTCGCTGCTGGCCGAGCGCTACGGCGCCGACAACGGCCGCGTCGCCCGCATCATCCTGGCCTCCACCGTGCTGGCCTTCGGCAGCTTCACGGGGTTGACCTGGGTGTTCGAGGCGGCTCGGTAGACGCAGAAGAAGCGGCGGCGGCTTCAGGCCGTGGGCGAGTGCAGCGCGATGCGGTTGCCTTCGCAGTCGATCGCGATCGCGCGCCAGCCGTGCGGGCCGATCTGGTGCGGGGCCTGCTCGACCTTCCCGCCGTGGGCACTGACGGCCTGCACGGCATCGTTCAGGCGGCCCTCGGCATTCAGGTAGATCAGCGGCCCGCTGCGGGAGGGCGCGTTGTCCCCGTCGGGCCGGTACAAGCACCCGCCGACACCCTGAATCTCGTGCGGGAAAAGCCCGAAGCTGAAGCCCGGCCCGCCTTCGCGGGTGACCGTATGGCCCAGCACCGCCGAATAGAACACCAGCGCGCGGTCCAGATCGGCCACCGGGATATCGACCCAGACGAACGAGTGCCTCATCACGATCTCCTCATGAGTCAAAGAAGGGCCGCTCCCGAGTTGACTCATCCCCCTCGGTGGGCTGGTGCGGAGCGCCAGGTCCTGGGGCGCTCTCAAGGAAACCAGACGCCGCCCCGTGGTGCCTTGTGCCCTTAGGTTGGCGATGCGAGCCCGGCCTCAGCCGCCGGCAGGCTTGGCGTACAGGATCATCTGCGTGCAGCGGAACATCGCCAGCGTCTTGCCACTCGCCGGGTGGCTGACCACGGCGTCCCAGACCTGCGTCGTCTTGCCCAGGTGCGCCGCGGTCGCGCGGCACACCACCAGGCCCTCGCGTGCCGTGCCCAGGTGATTGGACTTGAGCTCGAGCGTGGTGAAGCTCGCCGCACCGGCCGGCAGGTTGGCGACACAGCCATAGCCGGCGCAGGTATCGGCCAGCGTCACGACGCTGCCGGCATGCAGGAAACCATTGGGCGCCATCAAATGCGGCTGCACCTCGAACTGCCCATGCAACTCGCCCTCGCCGACCTGCGTGATCACGATGCCCAGATGGCCGGGCAAGGTGCCGGCACTGCGGCTGTTGAAATGATCGGGCGTCAGCATGGCGGCGAATCCTCCGGGTTGCGCAGCGTGAGCCTACACGACTCCGGTTCACGCCGGCGTCGTGTCGAGCTCGCGCCGGTGAGCCGAACCGGCGGCCACCTGCTGCCGGTCGGCCCCCGAATGGCACCTTGCGTCGCTCCCGCGGCAAGAAGCGGGATCAGGCGGTGCGCTGGGCCGGGACGTCGATAACGAACGCCGCACCCGCGGCCGTCTCCAGCAGCGCGATCGCGCCGTTCAGCTGGGCCTGCACGATGTCGCGCAGGATGCACAGCCCCAGCCCGCTGGAGCCCTGGGCGGCGCGGCTGGTGAAGCGGCGCCGGAACACCTGCTCGCGCGCTGCCGGCGAGAGGCCGACGCCATCGTCCTGGTAGGTCACCCGCAGCACGTGGGGGCCGTGCCGCTGGGCCGTGATACGTATCCGCCCGCCTGGCCGGCCCTCGAAACCATGCAGCACCGAGTTCGCCACGAGCTGGGCCAGCACCTGCGACCAGGCGCCGGGGCTGCCGGGCGCGGCCAGGCCGGACTCGACTTCCAGCGAACAATCGATCGCCTGCTCGCCGCAGCGGGCCAGCGGCAAGCGCAGCGCGCACGCCAGCACCACCGCCAGGGGCTGTGCCTCGGCCAGGCCGGCCGCCGCGTCGGCCGTTGGCGCCGGCGCAGCGTGGGCCTGCTGCCGGCGCAGCAGCCGGACGGCGTGCTGCACGCTGTCTCCCAGCAACCGGCCGCTCTCGTCCAGCTCGGCCAGCAGCGCGCTGGCTCGGGCATCGGCCGACACCCCCAGGTGCTCGGCCAAGTCGCGCAGGCGCTCGGCCTGCAGCGAGGCGGCCGCCAGCGCGGCGCCCAGCGGCGTGTCCAGCTCCTGCAGCAGCTCGGCCGCAGGGCCGGCGATCGGCGTACCGGCGGCCGGCAGCGGCTCGCCGCGCAAGCCGGCCTGGGCCGTCTCGGCACCGGGCCGGGCCGGCGGGGTCCTGCTGCCTGCCACCGGGCCGCGTGTCTTGAGCCTGCTGTCCATCATGTCCTTACTCCGCCGGGCCAGCCGCCCAGGCACAACAGCCATCGAGCAGGCCGTGCGAGGCTTCGTTGGCGCACAGCGACACGCCGGCCTCCCCTACCCGCAGCGGGGGCCCCGGCAGTTCGCCCGGCAGCCGTGCCGCGGTCGCCGGCTCGCGTGCCAGCTGCACGCGGTCGAGCGCGATCGCGAGGTGGTGGACAAACAGGTCCAGCCAGTCGCGCTCGTCTTCACCCAGCACACCCCGGGCGCGCAGCGCCAGCACCGCACGCCGGCCGCCCTCGCCGCGCAGGCAGCAGGCATGCCAGTCGCCTTCGGTGACCAGCAGGCGCGGCAGCGCGCGGGCGTGCGCCAGCAGCGTCGGCGGCAGGTCGAGCTCGGCCTGCGGCTGCAGCGGCCCGAGCCGCGCCAGCACCTGCGGCCTGATGGCGCGGGAGACCTGCGGCAGGCCGGCATCGGGGCCGGTCACGTCGAAGAAGGCCGCGGCGTGGAAAAACGGCAGGGCCGCCAGCTCGCGCAGGGCCTCCGATGCAAAGCGCCGGGTGTCCCGCGCGGCGCCGAGCGCGGCGCAGGCCCGGGCGATGGCCGGCATGCCGGCCCGCGTGCGCTCCAGCGCGCGGATGCCGCGGTAGCTGCGCAAGCCGGCGACGACGGTGCCGAACAGGCGGTTGGCCGTGCGCCCGGCGTTTTCGCTGCAGTCGCTGAGGTCGTGTTCGACCATCAGCCGCCGCTCGGCCGCGGGGCCCGCCCGGCCCTCCTGGCCACCCCGCAGCACGATGCGCACCGCGCGCTGGCCGAGCTCTTCGCGCACGCAGCGCACGAACGCGAGCCCGCTGCTGCCGTGCGCCATCGCCAAGCCCAGCAACACCAGCGCGACCTCGGGGTTGCTGCGCAGCAGCTGGCAAGCGGCTTCGCCGGACAAGGCATGCAGCAACTGGAGCGGCCGGCCCAGCGCCTCGGTGCCGGCCAGCGCCAGGCGCGTCGCCTGGTGGACGGCCGGCTCGCCATCGACCACCAGCACCTGCCAGCCGGAGCGGATCAGGCGCAGCTCGCCAGGCCGCGCCTGCGCGGGATCCACCGCCTCGCCGGCGACGCCGGCATGCTCGGTGGCGCTGGAAGGATGCTGCGCGGGCAAAGCAGAAGCAGGTCGGGTCATGGTCGTATCGATGTGAACGGAGGGAGCGCCGGGCGGGCGTCAAGACGGGCCCCCGCAGCCTCTGGCCAGAGAGCCAAAGTGATGCAAGTGACAGTCGCCGGCCGCAGCCGGCCCGGACGCTCGCGTACCGGCCCTTTGCCGCAGGAGCATAGGGGCGAGCGCCCGACGGTGAGCCTACGATGAGGCACACAAATATGATACTAATGAAACAACGCCCGGTAATACTTCCGGTGTTCGGCCGCAAGGTCGCCGCCTTAAATCATTGGTGTCATTTTTTAATGAACGGCGGGCTCTTTGCACATGCACGGGCCTGCCGCGCCCGGCCCCGCGGGGCGTTCAGATCCCGACCGGATCGACGTCCACCGCCCAACGCACCACGCCCTTGTGCCGCGAGGCCAGCGCGGGCAGTTGCGGCACCCAGTGCGCCAGCAGCCGCTGCAGCGCGACACGCGAGAGCGACTCGGCCAGCATTTGCCGGCGCTCGAAGCCGGCCACCTTGGCCACGTAGGGCGGCACCGGCGCGTAGAAGATCACCGCCGGGTCGTCGTCGGGACCGTTGCCGTCCTCGCGCAGCAGCGCCTGGGCCCCGTCGCGCGCCGCGCGCAAGAAGTTTTCGGCCACCACCGCGTCGCGGGCCTCGGTGCGCAGCAGCGCCAGGTGGCTGAACGGCGGCAGGCCGGCCATGCGGCGCTCCTCGAGCTGGCTGGCGGCGAAGGCGGCGAAGTCGTGCCGGCGCAGCGCCGCGAAGAGCGGGTGCTGCGGCGTCCAGGTCTGCACCCACATCTCGCTGCCAGCGGCCACCTCGGCGTCGCGCCCGGCCCGGCCACCGGCCTGCATCAGCGTGGCGAACAGGCGCTCGGGCGCGCGAAAGTCGGTGGTGAACAGCGCGCCGTCCGGGTTCACCGCCGCCACCAGCGTGACGCGGCGGAAGTCGTGCCCCTTGGTGACCATCTGGGTGCCGACCAGCACGTCCACCGCGCCCGAGTGCACGGCGGCGAGCTGCTGCTGCAGTGTGCCCTTGAGCCGCGTGGTATCGGCGTCGATGCGGGCAACGCGGGCGCCGGGCAGCACCTCGGCCACCTGCTCCTCCAGCCGCTCGGTGCCGCGGCCGACCGGCGAGATGTCGAGGTTCCCGCAGTCCGGGCAGGCCTTGGGCACCCGCTCGGTGAAGCCGCAGTGGTGGCAACGCAGCGTGCGGTCCAGCTTGTGGAACACGCGCCAGGCGCTGCAGTGCGGGCAGCCGCTCTTCCAGCCGCAGGCGCTGCAATGCAGCACCGGCGCAAAACCGCGCCGGTTCAGGAACAGCAGGCTTTGTTCGCCGCGCGCGATGCGCGCCTGGATGGCCTCCAGCAGCGGCGCCGCCAGCGCCGGCGGCGGCTGGCCGGCGGGTGGGCGCGGCTGCAGGTTCATGTCGATGGTGCGCACCTTGGGCAGCTCGCCCTGCCCGACCCGCTCGGCCATGGTCAGCAGCCGGTAGCGGCCGGTCTGGGCGTGTTGCCAGCTCTCCAGCGAGGGCGTGGCGGAGCCCAGCAGCACCGGCACCTTTTCGAGCCGGCCGCGGTAGACGGCAAGGTCGCGCGCCGAGTAGCGCGCGCCGTCCTGCTGCTTGTAGCTGGGGTCGTGCTCTTCGTCGATCACCACCAGGCCCAGCCGCGGCATGGGGCAGAAGATGGCCAGCCGCGTGCCCAGCACCAGGTCGGCGTGGCCGAGATGGGCGGTGAGCCAGTTCGCCAGCCGCTGCACCGGCGTCAGCCCGCTGTGCAGCGAGACCAGCCGGCGGCCCGGGAAACGCTCGGCGAAGCTGGCCTCGAGCTGCGGCGTCAGGTTGATCTCGGGCACCAGCACCAGCGCCTGGCGGCCGGCCTGCAGCGTGGTTTCGGCGGCGCGCAGGTAGACCTCCGTCTTGCCGCTGCCGGTCACGCCGTGCAGCAGGCTGCACGGCGGCTCCGGCTGGGCGAAGACCTCGCCCAGCGTGGCGAGCACCGCGGCCTGCTCGGCCGTCAGCGCGGGCCGGGTGGGCTCGGGGGCGGCTTGGACTGGCGCCGCCGGCTCGGGAGGCTTCTTGCGCCGGCTGGGGCGGGCCGGCGCGGGGCTGTCGTCGGCCGGCGGCGCGACACCGAGCTGCTTCTCGAGCTTGCGGATGCGCTTGGCCAGGCCGGTGTCGTCGAGTTTTCGCAGCTCGGGCGGCAGCACCGAGAGCGCCACTTCGCCGATCGCCCGCTGGTAGTAGCGGGCGGTGAACTCGACCAGCGCGCACCACGCGTCAGGCAGCGGCGGCAGCGAAGCCAGCACTTCCAGCACGGGTTTGAGCTGCATGCCGGCCGGCAGCGCTTCCATCTCGCCGCGCAGCGGCCAGGCCACGCCGGGCACCTCGCGGCGCCCCAGCGGCACCCGCAGCAAGGTGCCGGGCGCAAGCGCCTGCTCACTTTCATAGGCCAGCAGATCGGCCAGCCCGGCATGCTGCGGCGTCTCGACCGCGACCTGCAGGCGGGTCATCCGACCGAGCCTCCGCGCAGGGCAAGTTCCGCGCGAAAGCTTGAAGATTTCTGAGAGTTACGCCGTAAGTTCATGATTGGAAAGCGTTTTCGACTTTCCCACCGTTTCTGTGGATAACTTTGTGGGAAAGCTGCAAGCAGACGCGCTAACTGCTTGATCCAGCAGGCCTTGCAACAGCTTGCCTGTTTGTGAGGCAAAACTTATCTGCCTATATAAATCAATGACTTACCACGAAACTGCGCGATTCCTTCAGTTTCGTGACGGCCCCGGATGCCCCCTGACCCCGCAGCAATCTTTTTGGGGATAAGTCAAGCCCCGATTTGTGGCCGCGTCGAACAATTCCGTCATGAGGAGCGGCGCCGGGACCACGCTGGCGTGAGGTTCAGGGCGCTTTGCGCTGCTGGCGCGAGTGCTGGTGCACTGCTTCGACCAGCGCCGAGACGTGCTCCGGCGGTGTGAACTGGCTGATGCCGTGGCCGAGGTTGAAGACATGGCCGTCCCAGCCGCCGTCGCCGCGCTGCGGCGGGCCGAAGCTGTCCAGCAGCTTGCACGCTTCGGCCTGCACCACGGCAGGCGGGGCGAAGAGCACGTTGGGATCGAGGTTGCCCTGCAGCGCGACGCGGGCGCCCACCTGGGCCCTGGCGCGACCGAGGTTGACGGTCCAGTCCAGCCCGACCACGTCGGCGCCGCAGTCGGCCATCTGCTCCAGCCACGGGCCGCCGCCCTTGGTGAAGACGATCACCGGCACGCGCTGGCCGCCCTGCTCGCGCTGCAGCCGCTCGACCACGCGGCGCGTGTAGGCCAGCGAAAAGGCCTGGAAGGCACCGTCGGCCAGCACCCCGCCCCAGCTGTCGAAGATCATCACGGCCTGGGCGCCGGCGTCGATCTGGGCGTTCAGGTAGGCGGCCACCGCTTCGGCGTTGATGGCCAGCATGTGGTGCATCAGGTCGGGCCGGCTGTAGAGCATGGACTTGACGAGCCGGTAGTCGTCCGAGCCCTGCCCCTCCACCATGTAGCAGGCCAGCGTCCACGGGCTGCCGGAGAAGCCGATCAGCGGCACCCGGCCGCCCAGCGCGTGGCGGATGGAGGTGACGGCGTCGAAGACGTAGCGCAGCTTGGCCAGGTCGGGCACGGCGAGCGCCTTGACGGCCGCCTCGTCGCGCACGGGGTGCGCGAAGCGCGGGCCCTCGCCCTGGGCGAACGACAAGCCCAGCCCCATCGCGTCGGGCACGGTGAGGATGTCCGAGAACAGGATCGCCGCGTCCAGCGGGTAGCGCTCCAGCGGTTGCAGCGTCACTTCGGTGGCGTACTGGGTGTTGGTGGCCAGGCCCATGAAGCTGCCGGCCCGCGCGCGCGTGGCCACGTACTCGGGCAGGTAGCGCCCGGCCTGGCGCATCAGCCAGACGGGGGTGTGGGTGGTGGGCTGGCGCAGGCAGGCGCGCAGGAAGGTGTCGTTTTGCAGCGGAGCGAACATCGGCGGATTATCGACGCGAGGGCCTGGGCCTCTCGGTCTCAGCGCCGGCCCGGCCGCTCTCTCAGCAGCTCGGCCAGCGGCGTGCGGCTGGCGTCGCGGTCGTCGCCGAGTGCCTGGCGCAGTTCGTCGAGCAGGCCGTTGAGCTGCTGCAGGTGCTCGCCGGGCAGCTTCAGCAAGGCCTGCGGCAAGACGCCGGCGGCCGGCACCGGCGCCCGCTGCAGCGCCTGCTGGCCGGCCGCGCTGAGCTGCAGCATCACCACGCGCTGGTCATGCTCGCCGCGCTCGCGCAGCAGCAGCCGCTTGCGCACCAGCACCTCGACCAGCTTGCTGACCGTGGCCTGCCGCACGCCCAGCGTGTGGGCCAGCTGGGTGACGCGGATGCCCGGCTGGCGGGCCACCGCGGCCAGGCACCAGAGCTGCGAGCCGCTGACGCCGGTGTGGTCCTTGACCTGCACGAAGGACTGCTGGACCGACTTCAGGATCACGCGCAGGCTGCCCATCGCCGCCGACACGTCGGCCGGCAGCGCGATCATCCGGGGCTCTGCGTTCATCGCCGCTTCTGCCTCAGGCCGCCGCCGCGCGCGGCGTCATGCCGGCGCGCTCGGCGGCCGCGTGCAGCAGCTCCAGCATCACCGGCGCGCTGTCCAGCAGGCCGGCCTGGCGGCCGTGGAACTCCGGGTGCCACTGCAGGCCGCGCACCAGCGTCTCGCTGTTTTTCCAGCGTATCGCCTCGACCACGCCGTCGAGGCTGGAGACGGCCTCGATCTCCAGCTCCTGGCCCAGCCGATCGACGGCCTGGTGGTGCACGCTGGTGACGCGGGCCTGCGGCGTCGCCGGGTAGAGGCTGGCGAGGGTGGAGCCGGGCGTGAAGGTGACGTCGTGCTGCAGCTCGTCGTAGAGCACGTCGTCGACGTGCGGGTGGGTAGGCAGCACCGGGTCGCGCAGCATCATCAGGTCCTGGAACAGCGTGCCGCCGAAGCAGACGTTGAGCAGCTGCGCGCCGCGGCAGACGCCGATCACCGGCTTTTGCTGGCGCAGGCACTCGCGCAGCAGCGACAGCTCGTACTGGTCGCGGACGGGGTCGCCGGCCCACTCGGGGCGGATGGGTTCGTCGCCGTAGGTCTGCGGGGCGACGTCGGCACCGCCCTGCAGCACCAGGCCGTCGAGCTGGTCGATGTAGTCGGAGGCCGGGCGGGCGCCCATGGGCGCGTCGTGGCTGCCCAGCACCGGCACCATCAGCGCCAGCGCGCCGTGCTCCATGATCCAGTAGGCCATCGAGCTCTCGAGGTACTGCAGCGGCTTGCCGCGAAAGCCCAGCCCCAGCGGCGAGCGGTGCATCACGCGCGCCGACAGGCCTATGCGCAAGGGGCGCGACGATGAGAAGTTCAGGCGGCCGTTGGGCGCGGTCATGTTCGCCTCCAGAGTTCGCATTGGCGGCGAACGACTTCGCCGAGGGGTTTTTCGCGGCGCGCGGTCTCGCGCACCCAGCTGGCGTCGTTGCGGCGCTCGACCACGTCGGTGCCGAGCTGCTGGAGCGCGCCGCTGCAGTCCAGCGCGGCAGCGTGCGGCGCCAGGCGCGCCAGGGTGTCGACGATGTCTTCGGCCAGCAGCCGGTGCTCGGCCGTGCCGGGGTCCACCAGCGTGCCTTCGAGACCGAAACGGCAGGCCTGGAAGCGGTTGAAGGTGTACACGAGGTAGTCGTCCTCGGCCGGCTGGAAAGGCCGCTCGGCAAGCAGCCACCGTGCCAGGCACTGCGCGTAGGCGGCCAGCGCGGCGGCGCGCTCGATGGTGAGCGGCGTGTCGAGCACGCGGATCTCGATGGTGCCGTACTCGGGCTTGGGCCGGATGTCCCAGTAGAAGTCCTTCATGCTGTTGATGACGCCGGTGCGCGTCATCTTGGCGAAGTAGGTCTCGAAGTCCTCCCAGCGGGTCACGAAAGGCGCGCGGCCCGACATCGGGAAGGCGAAGACCGAGTTGAGCCGGGCCGAGTCGAACGAGGTGTCGGTGCCTTGCACGAAGGGCGACGAGGCCGACAGCGCGATGAAGTGCGGGATGTAGCGCGACATCGCGTGCAGCAGCCAGAGCGCCTCGTCGGCGCTGGCGCAGCCGATGTGGATGTGCTGGCCGAAGATGGTGAACTGCTTGGCCAGGTAGCCGTAGAGCTCGGAGATCTGCTTGAAGCGCGGCTTGTCGTAGATGCGGCGCTCGCTCCAGTGCTGGAAGGGGTGGGTGCCGCCGCCGCAGATGCCGACGTTGAGCCGGTCGGCCGCGTCCACCAGCACGTCGCGCGTGACGCTGAGCTGGCTCAGCACCTCGGCGTGGCTGCGGCAGACGTTGGTCGACATCTCGATCATGCTGGCCGTCATCTCCGGCACGATGCTGCCGGGAATCTTGGCCTTGCCGACCAGGCGCATCAGGTCGGGCGACGCGGGGGTGAGGTCGTAGTCGTGCCGGTTGACGAGCTGCAGCTCGAGCTCGACGCCCAGGCTGAGCGCTTCGGAGGAGGCGAAGGGTTCGAGGGACATGGGCAGGCTCCTTGATTCAAACGCGGCAAGGGCGCATCGCGCCGACGCCCAGGGGTCAGGTGGATTCGCTGGTTTCGCCCGCCAGCCGCAGGCCCAGCCAGGCCAACACCGCACCCACGCCCTCGGCCATCGCCACCGCCATCACGACGATGGGCACGAAGTCCGGCAGCACGGTGGCCGGCACATCGGCCGCGATATCGGAAGCCACCACCAGCACGGTGCCGCACATCGGCACCAGGCACAGGCTGGTGGCCAGCGCCTGGCGCTCGGTGCCGCCGCTGGGCCGGGCCAGCAGCAGCAGCACCGAGCCGCCGGCCACCCAGCGCGCGCCCAGCAGCACGGCCGCCGGCATCAGCGCCAGGCCGGCCCAGGCCGGGTTCCAGGCGGCGGTGGTCAGCACGAACATCAGCACCACGCCGACCCCCGAGGCGGTGCCGAACTGGCGCGGCCAGACCCACGGCCGAGGCGAGACCTGCTTGATCAGCAAGCCGGCCAGCAGCGGCACCAGCAGCGAGCTGAGCGACAGCGCCCGCGCACCCAGCACCGCCAGCGCCAGCACCGAGAGCTGCAGCAGCATGGAGTTCTCGTGGCCGGCCTCGGTGCGGACGGCGATCGTCGTGCTGAGCCAGGCCAGCAGCGCGGCCATCAGCGCCGAGCCGCCGAGCAGGTAGAGCGCGTCGGCCAGCGCGCCCAGGTCGGCCGGCGACTGCTCATGCAGCAGCCAGCCGGCCAGGATGCGCCCACCTATCACCGCGATCAGCGTGCCGATGGCGGTGAAGACCAGCGCCCGCTCGGTCACCTGGCCGCTCGCGCCGCTGTCGGAGACGGTGCGCAACAGCACCGCCGGCGAGCCGGCCAGCGAGACCAGCGCGCAAGCCAGCGCGGTCGCGCCGCCGACGCCCGCCGAGGTCAGCGCCCAGTAGACCGCGATGCCGACCGCGCCGGCGGCGAGCACCGCCTGCGCCAGTATCCACGGGTTGTGGCGCAGCCAGCCCAGCCGCACCCGGCCGCCCAGCTCGAACAGCAGCACGCCCAGCGCGAGATCGAAGATCAGCCGCGTCCAGGGTGTCAGCGGCAGGCTGGCGGGCAGGTGCGTCAGGCCGAGCGCGCCGAACAGCAGGCCGGTGAGCGCATAGCCCGCCACCCGCGGGATGCGGGTGTAGCGGTAGAGCAGCTCGGCCACCGTGGTGGCCATGGCCAGCAGCAGCGCCAGCGCGATGAAAGGCGCTTCGGAAGCGGCCGACCAGGCGGTAAACCATTGAGAAGGCATCGGATCCATGGGCCAAGGTTGGGGCGCCGTACCCGCGTAGCGGGGCGGCAACAGCGCCGTGAAGGAATACGAGGCCGAAATATAGCAAGCTATGTTTTGTTACCAACCCGGCCCTCCAAGGCCCTGCCGGCGCGGTGGGCAAGCGCCCAAAATCTCGGCACCGGCGCCTTGAAACGGCCGCTTCTTGCGCTATCTTCCGCCCATCCGAATCACTCTGCCCCGGGAGCGCCAGCGCATGTCCACCCTCCAACCCCTGCTCCGCCGCGCCGCCCTCGCCGCTTCGTTCGGCCTGATGAGCCTGCTCAGCGCATGCGGCTACAACGAGTTCCAGACCCTGGACGAGCAGGTCAAGGCCGGTTGGTCGGAGGTGCTCAACCAGTACCAGCGCCGCGCCGACCTGATCCCCAACATCGTCGCGACCGTGAAGGGCGAGGCCAACTTCGAGCAGGAGACGCTGACCAAGGTGGTCGAGGCCCGCGCCAAGGCGACCTCCATCCAGGCCACGCCCGAGCTGGTCAACGACCCGGCGGCCTTCCAGAAATTCCAGGCCGCCCAGGGCGAGCTGACCAGCGCGCTGAGCCGCCTGCTGGTGGTGACCGAGAACTACCCCAACCTGAAGGCCAACCAGGGCTTCCAGGACCTGCGGGTGCAGCTGGAGGGTACCGAGAACCGCATCACCGTGGCGCGCAACAAGTACATCCAGACGGTGCAGCAGTACAACGTGCTGGCGCGCAGCTTCCCGACCAACCTCACCGCCAAGCTCTTCAGCTACGAGGTCAAGCCCAGCTTCACGGTCGAGAACGAAAAGGCGATCTCGGCGCCGCCGGCGGTGAGCTTCGACAAAGCGGCACCGGCCTCCAAGTGAATCTCTGTACTGATCTTCGCTCCGGCCGGCGGGCCGCTCGCTGATGTCGCGGGCCGCCCGCTCGCTGCCGGCCCGGCTCGCGGGCTTGTTCGCGAGCTTGTGCGCGCTGGTCTTGCTCGCCGGCGTCGTGCCTCGCGCACTGGGCCAGGGCCTGCAGGCCGTGCCGGCGCTGACGCAGCGCATCACCGACCTGACCGGCACGCTGGACGCCGTGCAAAAAACCGCGCTGGACGGCAAGCTGGCGGCCTTCGAGGCCGAAGCCGGGCCGCAGATCGTGGTGCTGATGGTCGCGACGACAGCGCCGGAGGACATCGCCGCCTATGCCTACCGCGTGGCCGACCAGTGGAAGGTGGGCCGGCGCGAGGTCGGCGACGGCCTGCTGGTGCTGGTGGCGAAGGACGACCGCAAGGTGCGCATCGAGGTGGCCAAGGCCCTGGAAGGCGCGGTGCCGGACCTGGCGGCACGCCAGATCATCGACCGCGCGATCCGGCCCGCCTTCAGGGCCGGCGACTATGCCGGCGGGCTGAACGGCGCGATCGACCTGCTGATGGTGCGCGTCAAGGGCGAACACCTGCCGGCGCCCGAGCAGCGGCGCGGTACGGCCAGCGGTGGCAGCGGGAATGGCGGATGGGGCTGGGACACGCTGGCGATGTTCTTCTTCATCGGCGTGCCGGTGGCCGGTGCGCTGCTGACGGGCCTGATGGGCCGCAAGCTCGGCTCGCTGGTGACGGGGCTGGGCACCGGCGGGCTGGCCTGGCTGATCAGCACGAGCGTGCTGGTGGCAGCGGGCGCCGGGGTGCTGGCCTTGCTGCTGGTCGGTGTGCTGGGCATAGGTTCTGCGGGCCGGCGCGGCGGCGGTGGGCTGGGCATGCCGCCCATCATCTGGGGTGGCGGCGGTGGTGGTCACTGGGGCGGCGGCGGCGGCGGCGGGGGCGGGTTTTCGTCCGGCGGCGGTGGCGACTTTGGCGGCGGCGGCGCGTCGGGCGACTGGTAGACCATGAAAAACCGATTCCTCCGCTTGCTGCAGCACCGCTGGCTCGACGAAACCGACGCCCGCCGGGCGCTGGGCAAGGACGGCCTGGCGCGTATCGCGGCGCGTGTCGCGGCCAGCGAGCGCAGCCACACCGGCGAGATCCGCGTCTGCGTCGAGGCCGGGCTGCCGCTGAGCTACCTGTGGCGTGGCGCCAGCGCCCGCGAACGCGCGGTGACCATGTTCGGCAAGCTGCGCGTCTGGGACACCGAGGCCAACAACGGCGTGCTGATCTACCTGCTGCTGGCCGAGCACGCGATCGAGATCGTGGCCGACCGCGAGCTGGCGCGCCATGTGGACGCCGCCCATTGGCAGCGCATCGTCGCCGGCATGGGCGAGGCCTTCAAGGCGGGCCGCTTCGAGGCCGGGCTGGACCAGGCCATTGCGGCGGTCGATGCGCTGCTGGTCGCCCATTTCCCGCTGGCCCCGGGTGCCGTCAACCCCAACGAGTTGCCGGACTCGCCCGACCTGCGCTGAGCGCCCCCGCTGCCGTGCGTGGCAGCTTGGCGGGATCGCCCCCCTAACTTCGCTGATCCCCCCTGTCTTTGGGGATGCGCAGGCCGCGGCAAGGGCCTACAAGGAGCGCTGCTCGACGCCGCGAGCCCGTTGCGGGCCCTCCCGTCCGGCACCGAACCGGGGAGACAACACGATGCCCATCGTCATTGGCGAGGTGGTGATTTGGAACGAAGTGAATGCCATCGCCGAGACCGCCCGGACGAACCCGCGCCAGCCCCACCACCGGCCGGTCGCCGGACGTTTGCCGCGGATGCCGCGCCCCCTTCGCGAACAGCGGGCCGCCGCATGACGACATCCACCTCGACCGCAGGGACGCAGGCCACGGCTTGGCTGTGCAGCTACCTGGACAGCGGCCTGCTGCCGCCGGCACTCGCTGCGCTGGACGCTGAAGTCCAGCTGCGCACGCTGCGCCGGGCCGCGGTCGAGCTGGACGAACGCAGCGACTTCTTGTGGCTGGGCGGCAAGGCCGCCGACTTCGACCAGCGCGTGGCCTGGTTCCGCCGTTGGCTGCGGCTGTGGCCAGGAGCCGACCACACGCCCTGGCTGGTGCACCGGGACGTGGGCGCCCCCGCCGCCACGACCGCCGTCAGCGCCGATGCGCTGGACCAGCTGGAACGGCTGATACCCGCGCTGGCGGGCGAGCGCCGCGAGCTGGCCCAGGCGGTGCGGCTGGCCGCGACGGCGCCTGGCCCGGTTTCCTTCGATCCGCAGCAGCGCGCTACCGACGCGGCGGTGAGGGACGCCGCGCTGACACGCTGGCTGGCGCGCCTGTCGGAGCCGCCGCTGGGTCAAGGCAGCGGCGCTTGAGAGCGCCCCCAGACCTGCCGCTTTGCGTCGGGCCCCCCCGAGGGGGATGAGAAAACTCGGGAGCGGCCCTTCGTTTCCTCATGAGCACCCCGCAGGCCGGGATCGCCCTCAGAGCGGCCGGAGCGGGCCGCGGAAGCGTTCGACCCGCGGTGCTTGCTGCAGCGGCGGAAACTCCAGCGGCTTGTCCGGCACCGCCGTGTCGGGCAAGCGGTCCAGCAGGTCGCGGATCAGCCGCAGGCGGCCGCGGCGCTGGTCGTTGAAATCGACCAGGGTCCACGGCGCGTCGTCCTGGTGGGTGGCCTTGAGCATCTGGTCGCGCGCCCGGCCGTAGTCCTCGTACTTGTCGCGCGCGACGAGGTCGATGGCCGAGAGCTTCCAGCGCTTCAGCGGGTCGGCCAGGCGCTCGGCAAAGCGCTGCTCCTGCTGCGCCTGATCGACCGTGAGCCAGTACTTGAAGAGCAGCAGCCCGTCATCGACCAGCAGCTTCTCGAACACCGGCACCTGCTTCAGGAAGGCCTTGGCCTGGGCTTGGCTGCAAAAGTCCATCACCCGCTCGACGCCGGCGCGGTTGTACCAGCTGCGATCGAACAGCGCGATCTCTCCGGCCGCCGGCAGGTGGGCGATGTAGCGCTGGAAATACCACTGGCCTTGTTCGCGCTCGCTCGGCTTGGGCAGCGCGACCGTGTGGCACTGGCGCGGGTTCAGCGTCTCGGCGAGGGCCGAGATAACGCCGCCCTTGCCGGCCGTGTCACGGCCTTCGACGATGATCAACAGGCGCTTGCCGGTGCACTGCAACCAGCGCGCCATGTCGTTCAGCTCCACCTGCATGGGCTCGAGCTGTTCAAGGTAGTCGCGTTTGCTCAGGTGGCCGGCGTCGCCGGTGGACGCCGGCTGAGCCGACTTCTTGGACTTGTTCTTGCCCATGGCCTGCCCCCGTTTGAAAAAGGAAACAGGCCGATTCTGCCGTCGTCACGACGGCTGCGGGCTCTCTTCAGCGAATGAACAGGCCGTAAGGGCCATCGACCGGGCCGTTGCGGCGGTGCTGTTCGAGCTGGCGCATGCGCATTTCGAGATCGACCAGGTCGACCGACTGGGCCAGGAAGTCTTCGTCGTGTTCGACGTTGGTGCTCAGGGAGAGGCTGAAGACGTTCTTGATGGAGTGAAGGAAGTTGTTCATACGGGCTCACTTTCTGCGGAGGGACGATCTCTGTCCGATGCCGCTGGCCCCTGCGCAAGGGTGTTTGCACGCTAGGGTTAACCCGTATTCTATCGGCAATAGAAAAAGCCCGCTTGAGCGGGCTTCTCTAAATGGGCCGGCGCAAGGCCGGCAAGAAGTCACGCCTTATTTGCGGCGCAGCTTCTGGATCGCGGCCAGCTGGGCCGCCATCGCGGCGAATTCGCCTTGCGCCGCGGCGAAGTCGATGTCGCTCTTGGCATTTTTCATCGCTTCCGCGGCCGCTGCCTTGGCCTCGTTGGCCTTGGCTTCGTCGAGATCGTGGCCGCGGATGGCGGTGTCGGCCAGCACGGTGACCGTGCCCGGCTGCACTTCGAGAATGCCGCCGGCCACGAACACGAACTCTTCTTCGCCGTTGTCAGCGCGCTGGATGCGCACCGCGCCCGGCTTGATACGGGTGATCAGCGGCGTGTGGCGCGGCAGGATGCCGAGCTCGCCGTTTTCACCCGGCAGCGCGACGAACTTGGCCTCGCCAGAGAAGATGGACTCTTCGGCGGAGACGACGTCTACGTGGATGGTGGCCATAGCAATCTTTCAGGAAGAAAAGGAAGTCCAGGAAGCAAGCAGTCGGCATTCGGGTTCAAGCGCCGCACAGAAGCGGACTCGCATCCGCTGCTGTGCACGGCGACGACGACGCCCGGGCGCCGAATGCGCCGCTTATTGGATCTTTTTGGCCTTTTCGAAAGCTTCGTCGATGGTGCCGACCATGTAGAAGGCCTGCTCCGGCAGGTGGTCGCACTCGCCGGCGACGATCATCTTGAAGCCGCGGATGGTTTCCTTCAGCGGCACGTACTTGCCCGGCGAGCCGGTGAAGACCTCGGCGACGTGGAAGGGCTGCGACAGGAAACGCTGGATCTTGCGCGCGCGGGCCACGGCCAGCTTGTCTTCCGGCGAGAGCTCGTCCATGCCCAGAATGGCGATGATGTCGCGCAGTTCCTTGTAGCGCTGCAGCGTGGCCTGCACGGCGCGGGTGGTGCCGTAGTGCTCGTCGCCGACGACGTTGGGGTCGACCTGGCGGCTGTTGGAGTCCAGCGGGTCCACCGCGGGGTAGATGCCCAGCGAGGCGATGTCGCGCGACAGCACCACGGTGGCGTCCAAGTGGGCAAAGGTGGTGGCAGGCGACGGGTCGGTCAAGTCATCCGCGGGCACGTAGACGGCCTGGATCGAGGTGATCGAGCCGACCTTGGTCGACGTGATGCGCTCCTGCAGGCGGCCCATTTCTTCGGCCAGCGTCGGCTGGTAGCCCACCGCGGAAGGCATGCGGCCCAGCAGCGCAGACACTTCGGTGCCGGCCAGCGTGTAGCGGTAGATGTTGTCGACGAAGAACAGCACGTCACGGCCTTCGTCGCGGAACGATTCGGCGATGGTCAGGCCGGTCAGCGCGACGCGCAGGCGGTTGCCCGGGGGCTCGTTCATCTGGCCGTAGACCATCGCGACCTTGGACTCGCCCAGGTTCTCGAGGTTGACGACGCCCGAATCGGCCATCTCGTGATAGAAGTCGTTGCCCTCGCGGGTGCGCTCGCCGACGCCGGCAAACACCGACAAGCCGCTGTGCGCCTTTGCGATGTTGTTGATCAGCTCCATCATGTTCACGGTCTTGCCGACACCGGCGCCGCCGAACAAGCCCACCTTGCCGCCCTTGGCGAACGGGCAGATCAGGTCGATCACCTTGATGCCGGTTTCCAGCAGCTCTTGCGACGGGCTCAGCTCGTCGTAGGCCGGGGCCTTGCGGTGGATGGAGGCGGTCAGGGTCTGGTCGACCGGGCCGCGTTCGTCGATGGGCGCGCCCAGCACGTCCATGATGCGGCCCAGCGTGGCCTTGCCGACCGGCACGGTGATGGCCTTGCCGGTGTTGCTCACCATCACGCCGCGGCGCAGGCCGTCGGAGGAGCCCAGCGCAATCGTGCGCACGATGCCGTCGCCGAGCTGCTGCTGGACTTCCAGCGTCAGGGTCGAGCCTTCCATCTTGAGGGCGTCGTACACCTTGGGCATCTCGTTGCGCGGGAACTCCACGTCCACCACGGCGCCGATGCACTGAACAATTTTGCCTTGTGCCATTTTCAGTCCTTCAAATCAGAGTATTCGCTTGCGTCTTGTCGTCGTGCCGGGCGGGTCTCAACCCACCGCGGCGGCGCCGCTGACAATCTCGGACAGCTCTTTCGTGATCGCAGCCTGCCGCGTCTTGTTATAGATCAGCTTCAGCTCGCCGATCAGCGTGCCGGCGTTGTCGGTCGCCGCCTTCATCGCGACCATGCGGGCCGACTGCTCCGACGCCATGTTCTCGGCCACGGCCTGGTAGACCAGCGCTTCGATGTAGCGCGTCAGCAGCTCGTCGATCACCGTCGCTGCATCGGGCTCGTAGATGTAGTCCCAGCCATAAGCCGACTTCTCGGCCTCGGTCTGCGCCAGCGCATCGGCGGCCAGCGGCAGCAGCTGCTCGACCACCGGCTCCTGCTTCATCGTGTTGATGAACTTGGTGTAGCACAGGTGCACCGAGTCGACCTTGCCCTCGACGAAGGCATCCAGCATCACCTTGACCGGGCCGATCAGGCGGTCCATCTGCGGCGCATCGCCGAGCTGGGTCACGTGGCTGATCACGCCGACGCCCAGGCGGTTCAGGAAGCCCAGGCCCTTGGTGCCTATGGCCACGGCCTGCACCGTGTTGCCGGCCGTCTGCGCGTCGCGCATCTTGGTGGTGACCGCGCGCAGAATGTTGGTGTTCAGGCCGCCGCACAGACCCTTGTCGGTCGTGACGACGATGAAGCCCACGGTCTTCGCCTTCGCCTCGGTGCGCATGTAGGGCGAGTGGTACTCCGGGTTGGCCTGCGACAGGTGGGCCGTGATGTTGCGGATCTTGTCGCTGTAGGGGCGCGCCGAACGCATGCGTTCCTGCGCCTTGCGCATCTTGGAGGCGGCGACCATCTCCATGGCCTTGGTGATCTTCTTGGTGTTTTCCACCGATTTGATCTTGCCGCGTATTTCCTTGCCGACCGCCATAGGGGTTCCTTAGTCAGTTGAAGACGGTGTCCGGGCGCTTGCGATGCACAGCGCCGGGGCCAACGTCTTGCAAGTCAGTGGCTTCAGGCGAAGGACTTCTTGAACGAGGTGATCGCGGCCGAGAGCTCTTCTTCAGCGGCCTTGTCCATCGCCTTGTCGGATTCCAGCTTGGCCAGCAGTGCGGCGTGGCTGGACTTCAGGTGCTGGTGCAGGCCCGACTCGAAGGCCAGCACGCGCTTGGTCTCGATGTTGTCGAGGAAGCCCTTGTTCACCGCGTACAGCGTCGCGCCCATCAGGCTGATGGACAGCGGCGAGTACTGCAGCTGCTTCAGCAGCTCGGTCACGCGGGCACCGCGGTCGAGCTGCTTGCGGGTGGCTTCGTCGAGGTCGGAGGCAAACTGCGCAAACGCGGCCAGCTCGCGGTACTGCGCCAGGTCGGTACGGATACCGCCGGACAGGCTCTTGATCAGCTTGGTCTGGGCGGCGCCACCGACGCGCGAGACCGAGATACCGGCGTTGATCGCAGGCCGGATGCCGGCGTTGAACAGCGAGGTCTCCAGGAAGATCTGGCCGTCGGTGATCGAGATCACGTTGGTCGGCACGAAGGCCGACACGTCGCCGGCTTGCGTCTCGATGATGGGCAGCGCGGTCAGCGAGCCGGTCTTGCCCTTGACTTCACCCTTGGTGAAGGCTTCGACGTAGTCGGCATTGACGCGGGCGGCGCGCTCGAGCAGGCGGCTGTGGAGATAGAACACGTCGCCGGGGAAGGCTTCGCGGCCCGGCGGGCGGCGCAGCAGCAGCGAGACCTGGCGGTAAGCGACGGCCTGCTTGGACAGGTCGTCATAGATGATCAGCGCGTCTTGCCCGCGGTCGCGGAAGTACTCGCCCATCGTGCAGCCCGAGTAGGCCGACACGTACTGCATCGCGGCCGACTCGGAGGCCGACGCGGCGACGACGATGGTGTAGTCCATCGCTCCGTGCTGTTCCAGCGCGCGCACCACGTTCTTGATCGACGAAGCCTTCTGGCCGATCGCAACGTAGATGCAGGTCATGTTCTGACCCTTCTGGTTGATGATCGCGTCGATCGCCACCGCCGTCTTGCCGGTCTGGCGGTCGCCGATGATCAGCTCGCGCTGGCCACGGCCGATGGGCACCATCGAGTCGATGGACTTCAGGCCGGTCTGCACCGGCTGGTCGACCGATTTACGGGCGATCACGCCCGGCGCGACCTTCTCGATCACGTCGGTCATCTTGGCGTTGATCGGGCCCTTGCCGTCGATGGGCTGGCCGAGCGCATTGACCACGCGGCCGATCAGCTCGGGGCCGACCGGCACGTCCAGAATGCGGCCGGTGCACTTGACCGTGTCGCCTTCGGAGATGTGTTCGTACTCGCCCAGAATCACCGCGCCGACCGAGTCGCGCTCGAGGTTCAGCGCCAGGCCGTAGCTGGGTTGGCCGTCGGCCGTGGCCGGGAACTCGAGCATTTCGCCCTGCATCGCGTCCGACAGGCCGTGCACACGCACGATGCCGTCGGTGACCGAGACGACGGTGCCCTGGTTGCGGATGTCCGACGAGGCACCGAGGCCCTCGATGCGGCTCTTGATGAGTTCCGAGATTTCTGCGGGATTCAGTTGCATTGCTTGCTCCGAAAGCGCGGCAGCGGCGCGGAGGCGCGCTGCCGATGGATGGGTTCGCCGAGGTGCGGCTGGCTCACGATCAGCTCGTGAGTGCGACCTTCATCTGTTCCAGGCGGGCCTTGATCGAGCTGTCCAGCACCTCGTCACCCACCACCACGCGAATGCCGCCGATCAGCGAGGGATCGACCGCGACGCTCGCATCGAGCTTGCGGCCGAAGCGCTTCTCCAGCATGCCGACCGTGCTGGAGAACTGCGCGGCGTCGAGCGGGAAGGCACTGTAGATCTTGGCGTCGGACACGCCCGAACGGGCGTTGACCAGCGCGCGGAACTGCGCCGCGACCTCGGGCAGCGCGCCGAGGCGGCCGTTCTCGATCACGGCGTTCAACAGGTTGGCCACCTTGGGCGAGAGCTGCACCTTGGCCACGCCCGTGACCAGGTCGAAGACCTGCTTGGCCTGGACCTTGGGGCTGTCGGCAAACTGGCGCACTTCGGCATGGCCGGCGACGGCGCTGAGCGCATCGACCTGCTTGGACAAGGTGACCGCGTCGTCGCTGCCGATCGCCTTGAACAGGGCTTCGGCATACGGGCGGGCGATGGTTGCGAGTTCGGCCATATCAGGACTCCTGCCGGACCGCCCCAGAGGAGGCCTGCGCCCCCTCGGGGGGCAGCGAACGTGAGTGAGCGTGGGCGTTGACCATGGCTCAGAGTTCCGTCTTCAGACGGGACAGCAGCTCGGCGTGCACGCCCGCGTTCACTTCGCGCTTCAGGATCTGCTCGGCGCCCTTGACGGCCAGCATGGCGACCTGCTCGCGCAGGGTCTCGCGAGCCTTGACGACGGCCTGCTGGGCCTCGGCCGTGGCGGCGGCGACGATCTTGGCGCCTTCTTCGGTCGCCCGCGACTTGGCCTCTTCCACCATCTGGTGGGCCAGGCGCTCGGCATCGGCCAGGCGCTTGGCAGCGTCGTTGCGGGCGGCGGACAGTTGCTGCTCGACGCGCTGGTTGGCCACAGCCAGCTCGGACTTGGCCTTGTCGGCGGCCGACAGCCCTTCGGCGATCTTCTTGGCGCGCTCGTCGAGCGCGGCGGTGATCGGCGGCCAGATGAATTTCATCGTGAACCAGACCAGGATCAGGAACACGATCATCTGGACGATGAGGGTACTGGTGATGCTCACTTTTTTGCCTCGGTCACAGTGACGGGACTTCAGCCAAGGGCGCCGATGTGCGCGCCCCGGCCTCTCACGACATTCAAGTCAGGGGTACGACCCGACTTACTTGGCGAGCAGGCCGATCTGGGCCAGGAACGGGTTGGCGGTGGCGAACCACAGCGCGATACCGGTGCCGATGATGAAGGCCGCGTCGATCAGACCGGCCAGCAGGAACATCTTGGTTTGCAGTTCGCCCATGAGCTCGGGCTGGCGGGCAGCCGACTCGAGGTACTTGCTGCCCATGATGCCGATGCCGATACAGGCACCGACAGCGCCCAGACCAATGATCAGGCCGGCGGCGAGGGCAACAAAGCTGATGACTTCCATGATGACTCCTAGTGTCGTAGAGGTTGTGTTGAGAAAAGGGAAAACGGAAAGGGAAAAACCAGCGGATCCGGATCAGTCGGACTTCAATTCACCCAGGTGCACTCAGTGCGAGTCATGCGCCTGGCCGATGTACACCAGCGTCAGCATCATGAACACGAAAGCCTGCAGCGTGATGATCAGGATGTGGAAGATCGCCCAGGCCGAGCCGGCGATGATGTGGCCGATGGCCAGGCCGATGCCGGTGGCCGAGAGCGACCAGGCGCCGCCCATCAAGGCGATCAGCAGGAAGATCAGCTCGCCGGCGTACATGTTGCCGAACAGCCGCATGCCGTGCGAGACGGTCTTGGCGACGAACTCGATGACCTGCATCAGGAAGTTGAACGGGTAGAGCGCCCAGTGGTTGCCGAACGGCGCCGAGAAGAGCTCGTGCACCCAGCCGCCGAAGCCCTTGATCTTGACGTTGTAGACCAGGCAGACCACCAGCACGCCGAGCGACAGGCCCATCGTGATGGAGAGGTCGGCGGTCGGCACGACGCGCAGGTAGGCATGCGCCGGATCGTGGCCCATGGCTTCGTAAAGTTGGCCCCACAGCCAGGGCAGCAAGTCCACCGGCAGCAAGTCCATCGCGTTCAGCAGGAAGATCCACACGAACACGGTCAGGGCCAGCGGCGACACCAGCTTGCGGCTCGTGGCGTTGTGAACGATGCCCTTGGCTTGCGACTCCACCATCTCGACCAGCAGCTCGACGGCGGCCTGGAAGCGGCCCGGCACGCCGGAGGTGGCCTTGCGCGCCGCCTTCCAGAGGAAGAAGCAGCCGATGACGCCGATCAGCGCCGAGATGACGATCGAGTCCCAGCTGATCACCGACATGTCGAACGGACCCGTCATCTCCTTGTTGCGGAGGTGGGTCAGGTGGTGAACGATGTACTCGCCCGCGGTGGGGGCGTGCCCCGCTGCGGCTTCAGTGGCGTGACTCTCGGCTGCCATATGTGTTGTGTCCGTCTCGTCCGTTCAACTCGTCTTGCGTCCGCGCCATGACAGCGCAACCCAATACACCTTGATGCACAGCACCAGGCCCACCAGCAATGCCGGCCAGCTCAAGCCTGGTACCACCTTCGGCGCCAGCATCAGCATGGCGACCGAAACCCCAATCTTGCCCATCTCCCAGGCCATGAAGCTCACGGCGGACACGCCGGGATTCAGGCTGGAGAGCCGGCTGGTCATGCCGCGCGCCATCAAGGCACCCGGCAGCACCACCGTGGCCGCGCCATACAGCGCCGACCATGCGTTGTTCTTTTCACCGGTGATCAGCCACGCCAACGCGGCCACCACCAGACCGACCGCAGCTTGCACTGCGACCACCCGCCACGGTGAGATGGAAGGATTTTTTTCCGCCAAGGCCCGCGCCTCTTCACGGGTCAGGGTCTTGAACGGGCGCTTGCCGTCTTCATCTTCATTTTCGGTCCAGGGGTCGGAGCGCTTACCCGTCTGGTAAAGCCGTTCTGACATCGAGCGAATCCTTGGATGTGGCTGGCAAAGCCGCGGAATTATATGGGCAAAGCCCGGCTGTTCCCTTGACGTCTCAAGTCAAGGCCGAATTCGGCTGCGCGCTGCTCGCCCGGCCCATCTTTACGCCGCCGCAAAATTCACCGGCAATCCGGGCACGCTCACCCGCAGGCGCAGCACGCGTCCGGCCAGCGGCTGCGCGGCCAGTTCGTCGGCGGGGCGGTTCTCGCGCGCCGTGGTCACGTACAGCGTCTTGAGGTCGGCATCGCCGAAACACGGCATGGTCGCGCAGCGCACCGGCAGCCTCACGGCCTGCAGCACCTCGCCCGCGGGCGACAGCCGCAGCAACTGCTGGCCCTCGAACATCGCCGACCAGTAGCAGCCCTCGCTGTCCATCGCGGCGCCGTCGGGCCGTCCGCCATAGGTGGCCAGGTCTTGCCCGGCCTGCTTGAGCGGGAAGCTGGCGAACACGCGCCGGCGCGAGACCGAGCCGTCGAAGGGATCGAAGTCCAGCGCGAACACCGTGTGGGCCTTGGTGTCGCTCCAGTAGAGCGTGCGCCCGTCGGGGCTCCAGGCCAGGCCGTTGCTGGTGGTGACGTCGCCCGCGATGCGTGCGAGCTTGCCGCCCGACCAGCGGTACAGCGCCGCCAGCGCCGGCTCGCGCGGCTCGTAGATGGTGCCGGCCCAGAAGCGGCCCTGCGGGTCGGCCTTGCCGTCGTTGAAGCGCTCCTTGGCGGGCTCGTAGGGCGGCTTGGCGAGCAGGCTGCGCCGGCCGCTGGCGGGGTCGAAGCGCCACAGGCCGTCGCGCATGCCGAGCAGCAGGTCGCCGCCCATCAGCGGGGCGCAGCAGGCAGGCTCGGCCTCGAAGGACCAGTGCCGGTGCTCCCCGCTGGCCGGGTGGAAGCAGTTGAGCCGCTTGCCCGGGATGTCGCACCAGTAGAGCGCCGCCTGCTCGGGGTGCCAGAAGGGCGACTCGCCCAGCAGCGAGGGCGGGACCGGGATGGGTTGCGGGTCGAACAGGGGGTCAGCGGGCGTCGTCATCGGCGCAGTATCTCCACAAATGCCCAGCCCTCAAACCACCCTCAGACGGCCGTTACCGCCAGCTTCATCCAGGCCTCGAAGCCGTCGCCCGGCGCCAGCTCGCGCAAACCGTGGGCCAGCGGGTCGGCCAGGTGGATGGCGTCGTTGACGTGGCTGACCGGCTCCACGCAGTAGAAGCCCTTGTCCTGCGGCGTGTAGACGACCAGGTAGGGCAAGGAAGAGCTGAGCGAGAGCTGCAGCGTCTCGTCGTGCAGCCGGGCGGCGCCGCGCCAGCCCTCGAAGCAGTGGTCGAAGGCGAGATCGGCGAGGTCGGCGTCCATGCCCGGCTGCGGCGTGCGGCGGGTGGGCAGGCCGTGTTCGTCCGACTCCCAGCGCTCGCTCAGCTCGATCTGCAGCCGGGAGTGCGCGCGCTTGGGGAAGTAAGGGTGCCAGCCCAGGCCCACCGGCTGCGCCAGCGCCGCGGTGTTGGTGAAATGCAGCCGCATCTCCAGCGCATCGGCCGTCAGATGGAAGCGCTGGCGCAGCTCGAAGTCGAAGGGCCAGCCGCCATCGGCCCGGTGCAGGTAGCGCAGCTCGGCGCTGTCGGCGCTGGCCGCCAGCACCTCCCAGGCGTGCTGCCAGGCCACGCCGTGCATCGAATGCGGGCTGTCGCCGCTGTTGGCCTCGGTGGCGTAGTCCCGGTCCTGCCAGCGAAAACGCCGGAAACCCAGGCGGTTGGAGTAAGGCGCCAGCGGGAAACAACCCGAAGGCCGCGCGCTGGCCAGCGATGCGGGATCGGCACTCCACAGCACCGGCAACTCACCCAGCCACAGGCCGGCGACGCAGCCGCCCAGATCGGGGCGCAGGCTCAGGCGCAGCGCGCCGGCATGCAGGTCCAGCGCGATCACATGCCCTTGAACAAGTGGCTGTAGCTGCGGCTGACTTCGAGCTTCTGGGTGTGGCCCTTGACGGCCACGATCTGGCGGCCGCGGAAGTCGCGCGTGACCGAGGCGATCGCCGTCACCGCCACCAGCGTCGAGCGGTGGATCTGCCAGAAGCGCTCGGGGTCGAGCTCGTCGACCAGCTCCTTGATCGGCTTGCGTATCAGCGCCTCGACCAGCGGCGTCTGCACCCGGGTGTACTTCTCGTCGCTGATGAAGAACAACACGTCTTCGACCGGGATCATCTGGATCGCCTGGCCAACCGTGGCCTGTATCCACTTCAGGTACTGCGGCGTGTTGGGGCCACCTGCCATCTGGCCAGCCAGGCGGTGCAGCAGCTGCTGGATGGGCGGCGCGGCCGAGGCGGCGTCCGCCGCGTCGGGCGACTGGCGCGCCGCCAGCCGCTTCTGGATGCGTTCGGTGGTGAGCTTGAGCCGCTCGCGTTCGGCCGGCTTCAGCACGTAGTCGGAGACGCCCTGCTCGAAGGCCTCGACGGCGTACTGGTCGTAGGCGGTGATGAACACGATCTCGGGCAGGAAGCCGTCGTCGCCGACGTCCATCTGCGCGATCTTGCGGGCTGCGTCGACCCCCGTCATGCCCGGCATGCGGATGTCGAGAAAGACCACGTCCGGCCGGTGCTGCTCGACCAGCTCGACCGCCTCGAGGCCGTTCTTGGCCTCGGCCACGATCTGCAGCTCCGGCCAGGCCTCGGCCAGCCGGGCCCGCAACTGCTCGCGCATCAGGCGTTCGTCATCGGCCAGCACGGCGCGCGGCGCGGCGTTCTCGCCGGCACCGTCGGCGGCATCAGGAGCGGTGAAGGTGTTCATGCACGGGATGGTAGATCAGGCGTTGCGCGCTGCGCACGGCGCGGGCGCACCGCCCAGGCGATCAGCAGGCCCAGCGCGATGAAGGGCGAAGCCACCGCCACCAGCGCCGCGCCGGCCACCAGCAGCGCGATCGCCAGGCCACCGGCGCACAGCAGCAGCGGCAGCCCCAGGCCGAACAGCAGGGCCAGCGGCACCACCACCAGCACGATCAGCACCGCCAGCAGCACCCCGCCCAGCGCCAGCAGCCAGGCGCCGCCGGACAGCCCGGCCAGCGAGATGGTTTCATCGTCGATCGTGACCACCAGGTCGGGCGCGGCCGCGAGGTTGGCGAACGCAAAGACCGCCACCGCCGCCGCAACGGCCACGAACAAGCCCAAGACGAGCGCGATGCCGCCAGTCCAACACCAGAAGGGTTTCATCAGGGAGCTCCTTTCCGTTTCAAGCCGTGCCGGGCGCGCGCGTCAGGCTGTCGCCGCGTTCATGCCGGTGCCCGCTTCCACGGTGCGGTAGGGCACCGTGATGGTCACCACCGTGCCGCTGGGCGTATTGGCGGCCACCGTCAGCGTGGCCTTGCCGCCGTACAGCAGTTGCAGCCGCTCGCGGATGTTGGCCAGGCCCACCCCCGTGCCGGCGGTGGCCGCGTTGCCGAAGCCCACGCCGGTGTCGGCCACGGTGACGGCCAGCTTGCCGTGCACGATCTCGGCCTTGACCTTCAGGTGCCCGCCTTCGGCCTTGGGCTCCAGCCCGTGGCGTATCGAGTTCTCGACCAGGGTCTGGATCATCATTTGCGGGAACTGGGCCGACAGCAGGCCGTCCGGCACGTCGATGTCGGCGATCAGCCGCTCTTCCATGCGCACCTTCAGGATCTCGACATAGGGCCGCACCACGGCCAGCTCGCGGCCCAGGTCGCGGTTGGCGCCATCGCCCGCCTCGCGCATCGTCGGCATGCTGGCGCGCAGCAGCGCGATCAGGTTCTTCTGCATCTGGCTGGCCCGCGCCGAGTCGGTCTCGATCAGGTGGTCGATGGAGGCCAGCGTGTTGAACAGGAAGTGCGGTTCGACCTGCGCCTGCATCGCCGCCATGCGCGCCTCCACGACCTGGCGCTTGAGCGACTCGGCCTCGGCCGTTTCGGTCGCCTGCGCGGCTTTCACCTCGGCCTGCATGCGGCCCTTGTAGGTGACCTTGATGATGAGCGAAAAGAGTATCCACAGCAGCGCCAGCGGCGCCAGCTCCACGTACTGCACGGTGCGGGTGCGGTGGCGCACGCCGCCGCTGCTGTCCGCCGCCTCTTCGGCATCCGCCTCGGCCTGCGCGGCGGCGGCTTCGGCCTCGGCGGTGGCCTCCTCGACCGCCCGGGTCTGCTCCTCGATCGCGCTGACCACCGACTGGCGCGCCTCCTCGATCGCGTCGCGCACCGCCTCGCTGTTGGCGCCGGGCGGCAGCGAGATGCGCACGCCCTTGTCGCCGGCCTGGATCTCGACGATGGGCTGCGAACCCGGCGCCGCTTGCGCCACGGCGCTCGCCGCCGAGGCCGCGCTGGCGGCCGAGACCGCACTAGCGGCCGACGCAACCACGGCACGGTCCTCACGCTTGCGGATGCGCACGCCGTTTTCGTCGATCGAGATGTCCAGCCCCTTGCCCTCGTCGCCGCTGCTGCGCTCGATGCTGACACCCGGCACGACCGGTGCCTTGGGCGCCTTGGGAGCGACCGGCGCCTTCGGGCGTGGCCGCTTCGGCTCCGCCACCACCTCGGTGTAGGTCCAGCTGAACGGCGGCAGGTTTTGGGCGATGCCGGTGACGATCAGCAGCAGCACGGAGAGGATCACGAAGCGCACCCACGTGAGCCCGACCAGCCAGGTGGCATAGGCATGGAAGGCGCGCACGCTGCCTGCGGCGAAGCGCTGCCAGGCAGTGGGCAGCGCGTTGGGGGAAGAAGGGGTCTGGAAGTTCATGTCGGGGTGCTCGCGGGGGGTCTGGCCTCTTACTGCCTGGAGCGCACTGTACGCAGCCGCCCCGCCCGCGTCAGGGCCAGGCGATGCACCGCACCGGTGCCTGGACAGACTGCAGTTCGGCGCGACAAGCCGGCCGGCGTGCCGCAGCCCTGTTCAGCGCCGTTCGACGATCACCGGCACCAGCTGCAGCGCGCTGCGCACCCGCTCGGCCACTTCGCGTGCCTGGTCGCGGGTGGGGTACGGCCCGGCCTGCAGCCGGTGCAGCCCGCCATCGGCGAACACCGTCAACAGCGGCACCAGCCAGCCCAGCTCCTGCCCCACCCGCTGCTGGAAGGTGTAGGCGCCGTCGCCGCGGCCGAAGGCCCCGAGCTGCAGCCAGAAGCCGGCCGCCGCGGGCGTGTAGGCGCGGGACCGTTCGGGCGCCGGCCCGGGCAGTTGCGCCGTCGTCGGCAGCGAGGCAGCGATCGCCGGGAGTCCGGGGGATGCGTTCGCCTGCGTTTCGGCCCCGGCCGGCGCGAGGGGTGCCGGCGTGGCGGCGGGGCCGATCGAGACCGGCCCGGCCGCCGCGACGATCTCGGGCGAAGCCTGCGCGGACTCGGTGGTGTCGCCGCGGGGGGCCAGGCCGGCGCGGATCTCCTCGTTGGTGATGCGCTGCACCTCGACCATCTTCACACCGCCCTGCACGCCGAGCTTGACGGCGGCGGTGTAGGAGAGGTCGATGATGCGGTTGGACGAAAACGGCCCGCGGTCGTTGACCCGCACGACCACCTCGCGGCCGTTGGCCGGGTTGCGCACCCGGGCGTAGCTCGGGATGGGCATGGTCTTGTGCGCCGCCGTCATCGCCAGCATGTTGTAGACCTCGCCGCTGGCGGTGCGCCGGCCGTGGAACTTGCGGCCGTACCACGAGGCCAGGCCGCGCTCGATCACGGGCTCGTCCCTGGCCAGCGGCACGTACGAGCGCCCCAACACCTCATAGGGCTTGTTGGCGCCGCCGCTGCGTATCGGCTCGACGCGCGGCTCGGCGTCCGGCACGCCGTGCAGGTCGGGCACAGGCTGTTCGGGCGGGCCGTCCGCGCCGCGCGGGGCAGGCAGCGGCACCGCTGGCGAGCCGCCGGCGCGGTCGCGCGGCGAAGGCGGGCTGCCCGGCGTGGAGCAGGCCACCAGCCAGCACGAGACGCCAGCCGCCAGCAGCAGGCCGGCCAGCGATAGTGCAGGCGGCGAGGCTGCGGCCAGCCCGGTGGGCGGCGGATGGCGGGGCAAGAGGCGCTTCATCTGGGGCCCGAGTGTAGGGAGAAACGCCAAGCCGCCCTTTCACCCGCCCGGCAGCTCGACCTGGAACACCACCTGCCCGCCCTCGATGGCCAGCGTGGCGTCGCCGCCCAGGTGGCGGCTGATGGCGCGCACCAGCCACAGCCCCAGGCCTGTGCCACGCTGGACCCGCGCTCCCGCCGAGCGGTAGTACTTCTCGAAAGCCCGGTGCGGGTCCGGCGCGCCGGCCCTGCCCGGCATGTTCGCGATGCGCAGCAGCACGCGGACGGGGCCTGCCGGACCGGTCTCCTGCAGGTGCCAGCGCAACTGCACGGTGCTGCCCTCGGGCGAATACTTCAGTGCGTTGTCCAGCAGGTTGCCCATCACCACACGGAACAGCGTCTCGTCGCTGCGCAGCTCCACGTCCGGCGCGGGCGACAGCGCCACGCGCTCGGGCTGGCCGGTCGCCTGCACCAGCTCGTGCAGCAGCGGGCTCAGCGCAAGGGGCTCGCGCGCCGCGACCTGGCCGATCTGCTCGACACGGTCGGCCTGCACGCAGCGGTCGATCAGCTTCTCCATGTCGCTCAGCGCCTGGTGCAGGTTCGAGCGGCTCAGCGCTTGCGTGCGACCGGCGGCGTCGCCCTCCATCTGCGCCATCGCGAGCCGCATCACCAGCATGGGCGAATGCAGCTCGTGCGTCAGCATCGCCATGAAGCGCGACTTCTCCTCCTTTTCCAGCCGTTCGCGCTCGGCCCGCTCCTGCGCCACCTGCAAGGCCACCAGCGCCTGCTGACGGCTGCGCAGCAGCTCGCGCGAGCGCAGTTGCAGCAGCGCAAAAATCATCATGCCGGTCAGCAGCCCCTGGATCAGGCCGATGTGCAGCCGCCACGCCGCCGCTTCGACCAGGCCCAGCACCGGCAGCACCACCGCCGTCAGGTGCAGCGCGAGCAGCCCGTAAACCAGGCGCAGCACCCAGCGCGGCGGCGCCCCCTGGGCACGGGTGGTCAGCGAGATCGCGAACAGCAGCGGCCCCAGCAGCAGCACCAGCGCCGCGTTGGCGGCCAGCGCCGGCTGGGCATGGCCCGACAGCAGCGCCAGCATCTCCAGCACCGGCAACAGCAGCAGCGCGCCCAGCAGTTGGAGGCCCCAGCGGGCCGGCTGGTGCGCCTGCAGCAGCGCACGGTTGCACAAGATGCCGAAAAACGGCACCGCGATCACGAGGGCGCTGGTCAGCAGACCGGCATGGCCGCTCCAGTGCAGCGGCAGAGCCCAGCCGAGGTAGCCGGTCACCGCGGCGCCGTAGAGCATGCCGGTGACCTGGTACGGGATGAACCAGGCCAGAACCCGGTCACGGCTGGCCTGGTAGTCCACCAGCGCCCACGCCAGCAGCGCCAGCATGACGCCCAGGTAGATGCCGAACCAGGCCGTCTGCACGTTGTCGGCGTCGTCGGCATCGCGCTCGGTGAGCGCTTCCACGTGGAGCTGCAGGTTGCTGCTGGAGCGGACGCGCAGAAAGACGGTGGTCTCGCCGCTCAGCCCGTGCAGCATCAGGTTCTGCACCGCGCCGGGCCGCTCCCGCAGCGCCTGCGAAAAGTGGTCGCCCACCTGGCTGACGCGCCACCCGCCCGGGGCGGCCGCGTCTGGCGCATAGAGCTGGAGGTCGTCGAGGTAGGCCGGACGTATGCGCAGCACGAGCTCGTCGACGCCGGCCGGCGGCCTGACGCGAAGCCGCACCCAGCAGGCGTCGCCGACGAAGCCCATGGCCAGCACGGTGGGCATGGCCTGGTAGGCGGCGGAGCGGGCCTGGGCTATGCCCAGCCGCCCGCCGGCATCGCACAGCAGACCGGCCTCGGCGAGGTAGTTGTCTCGAGCCTGGCCGGGCAAGGCGATGGCCATCAGCAGCAGCGCCACCAGCCCGGCCCCCCAGCGCGCGACCGAGCGGCGCCAGCCAGCCGGCGTCGCCCCTGCCACGTGCCAGCTTGCCAACCGCAGACGCACGGCGCGCAGAGTCATGTCGGAGATCGCTGCGGGGCTCTCGCAGCGGCGCGAAGCGCGGGTCTGGACGCTGCCTGGCCGCGCGAGAGACAAGGCAAGCGCCTGGCGCTGCGAAAAACCCGGGAGGGGAAGAATGGAAGTTGGTGCGCCCGGCTGGGATCGAACCAGCGGCCCCTGGCTTCGGAGGCCAGTACTCTATCCACTGAGCTACGAGCGCCTTCCATGGAGAACGAGGGATTCTAGCAGCCGCTTCCGCGGCCCTTGCCGAAGCAAGGCCGGGGGCGGGCCCGATCGGGCCGTGCGGCGCCAGCGGACCGCGGGCGCGGCACCGCGATGGCTCGCGGCTATACTCCGCGGGTTTTATCGGGCTCTGGAGGCCCGCCAGGCGGCGCCCACACAGCGCCGCGACGACTTCCGGCGTCCTGTCCCCAGGCGCCCTTGTCTCCACGCCCAGCGACCGAGGACTTCATGAGCGACGCGCACGCCCAAGACCAACACGACGCCCCGCACGAGGGCCCGATCAAGACACCCAAGCAACTGGTCTTGGCGGTGTTCTTCTCGTTTGTGGTGCCCATCATCGGCATCATCCTGCTGGCCCAGTTCGTCGCCGTCGGCGACAAGGAAGCGCCCGGCTCCGAAGCCCTGGCGGCCGAGGCCACCGCGCGGCGCATCCAGCCCGTCGGCCTGGTCGAGATCAAGGACGCCTCCGACGTCGCTTCGCTGAAGACCGGCGAGCAGGTCTTCGCGGCGCAATGCACGGCCTGCCACACCAGCGGCGCTGCCGGCGCACCCAAGATCGGCGACGCCGCGGCCTGGGGCCCACGCCTGGGCCAGGGCTTCGACGCACTGCTGCACTCCGCCTTGGCGGGCAAGGGCAGCATGGGCGCCCAGGGCGGTGGCGACTTTTCCGACTTCGAGATCGGCCGGGCGGTGGTCTACCTGGCCAACCAGGGCGGCGGCAAATTTGCCGAGCCGGCGTTGCCGGCGGCGGCGGCCTCGGCGGCCGCCAGCGCGCCCTGAACCCGGCCAGCGCCTCGGCGCGCTAAGCCAAGAAGCCGCCTCCGGGCGGCTTCTTGCTTTCGGGCCCCATGGGACCCCAGTGTTTACGAACCCGTGTGCTGCGCCGCCGGGCTCAGCACATAGCCGAAGCGCCCGGGCATCTCGGCAAACGGCAACTCGGCCAGGGCCCAGAGCTTGGTCTCGACCGCATCGGCCGCAATGCCGGCATCCAGCGTGTGGACCAGGCCGGGGCCCAGGTCGGTGACGAGGAACAAGCGCCCGGCATCGTCCAGCCAGGCGCTGCGCAACGCCGCCGGCCGGCCGGTGTGGGACTCGATCGCCACGCCGCCGCCCGCCTCCGCCTGCAGCCGCCAGACATGAGGCGCCGCTTCCAGCTCCACGTAGACCCGCTGCGGCCCGTTCTGGAAGAACCAGCGGCCGGCCTCGTCGGCCTCGTAGTTGCGGTGGATGAACTCGCGCAGCTTGTCGTGCAGGATGCGGCTGCCCTTGGGGTGCGGGAACGGCCCCGCGGCTTGCGTGCGGTCGTCGCGCATGTACCAGTCGCCGCGCGCGTCCAGCGCCAGCCAGCCGTAGCAGTGCGGCACCTGCGGCCACTTGGCCAATGCGGCCTTGACGATGTCATCCATGCCCGCAACCTTACCCCTGCGCGCGCAGCCAGTCCACCACCGCCTCGGGCATGCGCTGCACATGGCCCGGGAAGGGCCCGTCCGGGAAACCCACGTGGCCGCCATGGCCCGGCTGCCAGAGCGTGACGCAGCGGCCCACCTCGCGGATCGACGGCAGCGAACGCGCCGGCACGAAGGGGTCGTTGCGCGCATTCAGCACCAGCGCCGGGATGCGGATCGCGGCCAGGTGCGGCTTGGCCGAGGCGCGCGCCCAGTAGTCGTCGGTGTTCTTGTAGCCGTGCAGCGGCGCGGTGAAGAGGTTGTCGAACTCGTAGAGATCGCGCGCGGCCAGCATGCGCCGGCCGTCGAACAGGCCCGGGAACTGCGCCAGCTTGGCCATCGCCTTCGGCCGCATGCTGCGCATGAACATGCGCGTGTAGACCTGCCGGTTGAAGCCGCGCCCGATCGCATGGCCACCGGCCGCCAGGTCGATCGGCGAGCAGACCGCGGCCACCGCGCTGGCGCTGGCCGCCGCCGATTCGCCGGCCTCCTCGGCCCAGCGCAGCAGCGCATTGCCGCCCAGCGAGACACCCACCGCCATCACCGGCTGGCCGGCGCGCTCGCGCAGGCGCGCCAGGATCCAGCCTATCTCCTGGTAATCGCCCGAGTGGTAGGCCCGCGGCGCCCGGTTCAGCTCGCCTGAGCAGCCGCGGAAATGCGGCACCGCGTAAGACCAGCCATGCGCCTGCGCGACCTGCGCAAACGCCAGCGCGTAGTGGCTCGCCGACGAGCCCTCCAGCCCGTGGAACAGCACCAGCCACGGGGCCCCCTGCGGCCCGAAGCAGAAGTCCACGTCGACAAAATCGCCGTCCGGTGCGACCCAGCGCTCGCGCTGGTAGGCCGGCGGCCGGGCGCCCAGGCTGCGGCGGCCATGCAGCGCCGGCCAGATCGTCTGCAGGTGGCCACCCGGCAACCAGGCTGGCGCCCGGAAGACGGGCTCGGCAAGCGGGGCGGACGACAACTTCAACAGCATCGGGCATTACCTGGCAGGCAAGGGCCGCACGGCGGCGCGGCAGGCGGGTTGGACGCAGGCGCGCCCCGGTGGGCCGGGCAGCGCCCATGCAAGGCTCAGTGCAGCACGGAGGGCGTCTCGATCAGCTCCGGCGGCTCGGTGGAACTGCCGGGGCTTGCATGGTGAGCCACCATGCGCCAGCCGAAGGCGGTCTTGACGTACACGTTGGTGGCCAGCACCCATGCGGTGCGGGGGCCTTCGGCGGTGGCGATGTCGACCCGCTCGACCACGCTGTGCATCGCGCAGCCCATCGAATGCACCCGCCGCACGTTCTCGGCCCGCACCGGCACGGCGCCGTTGCTGAAGACGGCTTCGAAAGCCGCGCGCACGGCGCCCGAGCCGACCAGGCGAGGGCCGCCGGGGTGCACGCAGACGACTTCTTCGTCCTCGGCCCAGACGGCCATCAACTTGTCCAGGTCGGCCTCGCGCAGCGCGTCGTAGAACTGCAGTTCCACGTCTTCGGGCGAGGCCAGCATGGCGGCGGTTCGAGCTTTGGTGCGCGGCATTCGGTAAAGCCCTCCGAGGCATTGCTGCCCGGCGACGGCCTCTCGGGCTCTCTAGTTGAAGACGACTGTCTTGTGCCCATTGATCAGCACGCGGCGCTCGACGTGCCAGCGCACCGCGCGGGCCAGCACCACGCACTCCACGTCGCGGCCGACGGCGGTCAGGTCGTCGGCCGACAGCGAGTGGTCGACCCGCTCGACGTTCTGCTCGATGATCGGGCCCTCGTCCAGGTCCGGCGTCACGTAGTGCGCGGTCGCGCCGATCAGCTTCACGCCGCGCGCATGCGCCTGGTAATAGGGCTTGGCCCCCTTGAAGCTGGGCAGGAAGCTGTGGTGGATGTTGATCGCCCGGCCCGCCAGCTTCTCGCAGAAGGTGGGCGAGAGGATCTGCATGTAGCGCGCCAGCACCACGAGGTCGATCCGCTCGGCGTCGATCAGCGCCTCGATGCGCGCCTCCTGCGCGCGCTTGGTCGCGGCGTCCGAGCCGGTCGGCAGCGGCAGGTGGTGGAAGGCGATGCCGTAGCTGGCCGCCAGCGATGCGAAGCTGTCGTGGTTGGAGACGATGGCCGGGATGTCCACCGGCAACTGGCCGCTCTTCCAGCGGAACAGCAGGTCGTTCAGGCAGTGGCCATACTGGCTCACCATCAGCAGCAGCCTGGGCCTCGCGCAGACCGCATGGAAGGTGGCCTCCATGCCGAACTGCTGGCGCGCGTGGCCGAACAGGCGGTCCAGCGTGGCCACGTCGGCGAGCTGCGCCGGTGCCTCGAAATGCACCCGCATGAAGAACAGGCCGGTGGCCCCATCGCCCAGCACGTCGCCGAACTGCTGCGAGTCGATGATGTTGCAGCCTGCCTGGTACAGCAGGCCGGAGACGTTGTGCACGATGCCCTTGGTATCGCGGCAGGCCAGCGTGAGGATGAACTCTTGGGGTCGGGACGGGGTGCTCGGCATGGTGCGCGGGATTGTACGGACGGCTTGCTCCTAGAATGCGCCGCATCCAAGCGCCCGCTCGGGCGCGCTGCCGTTCGCACTCCCGATGAACGCCACCACCACCGCCAAAGCCGACCGCAACGCAGAGATCATCCAGTTGCTGGGGCGCGTGTCGCTGGGCGATCGTGTGGCATTTGCCACGCTTTACCAGCTCACCAGCGCGCATCTGCTGGGAGTGGTTCTTCGTATCAATACCAACAGAGCACAGGCCGAGGATCTCTTGCAGGAGGTCTATGTGAAGGTTTGGGGCGCTGCAGGCAGCTTCGATGCCCAACGAGCGCAACCGATGACCTGGCTCACCAGCATCGCGCGCAACCGCGCCATCGACAGCCTGCGGCGCCGCCAGAGCGAGCCCACCTGGGTCAGCTCCCGTGTCTCTGCGGACGACGAAGACGACGACATGCTGGATCACATTGCCTCCGACGACGACGGCCCGATGGACCTGATGGGCCAGGCCGTGCAGGCGCGCGCCGTCAAGCTCTGCCTGCAGGCGCTGAGCGGCGAGCAACAGCAGACGCTGGCACTGGCCTTCTACCAGGGCCTGACCCATTCCGAGGTGGCGGAGCATCTGCGCCAGCCGCTCGGCACCGTGAAGAGCTGGGTGCGGCGCGGCTTGCTCGCGCTGCGCGCCTGCCTTGAGAAAGCCGGGGCCTGAGCCATGGACTACGGACGCAACCCGCTGGCCGACCGCCTCGCCGCCGAATACGTGCTGGGCACCTTGCGCGGCCGGGCGCGGCACCGCTTCGAGACCCTGCTGCCCGCCCACCCGGCCCTGCGCTGGGCGGTCGCGCGCTGGCAGGACATGCTGCTGCCGCTGGCGGCCAGCGTGAAGCCGGTCGAGCCCTCGGCCGCCGTCTGGACGGGCATCGAGGCACGCCTGTTCGCGACCCAGCCGTCCGGCGGCGCGGCGGCCGAACCC
>DATHWJ010000298.1:0-15424 GCA_035460745.1 Ideonella sp. | reverse complement strand
GGCGGGTTTCCCGGCGGGGGTGGTCAACTACCTGACCAACGCGCCCGCCGATGCGGCCCGGGTGGTGGAGGCCATGGTGGCCCACCCGGCCGTGCGGCGCGTCAACTTCACCGGCTCGACCCGCGTGGGCAAGCTGATTGCCTTGGCGTGCGCCAACTACCTGAAGCCCGTGGTGCTGGAGCTGGGCGGCAAGGCGCCGATGCTGGTGCTGGACGACGCCGACCTCGACGCGGCGGTCAACGCCGCCGCCTTCGGCGCCTTTGCCAACTCGGGCCAGATCTGCATGTCCACCGAGCGCCTCATCGTTGACCAGCGCATCGCCAGCGACTTCGTCGCCCGCTTCGCGAAGAAGGCGGCGGCCCTGCCGCTGGGCGACCCGCGCGGCCCGACGCCGGTGGTGCTGGGCTCGGTGATAGGCATGGGCACGGTCGAGCACTGCAATGCGCTGATCGACGACGCACTGGCCAAGGGCGCGCGCCTGGTCTGCGGCGGCAAGGCGGAGAACACGCTGATGCCCGCGACCCTGCTCGACCACGTGACGCCCGAGATGCGCATCTACGCCGAGGAGACCTTCGGCCCGGTCAAGTGCATCGTGCGGGTCGATGGGGTGGACGCCGCGGTGGCCTGCGCCAACGACAACCCCTACGGCCTGTCGTCAGCCGTCTTCGGCCGCGACATCGCCCGGGCGATGAACGTGGCCCAGCGCATCGAATCGGGCATCTGCCACATCAACGGCCCCACTGTTCATGACGAGCCGCAGATGCCTTTTGGCGGTGTGAAGGGCAGCGGCCTCGGCCGCTTCGGCGGCAAGGCGGGGGTGCACGAGTTCACCGAGCTGCGCTGGATCACGGTGCAGACGACGGCGCGGCACTATCCGTTCTGAGGCAAGGCCATGCCCTCCGCCTTGTCTTGCGGTGCGCTCACTTGCGCATCAGCGCCACCGAATACGGGTGCAGCGTCGCCGTCATCAGCCCGGCGACCACGGCCGGGTCGGCCTCCATGAAGGCCCTGGCGGCGGCTTCGTTCTCGGCCTCGAAGATCACCAGGCCGAAGGTCTTGTCGAGCGGCTCGGCCGTGCGGCCGGCCAGCAGCACCTGGCCGGCTTCGGTGGCTTTCGAGAGGCGCTCGAAGTGGCGGCCGACGGCGGCCTTCTCGGCGTCGGTCCAGGCGGCTTCGGTCTGGAACCTGGGCGCCAGGCGCAGCACGTAGACGAACTGCGCGGGCTTGGCGGCAGGCTGTGCCTGCAGGGTGGGGGCGGTGGACATCAGCATCAGCGCCGCGAGGGCGGCCAGCGTGTATCGTTTGGCAAGCGTGTTCATCGCGGCGGGCTCCTCGCGGGGCGGTGGTGGGGCGAGAGCCACTTTACCCGGCGGGTTCACCGGCACCGCAGCGCGTTTTCACGTGTCGGACGGCGGCCGGTACGGCAACACCTTGTCCTGCTCGCTGGGGTCGTTGCGCGAGACGATGGCACGCGCCGGCTCGGTGGCGCTGAGGTTGACGGCCTCGTGCGGCACGCCCGGCGGGATGAACAGGAAGTCACCGGCTTCGGTGATCACCGACTCGGCCAGGCCCTGCCCGTAGCGCGTTTCGACACGGCCCTGCAGCACGTAGATCGCCGTTTCATGGTCCTGGTGCAGGTGGGGCTCGGCGCGCGCGCCGGGCGGTATCACCACCAGGTGCATCGAGAGGCCGCGGGCACCGACGGTCTCGCCAGAGATGCCGATGAAATAGGGCAGGCGCTGGCGCGTGGCGACCTCGCGGTCCGGGTGGACGCGTTGCACCGTGGGCGTGGACTCGGCTGACATAGGCACCTCCGGCGGGAAGCGACGGGGCTGTCGATCTTGCCAGATCGACGCGCCCGGCAGGGGCCGTGCGTGCGCCGCGCTACCCGAGCAGTTGCCTTGCCCTGGCGATCACCGGCGCGTCCACCATCTTGCCGTCCAGCTCGAAGGCTCCGGCGCTGGTTGCGGCGCCGGCCAGCACCCGCTGGGCCCAGTCCAGTTGCTGCGCGGTCGGCTTGAAGCATTCGTTCACCGGCGCCGCTTGCGAAGGGTGCACACACAGCTTGCCGCCGAAGCCGATGCGCTTGGCGGCCAGCGTGGCGGCGCGCAGCGCGGCTTCGTCCTTCAGTGCGAGCGTCACGCCGTCCACCGGCGGCTGCAGGCCGGCGCCGCGCGAGGCCAGCACCAGCGTCGCGCGGTAGCTGGCGAGCTCGTCGCCGTCCCCTTCGATGGCCAGGTCCAGGCAGAAGTCGACCGTGCCGAACAGCAGCCGCTGCACGCCGGGCGCCGCGGCGATCTCGCGCACGTTCAGCAGCCCGGCGGCGGTCTCGATCAGCGGCAGCACCGGCGTGCCAGCGCGCAGGTGCCGCATCAGGCGCGCGACGCCCGAGGCCGTCTCCGCCTTGGGCAGCACGACGCCGGCCACGCCCGCCTCGCCGCACAGGGCCAGCTCCTCTTGCGTCCATGCGCTGTCCAGCGGATTGATGCGCAGCAGGCTGGTGCCGCCGCCGGCGAAGAAGGCGCGAATCGCGTCGCGCGCCACGGCCTTGTCCGCCACGCTGACCGCGTCTTCCAGATCGACGATCACCGCGTGCGCGCCGCTGGCCAGCGCCTTGGCGAAGCGCTCCGGGCGGTTGCCGGGCACGAAGAGCAGGGAGCGGGCGAGCGTCGGGTGGGCGAGCGTGCCCATGCTCAGAACGCCGCCTCGGCGCGCATCGAGACCGCGCCATCAGGCAGCGCCACCCACAGCGCCAGGCCGTCACCCTCGGGCGCGGCGTTGACGCTCAGCGCGTTGCCCAGCAGGCTGGGCTGCAGGCCGCGGTAGCTGAAGTGCTTGAGCGGCCGGCCGGCGATCTCCTGCGCGAAGCCGGCCAGCAGCGTGGCGTTCAGCGGGCCGTGGATCACGAGCTGCGGGTAGCCCTCCACCTCGCGGCAGTAGTCGGCGTCGTAGTGGATGCGGTGGCCGTTGAAGGTGAGCGCCGAGTAGCGGAACAGCGTGGTCGCGTCGGGCACGAAGGGCTTGCTGTGCAGCGCGGGCGGCATGGCCGGCGAGGCGGGGCGGGCGCCGGGCGGGGTCGGCTCCTTGTAGACGATGTCGTGTATCTCGCAGAGGGCGACGGCGCCGTCGTGCAGCACCTCGTGCAGCACGGTCACGAAGACCAGCTCGCCGCTGCGGCCCTGCTTGTGCTCGACGGACTGGATGCGGGACCGCTTCTGCACCGCCGCGCCAAGCGGCAACGGCGCGTTGAAGGTGAGCCGGCCGCCGGCCCACATGCGGTTGGCCAGCGGCACCGGCGGCAGGAAGCCGCCGCGCGCCGGGTGGCCGTCGCGCCCCAGCTCGGGTGGCGGCAGGCCTTCGAGGAAGTAGAGCCAGTGCCAGAGCGGCGGCAGCGGCGCGCCGGCCGCCAAGGGCTCTTGCGGCAGGCCCAGCGTGGCGGCCATCAGGCGGGCGTGGCGCACCGAGAGGGTGTCGTCGGCCAGGGTCTCGCGGCCTACCCACTGGCGCAGGTGGGCGATGTCGATCTGGGGCATGTCTTGTCTCCTTGTGTCTCTATCGGGCGAACTCGGCGCGCAGCGCTTGGCTGTGCTGGCCCAGCGACGGCGCGGGCTCGAAACGGCCGCTGTCCCAGGGTGCACGCACGGGCGGCGCCACCATCGCGATCTCGCGGTCGCCCACCGCCATGGGCCAGGTGCGCAGCGCGGGGTGCACGGCCACCTCGGCGACCGAGCGCACCTGGCCGTAGGCGGTGTTGGCCTGCGCGAGGCGGGCGAGCGCGGTGTCGGTGTCCAGCCCGGCAAACACCGCGCCTATCGTGGCGTCGAGCTCGGCGCGGTGCCTGACACGTTGGGTGTTGGAGGCGAAGCGCGGCTCGCTCGCGGTCTCGCGCCGCTGCAGGAAGACGGCGCAGAACTGCTGCCACTCGCGCTCGTTCTGGATGCTGATCACCACGTCCTTGCCGTCGCGCGTGGTGTAGGCACCGTAGGGCGCGATGGACGGGTGCTTCAGGCCCTGGCGGGTCGGCGCGCCCTCGCCGTAAACCTCGTGCACGTAGGGCACGGTCATCCAGTCGGCCGCGCCGTCGAACAGGGACACCGCGACGCCGGAGCCCGCGCCGGTGCGCTCGCGCAGCGCCAGCGCGGAGAGCACCGCGATGGTCGCGTTCATGCCGGCGCCGATGTCGCAGATCGACACCCCTATGCGGCCGGGCGCCTCCGGCGCGCCGCTGATGCCGGCCAGCCCGCTCTCGCACTGCACCAGCAGGTCGTAGGCCTTGAGCTTGGCGGCCGGGCCGGTGGCGCCGTAGCCGGTGATGTCGCAGGTGATCAGGCGCGGGTGGCGCTGGCGCAGCGACTCGCTGTCGAAGCCGGCGCGGGCCAGGGCGCCGGGGGCCAGGTTCTGCACGAAGAGGTCGGCCCGCGCCAGCAGGCTGTCCAGCAGCGTGGCGTCTTCGGCGAGCTTGAAGTCCAGCGCCAGCGACTCCTTGCCGCGGTTGGTCCAGACGAAGTACGAGGCCTCGCCGTGGGCCGCCTGGTCGTAGCCGCGTGCGAAGTCGCCCTCGGGCCGCTCCACCTTGATCACGCGGGCGCCCATCTCGGCCAGCCGCGCGGTGCACAGCGGCGCGGCCAGGGCCTGCTCGATGGAGACCACCAGCAGGCCGGCCAGCGGTTTGGGAGTGCTGGCGTTCGGCGTCTCGTCCTGGGGCATGGCTTGGTCTCCTGTCGGTTCGGGTTGCAGGGCAGTATCGGGACGAGGGCTGGTGTTGAGAAGCGAGCAGTTTCTAAGGAAGTGTTTGTCAGGAACGAATGCTGATCGAGCCCGTTCTGGCGGGTCTCCCAGCAGCGGTCGCGACCGGTAAGATACCGAAGGCTTAGCGCCAGACCAACGATGCCGCACTACGACCTGACCGACCTGCGTGTCTTCCTCGCCGTCGCCGAGGAGGGCAATCTCACGCGCGGTGCGCAGCGCTGCCACCTGGCGCCGTCGTCGGTCAGCCTGCGGCTCAAGGGGCTGGAGCAGGCGGTGGGGGTGGCGCTGTTCACGCGGCAGGCGCGGGGCGTGGCGCTGACGCCCGCCGGCACGGTGATGGTGGAGCACGCGCGCCGCTGCGTGGCGCAGCTGGAACAGATGCACGCCGACCTGCAGCCCTTCGCCCAGGGCCTGACCAGCCACATCACCTTCTTCGCCAACAACAACGCCATCAGCTCGCACCTGCCCGACGACCTGGCGCGCTTCTTCGCCGCCCACCCGGCCGTGCGCATCACGCTGCAGGAGCGCCTGAGCGCCGACATCGTCGCCGCGGTGGCGTCGGGGCGGGCGGACATCGGCGTGGTGGCGATGGACACTGAACACCCCGAGCTCGACTACCGGCCCTACCGCATCGACGAACTCGTGCTGCTCGCGCCGCTGAACAGCGCGATCGCCCGACAGGCCCGACAAGCCCAACAGGCCAAGGGCAAGAAGATCAGTTTCGCCGCCTGCCTCGGCGAGCCCTTCATCAGCCTGCAGCAGGGCGCCGCGCTGCACACCTTCTTGATGAACCACGCCGAGGCGCTGGGCGGCCGGCTCGACGTGCGGGTGCAGGTCTCTGGCTACCGCGCCATCGCGCGGCTGGTGGCCTCGGGCGCCGGCATCGGCGTGGTGCCTCGCTCGGCGGTGGAGCCGGCCGACCACCAGCGGCTGGCCTGCCTCTCGTTCACCCAGGCCTGGGCGCGGCGCGAGCTGCGGGTCTGCCTGCGGCGAGGGGCGGGGGAGGGCAGCCACTTTCTCGCGAAGCTGGTGGCGGTGCTGTGCGAGCCCGTTGCCGATTGAACCGCTTGAACCGCTTGAGATGGCGGCACCCGGTTTACCCGCGTAAGTAGTCCTGTATCACCACCGCGAGGGATCGCGGTGCAACACTGCCCCGCACGCTCCCGACACGAGGTGCGTGGTGGTGAAAAACAGGAGACAAGACATGCGTGTGATCCCAATCGCCGACCAGGCGACCTGTGGTGAAGACTCGGGCGAGGTGCCCAAGCTGAACCTGCCGCTGGCGCGGCGCGAGTTTCTCAAGGGCTCGGGCGTGCTGATGGGCCGCATCGCGGCCGGCAGTGCGCTGGCGGCGCTGGCGCCTTCGCCGGTCTGGGCGGTGGAGTTGAAGACGCTGGGCAAGACCGAAGGCGAGACGCTGATGAAGATGGGGCGCACGCTGTTCCCGCACCGCAAGCTGTCCGACGCGGTGTATGCGCTGCTCGCCAAGGACCTCGATGCCAAGGCCGCAGCCGACCCGGCCGCTGCGCAGATGTTGCGCGATGGCATCCGGCAGCTCGACAAGGACGCCGGCGGCAGCTTTGCCAAGGCATCGGACGCCAAGCGCCTGCAGGTCGTCAAGGCGATGGAGGGCACGCCCTTCTTCGCCACCGTGCGCGGCCAGTGCGTGACCTCGCTGTACGACAACGACATGGCCTTCGCGACCTTCGGCTACCCCGGCTCGGCCTGGGAGAAAGGCGGCTACATCACGCGCGGCTTCCAGGATCTGAAGTGGCTGCCCGCGCCATCGGCTGAAGCCAGCCCCAAGCCCTACATGGGCTGATCGATCAAAGCTGACAAGGAACACGCAAATGGCTCGCTTCGACTACAACGACGACTCCGTGGTCGTCATCATCGGCTCCGGTGCAGGCGGCGGCACGCTCTGCAACGAGCTCTGCCAGAAGGGCGTCAAGGTCGTGGTGCTGGAGGCCGGCGCGGTGCAGTCCAGCGCCACCTTCATCAACGACGAATGGAAGTCCTTCAGCCAGCTCGCCTGGCTGGATGCGCGCACCACCTCGGGCAACTGGCGTGTCGCCAAGGACTTCCCCGGCCTGCCGGCCTGGATCTGCAAGACCGTGGGCGGCACGACGACCCACTGGGCGGGCGCGTCGCTGCGCTTGCAGGCGCACGAGTTCAAGGCCCGCAGCACCTACGGCGAGATCGCCGGCGCCAACCTGATGGACTGGCCCTTGACGCTGCAGGACCTGGAGCCCTACTACGCCCGCGCCGAGGACAAGATGGGCGTGACGCGCACCAACGGCATCCCCGGCCTGCCCGGCAACAACAACTTCAAGGTGATGTACGCCGGCGCCACCAAGCTCGGCTACCGCGACGTGCACACCGGCAACATGGCGATCAACAGCCAGCCGCGTGACGGCCGCGGCCGATGCATGCAGCTCGGCTTCTGCTTCCAGGGCTGCAAGAGCGGCGCCAAGTGGTCCACCCTCTACACCGAGCTGCCCAAGGCCGACGCCACCGGCAACATGGACCTGCGGCCCGAGTCCCACGTCACGCGCATCGAGCACAACGAGGCCGGCAAGGCGAGCGCGGTCGTCTACTTCGACAAGGACGGCAAGGAGCAGCGGCAGAAGGCCCGCATCGTCTGCGTCGCCGGCAACTCGATCGAGACGCCGCGCCTGCTGCTGCTCTCGGCCTCGGCCAAGTTCCCCGATGGCCTGGCGAACTCGTCGGGCCAGGTCGGCCGCAACTACATGCGCCACATGACGGGCTCGGTCTACGGTGTCTTCAAGCAGCCGGTGCACATGTACAAGGGCACGACCATGGCCGGCATCGTGCGCGACGAGGCCCGCCACGACACGCGGCGCGGCTTTGCCGGCGGCTACGAGATGGAGACGCTCGCGCTGGGCATCCCCTTCATGGCGGCCTTCCTGAACCCCGGCGGCTGGGGCGAAGACTTCGCCTGGTACATGGACCACTACACCCACATGGCGGGCATGTGGCTGGTGGGCGAGGACATGCCGCGCGAGACCAACCGCGTCACGCTGAACAAGGCCGTCAAGGACAAGTACGGCAGCCCGGTGCCCAACGTGCACTTCGACGACCACCCCAACGACATCGCGATGCGCGAGCATGCCTTCACGCAGGGCGAGCGCATCTACCAGGCGGCCGGCGCGGTGCGCGCCTTCCGCACGCCGCCCTACCCGTCGACCCACAACCTGGGCACTTGCCGCATGGGCGCGAGCGCCAAGGACAGCGTCTGCAACGCCTATGGGCAGACGCACGACATCGGCAACCTCTTCATCTCGGACGGCAGTCAGTTCACCACCGGCGGGGCCGAAAACCCCACGCTGACCATCGTCACGCTGGCGATCCGGCAGGCCGAGTACATTGCCAAGCAGATGACCGAGCGCGCGGTCTAGGTCCAGGAGCTGTCAGCATGTGTGAGTTCTTCGTCAAGGCCGACCCCATCCTCTACGAATCCCGCTCGCGCACCGTGCGCATCCACGGCGTGCTGACCAGCATCCGGCTGGAGAACCTGGTCTGGGACGTGCTCGCGGAGATGGCGGCCTCCGAGGGCTGCACCACCAACCACCTGATCGCGACCTTCCACGACGAGATCCTGCAGCACCGCGGCGAGGTGCCCAACTTCGCCTCCTTCCTGCGCGTGACCTGCATGCGCTACCTGCAGCGCAAGCTGAGCGCGCGGGAGGCCCCCGCGGCCGAGCGCACGCCGCAGGACAACGAGGCCACGCTGCAGCGGCGCGCCAACGTGGTCGCGATCGCGGTGCCCGCTTGACGACCCCTCCCCACTGAACCCCGACCCCCATGAGCTTCACCACCGAGTCGCACCCCGGCGTCACCGCGCAGCCCTCCGAGGCCTCGCGCGGCTTTGTCTTCAACCACTCGATGCTGCGCGTCAAGGACCCCGCGGTCTCGCTGGACTTCTACAGCCGCGTGATGGGCATGCGCGTGCTGCGCAAGCTCGACTTCCCCGAGATGAAGTTTTCGCTCTACTTCCTGAGCCGGCCGGTGGAGGGCGAGAGCCCGCCCGACGACGCCGGCGAGCGCACCGCGTGGACCTTCTCGCAGCGCGCGATCCTGGAGCTGACCCACAACTGGGGCACCGAAGACCAGCCCGACTTCAAGTACCACGACGGCAACGCCCAGCCGCAGGGCTTCGGCCACATCTGCTTCTCGGTGCCCGACCTGGACGCGGCGGTGGCCTGGTTCGATGAAAACCACGTGCCCTTCGTCAAGCGGCCGGACCAGGGCAAGATGAAGGACGTGGCCTTCATCAAGGACCCGGACGGCTACTGGATAGAGATCGTCGAGCCGGCGCGGCTGAAGGCGCTGGGGCTCTGAGCTGGTTTGCCGGTTTGCCGGCTTGCCGGTTGAGGGGGCTCAGCCGGCTGCGTTCATCGCCAGCGTCACGGCCTCGGTCAGCTCGAGTTGTTCGCCCTCGGCCCACCAGGCCTCGACGACCGACGGGCGTGCGTGCCGGCGCGCCAGCTGCTTGATACGCCGCAGGTAGCGCAGCTCGCTGGCGGCCAGGGGGTCGAAGTGGCGCTCCCAGAACCTGGCGGTGAAGGCCAGCAGCTTCAGCGCCGCCTCGGCCGCACCGGTGCGGGCCAGCGCCGACGGCAGGTTCCAGAGCGGGTAGGCGAGGTCGTGCATCGCCATGCATTGCCAGGCGACCGCGATGCTCTCGCGGAACACGCGCACCGCGTCGGCCCAGCGCCGCAGTTTGCGCAGCGAGTTGCCCTGCGCATTCAGGCAGGTGCTGAGCAGCTCCCAGTTCTGCAGCTCGCGGGTGCTGCGCTCCACGCTCTCGAACTGCGCCAGGCTGTCTTGCGCATGGCCGCTCAGGCGCATCTGCAGGCCGACGCGGTATTGCACGTCGCCGATCAGGTGGCGGTTGCCCGAGCGCTGCGCGTGGCCCAGCGCCTGCGCGATCAGCACCGAGGCCTCGCCGCGCGTGGGCGCATGGACGGTAGCGATGGCGGCCAGCAGCAGCAGGCAGCGCGTGGCGAGCGTGTCGTCCGCCGCCTGGGTGGCGAGCGTCAAGGCCTCGTCCAGCGCCGGCTGCAGCGACTCGGGCTGCGGGTGGCCGCGCCAGCGCACCAGCACGTCGGCATACAAGGCCAGCGCGCGCAGGCGGGGGGCGTCTGCCGGCGCCAGGCGCAGCGCGGCGGCCGCATGCTGGCGGGCCCACTCGCCGTGCGCGGCATTGAAGCAGAGCACCGCGATCACCGCGCTGGCATGGCCGGCCAGCGCCGGGTCGGTGCATTGCGCGATGGCGGGGGCGAGGGCCTGCAGCGTGCGCTCCGGCAGGCCCATGTGCACCAGCCGGGGCGCCAGCGGGGCGCACAGCCGCAGGGCTTCGTCGAAGGCCTGGTCGGCCACGGCGCTGTCGATCGCCGCGACCAGGGTGGGCCACTGGGCGCGGATGTCGGCCAGCGGCGGCGTGGCGGGCCAGCGGGCCGCCCAGCTGGCCAGCCAGCTGCACAGCCGCCGCTGCAGGGCGCGGCCCTGCTCCGCGCTGAGCTGCTCGGCGGCGTACTCGCGCACCGGCTCGCTGAGCTGGTAGCGGGGCGTCTCGTCGTCCGACGGCAGCGCGCGCAGCAGCGAGTGGCCGACCAGCTCGTCCAGCCAGGCGGCCGTGCGGGCCTCATCCGGCGCGACGCCCAGCTCGGCCACCGCAGCCGCCGCGGCCAGCTCGAACGGCCCGCGGAAGACCGACAGCGCGGCGGCGCGGGCCGCCAGCCCGGGAGCCAGGCTTTGCCAGCTCCAGGCGATCACGCGGCGCATGGTGGCGTGGCGGCTGGACTCGCGCGAGCCCGGCCGGGCCAGCAGGTCCAGGTGGGCGGAGGCGCCCGGCTGGGCGAGGGCGAGCGCGCGGGCAAGCTGGGCCGGCGGCAGGCTGCGCAGGCGGGCGGCCGCCAGCTCGATCGCCAGCGGCAGCCCGTCGAGCTCGCGCAGCAGCGCCACCAGGGCCTCGCGGTTGGAGGCCTTGAGCTGGAACTCCGGCCGCACCGCGCGCGCCCGGTCTATGAACATCGCCATCGCCGGGTGGTGGGCGAGCTGGCTCAGCTCGGCTGCATCGGCCGGCGGCGGCAGCACCGGGGCGGCCATCTCGAAGGCGCCGTCCACCGCCAGCAGGCGGCGCGAAGTCACCAGCAGGCGCAGCCGCGGCAGGCGGGCGCACCACTCGCCCAGCAGCGCGTCGGCGGCGGGCGGGAGCTGCTCGAAGTTGTCGAGCAGCAGCAGGGCGTCACGGCCCTCGAGCGCGGTGGGCACGTCGGCCAGCGCGTCGCCGCGGGTGGACAGGCCCAGCGCGCTGGCGACGGCCTGCGCCATCGCGGCGGCGTCGGTGCAGTCGACCAGCGAGACGAAGGCGAGATTGGCCAGCGCCGCGGCGCCGCTCTCGCCCCAGCCGCGCGCCAGCTCGACGGCGGTGCGCGTCTTGCCGGCGCCGCCCGGGCCTATCAGCACCAGCAGGCGCTGCGCGCCGAGCGCGGCCCGCAGGCGCGAGAGGGCGATGTCCTCGGCGAAGTAGCGGGTGAGGTAGTTGGGCAGGCGGCCGCTGGCGAGGCGGGGCAGGGCGGCCGGTGGTGCGGCGGATGCTGTGGTGGACGATGCGGCGGCCGGCCGGGCGGCGGCGCTGCGGGCGGTAGAGGTCCGGCCCGGGCTGCCCGGCGTGCGCTGCACCGGCGCGGCGGGGGCTGAAGCCAGCGGCGTGGGCGGCGAGGATGCTGCGGGCAGGCGGCCGTGCAGCGCCTCCAAGCGCAGGCGTTCGTCGTCGACCCACTCGTCGTAGTGGCCGGGCAGCAGCTCGCCGAGGTAGAGCGCCGCGGCCTCGGCCGAGCGCCCTTCGCGCACGCAGCGCTCGAAGTCGTTGGCATCGCAGGCCAGCGCGCCGGGCACCACGCGCAGCGCCAGGCGGTCGGCCTGCAGCACGGGGAAGGGGGCGCCGTCGCCCGGCTCCAGCAGCGCCTTGAGCGTCGAGAGCGCCTGCCGCAGCCGGTTGCGCCCGACCGGCAGCTCGACGCCGGGCCACAGCAGCTCGATCAGCTCCTCGCGCGGGTGGGCCCGCGCCGGCTGCATCGCCAGCCGGGCCAGCAGGATCGCGGCGGCGCGGCTGGGGAAGCGGTGCAGCACCTGGTGCTCGTCTTCCAGCGCGAGGCCGCCGAGCACGCGCACGCGCCAACGCGGGGTGGGCACTGCAGCGGGCCGGGTGCGCGCGGTCAGCGGCAGGTCGCGGTCGGTCATGCGCCGATTGTCAGTTGAAGCCGCGGCGGCGGCTCCGGCCAACAAGGCGGCTTCAGCGGCCTGTTTTGCGGGGGGGCTTGCCGGCTGCAGCCACCGGCCGCGCCGGGCGGCTGCCGTTGTCGCGCGGCGGCAGGCCGGTGTGCTGGGTCAGCAGGCGGCCCTTCACAGGCTGCGCGGTCTTCACCGGCGCCACCGGCCTGGCGGGGCCGCGGGCGGCGGCGGCGCGGGCCGGCACCGGGGTGGAGTTGGTGCGGCGGGCGCTCTGGTAGCTGCCGTCGGTGACCGGCTGGTAGGTCGGGATCAGGTGGTTCTTGCCGTTGCCGATCAGGTCGGCCCGGCCCATGGCCTTCAGCGCGTCGCGCAGCAGCGGCCAGTTGTTGGCGTCGTGGTAGCGCAAAAAGGCCTTGTGCAGCCGCCGGCGGCGCTCGCCGCGCACGATGTCCACGCTCTCGGCGCGCTTCTTGTCGCGCGAGATGCCCTTGAGCGGGTTCAGGCCGGAGTGGTACATCGCGGTCGCGGTGGCCATCGGGCTGGGATAGAAGGTCTGCACCTGGTCGGCGCGGAAGCCGTTGCGCTTGAGCCAGAGCGCGAGGTTCATCATGTCCTCGTCGCTGGTGCCCGGGTGGGCGGCGATGAAGTAGGGGATCAGGAACTGCTTCTTGCCGGCCTCGAGGCTGAACTTCTCGAACATCGCCTTGAAGCGGTCGTAGCTGCCTATGCCGGGCTTCATCATCTTCGACAGCGGCCCGCCCTCGGTGTGCTCGGGCGCGATCTTCAGGTAGCCGCCGACGTGGTGCGTGACCAGCTCCTTGATGTACTCGGGCGACTGCACCGCGAGGTCGTAGCGCAGCCCGGAGCTGATCAGGATCTTCTTGACGCCGCGCAGCGAGCGCGCGCGGCGGTACATCTTGACCAGCGGCGTGTGGTCGGTGTTCAGGTTGGGGCAGATGCCAGGATAGACGCAAGAAGGCTTGCGGCACGCGGCCTCGATGGCCGGGCTCTTGCAGCCGATGCGGTACATGTTGGCCGTCGGCCCGCCGAGGTCGGAGATGACGCCGGTGAAGCCCTTGACCTTGTCGCGTATCTCCTCGATCTCGCGTATCACCGAGTCTTCACTGCGGCTCTGGATGATGCGGCCCTCGTGCTCGGTGATGGAGCAGAAGGTGCAGCCGCCGAAGCAGCCGCGCATGATGTTGACGCTGAAGCGGATCATCTCCCACGCGGGGATCTTGGTCGCGCCGTCGTGGCCGCCCTTCTCGTCGGCGTAGGCCGGGTGGGGCGAGCGGGCGTAGGGCAGGTCGAAGACGTGGTCCATCTCGGCCGTGCTGAGCGGGATGGGCGGCGGGTTGAGCCAGACGTCGCGGTCGCCATGGCGCTGCACCAGCGCGCGGGCGTTGCCCGGGTTGGTCTCCAGGTGCAGCACGCGGTTGGCGTGGGCGTAGAGCACCGCGTCGCTCTTGACCTGCTCGTAGCTGGGCAGGCGCAGCACGGTGCGCTCGCGGGCAGGCATCTGGATGCGGCCGGTCAGCGAGACGGGCGTCCGGGCCGGGCCGCGCAGGAACTGGATGGGTTGTTCGGCGGCGCCGAGCGGATTCGTCGGCGAGGGGCCGCTCTGGCCGTCTTCCTTCGCGCAGGTCGTGCCCTGCGCTTCGGCCTGCTCGCTGGTCGTCTGGTAGGGGTTGATGTGCTCGTCGATGCGGCCGGGCATGTCGACTTCGCTGGAGTCGAGCTCGAACCAGCCGGCGGCGGTGGGGTCGTCGGTGCGGCGCATGAAGGCGGTGCCGCGCACGTCGGTGATGTGCTGCACCGGCTCGCCGGCCGCCAGCCGGTGGCTGATCTCGATGATGGCGCGCTCGGCGTTGCCGTAGAGCAGCAGGTCGGCCTTGGAGTCGACCAGGATGGAGCGGCGGACCTTGTCCTGCCAGTAGTCGTAGTGGGCGATGCGGCGCAGCGAGCCCTCGATGCCACCCATCACGATGGGCACGTCGTTCCAGGCTTCGCGGCAGCGCTGGGCATAGACCAGCGACGCCCGGTCGGGCCGCTTGCCGCCGACGTCGCCGGGGGTGTAGGCGTCGTCGCTGCGGATCTTGCGGTCCGCCGTGTAGCGGTTGATCATCGAATCCATGTTGCCGGCAGTGACGCCGAAATACAGGTTCGGCTTGCCCAGCGCCTTGAAGGGCTCGGCGCTCTGCCAGTCGGGCTGCGCGATGATGCCGACGCGAAAACCCTGGGCCTCCAGCGTGCGGCCTATCACCGCCATGCCGAAGCTGGGGTGGTCCACATAGGCGTCGCCGGTCACCACGATGATGTCGCAGCTGTCCCAGCCCAGCGCGTCCATCTCGGCGCGGCTCATCGGCAGGAAGGGCGCCGGGCCGAAACGCTTGGCCCAGTAGGGCTTGTAGGCGGTCAGCGCCTTCAGGCGCGGCGCGGCGGGCGGCTTCCGGGCGGCGGGCGGCGCGGTGGGCGTTTCAGCGTCGGCGCGCAGCGGCGCGGGGGCGATGGTGGTGGACACGGTGGGTCTGCGGTAGCGGCCGGGTGGGCCGCGGGATGCAGCCTGATCGACGTGGGGCGGCTGCCGGCGGGCGCTGGGGCGCGGTGCGGGCAGGGCGGCGCCAAACCGGCGCAACCGGCTATTGTCCCAGCAAGTGCTGGTTTTTGCTAAGGGAGTTGTGGATGCCCGGGATTGGCGGTTGCTGCCGGGCGGTGTGGTGGCGTGAGGAGGCCGCCCTTCGACGTTCGGTGCGGACCGGGGCTGCCGGGCGGCCGGCGGCACTCGTGGTCCGGTTGCCGACCCCAGCGACAATCCGCGCCCATGCAGTCTTCCCCCACGGCCTTGGTCGGTGTCGATTTTTCCAGCGCGCCGAGCCGGCGCAAGCCCATCGTGCTGGCGTGGGGGCAGCGGGTCGGCGCGGTGGTGAGGCTGGAGCGCTTCGTGCGGCACGAGAGCCTGGCGGATTTCGGGGTTTGGCTGAAGACGCCGGGCGCCTGGGTGGGCGGGTTCGACCTGCCGTTCGGCTTGCCACGCGAGTTGACCGCGCAGCTGGGCTGGCCGGACACCTGGTTGCCCCTGATGCAGCACTACCGCAGCTTGTCGCGCGAAGAGATCCGGGCGCGGTTCGCGGCGTTTTGCGACGCGCGGCCGGTGGGCGCCAAGTTCGCGCACCGCGCCTGCGACGGGCCGGCAGGCTCGTCGCCTTCAATGAAGTGGGTGAACCCGCCGGTCGCGTTCATGCTGCATGCGGGCGTGCCGCTGCTGATCGACGCCGGCGTGCACCTGCCGGGCCTGCACGCTGGCGACGCCCACCGGGTGGCGCTGGAGGCCTACCCCGGCCTGCTGGCGCGCGAGCTGCTGGGCCAGCGCTCCTACAAGAGCGACGACAAGGCCAGGCAGACGCCCGAGCGGCTG
>DATHWJ010000297.1:0-23952 GCA_035460745.1 Ideonella sp. | reverse complement strand
CGGCCGCAGCTTGAGGCTCGGCCCCCTGGCGGGAGCCGTGGCCCTCGCGTTCCGGGCGCCCCCGGAACCAGAGACAGGTGTCACGGCCCCGGCCTGTGACACCTGTCTCCAGGTGACACCTGCACCACCTCGCCGGCCGGCCGCGCACGCGGCCGGCCACGGCCCACAAGCCAGCAACCATGCGGGTTGGCGGCCGATCCCGGCTGCGCGAGGCAGGGACCGGACAACGGGCACACAAGTTGATATCTCCAGGTCGGCGACGCCACCGGTGCGGGCGCCGTTCACCACCTAGGAGACCCAAGACATGACCGAGACCTTGAGCCCTGCTTCGCAGCAGGCCAGCCGCTGGCTGAGCGCCTTCGGCGACGCACTGGCCAGGCAAGACCTGGAGAGCACGCTGGCGCTGTTCGACGACGACTGCTACTGGCGCGACCTGGTCGCCTTCACCTGGAACCTGAAGACGCAGGAGGGCAAGGCCGACATCCGCGCGATGCTCGAAGCCCGCCTGGCCGACGTGAAGCCCGGCGCCTTCACGCTCGAAGGCGAGGCCAGCGAAGCCGGCGGCGTCACCGAGGCCTGGTTCGGCTTCGAGACCGCGGTGGCTCGCGGTCGCGGCCACCTCCGGCTGAAGAACGACACGGCCTGGACGCTGTTGACCACGATGACCGAGCTGAAGGGCTTCGAGGAGAAGAAGGGCCACCGGCGCGTGGCCGGCGCCGAGCACGGCGTGCACCAGGAGCGCAAGAACTGGCTGCAAAAGCGCGAGGAAGAAGCGGCCTCGCTGGGCTACACCGAGCAGCCGGCGGTGGTGATCATCGGCGGCGGCCAGGGCGGCATCGGCCTGGCCTCGCGCCTGCGGCGGCTGGGCGTGCCCACCATCGTGGTCGAGAAGAACCCGCGTGCCGGCGACTCCTGGCGCAACCGCTACAAGTCGCTCTGCCTGCACGACCCGGTCTGGTACGACCACCTGCCCTACCTGCCCTTCCCCGACGACTGGCCCGTCTTCGCGCCCAAGGACAAGATCGGCGACTGGCTGGAGATGTACACCAAGGTGATGGAGCTCAACTACTGGCACCGCACCACCGCGCAGAAGGCGGTCTACGACGAAACCGCGCAAGAGTGGCGCGTCACCGTCGACCGCAACGGCGAGACCGTGGTGCTGCGGCCCAGGGAGCTGGTCTTCGCGCTCGGCGTCTCCGGCTACCCCAATGTGCCGAAGATCGCCGGGGCCGAGAGCTTCCTCGGCCAGCAGCACCACTCCAGCCAACACCCCGGCGGCGAGGCCTACCGCGGCAAGCAATGCGTGGTGCTGGGCTCCAACAACTCGGCCCACGACATCTGCGCCGACCTCTGGGAGCACGGCGCCGACGTGACCATGGTCCAGCGCTCGTCGACCCACATCGCGCCCTCGCAGGCCTTGATGGAGCTGGCCCTCGGCGGCCTCTACTCCGAGCAGGCGGTACAAAACGGCGTCACCACCGACAAGGCCGACCTGATCTTCGCCTCGGTGCCCTACAAGATCATGCACAGCTTCCACATCCCCGTGTACGAGGAGATGAAGAAGCGCGAGGCCGCCCTCTACGAGCGGCTGGAGAAGGCCGGCTTCCTGCTCGACTTCGGCGAAGACGGCTCGGGCCTGTTCATGAAGTACCTGCGCCGCGGCTCGGGCTACTACATCGACGTGGGCGCCTCGGAGCTGGTGGCCAACGGCAGCGTCAAGCTGAAGAGCGGCGTCAACATCGAGCGCATCAACCCCCGCTCGGTCACCCTGACCGACGGCACCGAGCTGCCGGCCGACCTGCTGGTCTACGCGACCGGCTACGGCTCGATGAACGGCTGGGTCGCCAACCTGGTCTCACCCGAGGTCGCCGACCGCGTCGGCAAATGCTGGGGCCTGGGCTCCGACACCACCAAGGACCCCGGCCCGTGGGAAGGCGAGCTGCGCAACATGTGGAAGCCCACCCAGCAGCCCCACCTCTGGTTCCACGGCGGCAACCTGCACCAGTCGCGCCACTACTCGCAGTTCCTCTCGCTGCAGCTCAAGGCACGCATGGAGGGCCTGCCGACGCCGGTGTACGGGCTGCCGGAGGTGCATCACTTGCGGTAAGGCGCCGCCGATCTCACAAGGAAATGTGGCTTGGCCACTTTCCTTGATTCCCCGTGGGTGCGCTATCTCAAGACGTTCTTTGCCAAACCATGGGCCGCCTGTGCCAGGCGGTCATCGTTGGTCCACAGCGCCGAGCACCCGTGATGCTGGGCGCAGGCCAAGTGAAGCGCGTCCGGCGTCTTCAGGCCGAAATGAGCCCGGAGTTGCGCTGCCTGCAGGAATACTTGCTCGCCGAGCGCCAGTGGCATCAAGAGGCCAAGGGCCGTCTGGTAGCGCTGCTGTAGCGCGAGGTGGCCGTCCTTCAATGGCTTGACCAGGCATTCCATGGTGACCAGCGGAGAAATGGCAAAGCGCCCCTGCGGCTCGGCGGCCATCGCCGCGCGCACCGTGGCGGCCCAGACCGGATGCTGTTCAACGGCGTAGATCAGCAGGCAGCTATCGAGATAGATCAATCCCATGCATTGCGCTCTGCGCCGATGGCTGCATCAATCTCTTCGGCGCTGCGCTGGGCATGCGACGGCAGCGGGTTGTCTTGCAGCCACTGGAGAAAGGTGCCCGAACTGGCGGGCGGCGCCGGCGCACGCGCAGGCACCAGCCGCGCTACGGGCAATCCGCGGTTGGCGATGACCACTTCGTCACCTGCCTGGACCGACTTGATCAATTGGGAGAGCCGATTCTTGGCGTCGAGGATGTTGACCTGCATGGCTTGCCGCCCGTTCCGTGAGCACTCTGGCCTTGAAGGCTAGCATATCTGGCTATTCTTGGCCAGATTGCCTTTGGCTACCGCAAGGGCACACCGGCGACGCCGTCGTGCCCGGACCGGCTCTACCTGCGTTCACCGCCCGCCACCCGCCGCATCTCCATCACCCAGTTGAGCTCCCACTCGCCACCCACGAGCGCAAAGGCCTGCGACCAGCGGGCTTGATCGGGGCCTAGCCGCTCCCAGACGAAGCGCACCTGGATCTCGCGGCCGTCGTCGGTGTCGGTGCCGTGGAACTCGCCCCGGTCGCCGGCAAAGCCGCCGTGCACCGGCGAGAAGAGCGCGCCGCTGCGGCTGTTGATCCAGTAGATGGCCCAGCGGCGCGTGGCGAGGTTCAGCGTGCGCAGCGTGCAGCCTGAGAAGCCGTGGGACGGGAAGTGGATCTCGTCGACCGAGACCAGGCCGTCGAGGTGGGTTCCGGCGCGCATCGTCGCGCTGAAGGTGTCCCAGTCGTCGCTGCCGATGTGGCGGTGCTTGAGGCGGCGGTTGGCGACCTGCCAGTCGCCGATCAGGAAGTCGAAGTCGTGGGCTTGGCCGATGAAGTCTTGAGGCATGGTGGCTCCGGGTGGGGGGGGGATGGGAGGGTGCGGCGCTCAGCCGCGCAGGGCCGAGCCTGGGGTGGGCAGCAGGCGCAAGGTCTGCGGCTCCGCGGCCAGGCGCTCGCGCAAGGCGGGCCAGAGGCTGCCGCGCCACTCGTCGCAGGCGGCGAGGCCTTCGGCGTGGCGCTGCTGCGCGGCGGGATCGGCAAAGCGCGACAGCCAGACCCAGACTGCTTCGCCTTCGCGCACGGGCAGGCGCGGGAAGTTGTTGGGCGCCGGCTCGGTGGCCAGGCAGGCGATCACCTCGGCGCCTGCCGCCGTCCAGGCCGGCAGCACGCTGTGCTCGAACAGCGCCGCCAGGTCCTGGCCGGGCGGCGCCACGAGTGGGCAGATCGTGGCGGTGACCAGCCCGGCCGGCGGGCGCTCGTCGGCTGCCGGTAGCCGCGACGCCGCCAAGTTGGCGAAACCGCCGCCTTCGAAGGCCGGGCGCAGCAACAACACGTTGTCGCTATCGACCATCGTGGCGTTGGCCGCGCTGCGGTGGCGCTGCCAGTCAGGCCCGCCGTAGAACGCTTCCAGCGCCGGGGCACGGCTCGCCATGTTGCTGAAACCCCTCAGCCAGACGAAGCGGTCGGCATCGTCGAGGTCGGTGAAGCTGCCGATCACCGGCATGCCCAGGGCCTGCTGCGGCTCGACGAACTCACGCTCGAACAAGGCGATCAGCACATCGCGCTGGCCCGGGTGGAGCGTGTACTGCCTGAGCTCGATCACCAGCAGGCTGGCCGCGGTGCGCGAGGATTCGGGAACGGTGCCCATGAAAAACTCCTGCGTTGGACATGGCCCCCATGCTCGCGCCCTAAAGCTGACAAGTGATGTCAGCTTTTTGGGCCACACTGCGCCATGCGTGCAAGCCGCCTGCTCTCCATCCTGATGCTGCTGCAAAGCCGCGGGCGCCTGAGCGCGCAAGCCTTGGCCGATGCGCTGGAGGTCTCGGTGCGCACCGTCTACCGCGACGTGGACGAGCTCAGCGCCGCCGGCGTGCCGGTCTGGGCCGATCGCGGCCGGCTCGGCGGTTTCCAGTTGCAGCCCGGCTGGCGCACCCGGGTCGATGGTCTGACCGCCACGGAAGCGCAGGCCCTGCTGCTGGGCGGGCTGCCCGGGCCGGCGGCCGAGCTGGGCCTGGGCGAGGCGATGGCATCGGCGCAGCTGAAGCTGCTGAATGCGCTACCCGAGGGCTGGAGCGAGGATGCCCGCCGCGTCAGCTCACGCTTTCACCTCGACCCGGTCGACTGGTACCGCGGGCCCGCGGCGACCGACCACCTGCAGGCCATCGCGCAGGCGGTGTGGCGCGAGCGCTGCATCGCCGTCCACTACGAGAGCTGGCAAGGCACGGCCGAGCGCCGGCTCGAGCCGCTGGGGCTGGTGCTCAAGGCGGGGGTCTGGTACCTGGTAGCCCGGGCGGGCAAAGCGCCGCGCACCTACCGCTTGTCGAACATCCTCGCGCTGGTGGTGTGCGACGAAAGCTTCGCCAGGCCCAAGGACTTCGACCTCGCCGCTTTCTGGCAAGCCTCGACCCGGCGCTTCGAGGCCGAGCTGTATCACGGCACGGCGGAGCTGCGCGTCTCGCCGCTGGCGCTGAAGCGCCTGCGCGACCTGGGGCAGGCACTGGCCGACGCCGCCGAAGAAAGCGCCGGCGAGCCCGACGCACAAGGCTGGCGCCGCGTCACCATCCCTATCGAGTCGGTGGAGCACGCGGCCGGCCAGTTGCTGCGGCTGGGGCCGCAGGCCGAGGTGATCAAGCCCGTGGCGCTGCGGCGGCAGTTCGCGGCCACGCTGGCAACCATGGCCGCGCTCTACGCCTGAGCGGGCCGACCGCGCTGCTGCTTGACAGCCGCCGGCGCGAGGACTGAAATCGCGAGACGGGGTGGTCCAGGCCGCTTGGCCGAGCCCACGATCCCCGAAGGAGACGGCGATGATCCATTGGCCCTACTTCCCCCACGAGCCCGGTGGTTCCCCCCAGCCCACCGACCACGACGGTGGCTGGGGCCATGTCATGCAGATGCAGCGCGAGCTCTGGCACCGCTGGTGGGAGGCCGGCCAAGGCTGGCTGAAATGGTGGCTCCCGCCCTTGCCCGAGATGCCACCACGCGCAGGCCACATCGCGCCGCCCGACAGCCCACCTCCCATGGTGGTCGAACCCCGCCCCGCAACCCGCCGCCCCACCGCACGCCGCAGCGCCGGCGCACCCGCCGCCCGCAAGACCGCCCCCAAGGACGCCGCCAAGACCCAGCGGCACCACTAGACTTACGTCCCCCCTACGCGCTTCGCGCGCCCCCCAAGGGGGCCACACCAGCGGCCCGGCAGAGCCGGTTCCGCGGTGTGCGCTTGACACCCTATCGGCGCTGCGCGTTTTCCCTGAAGGCAAGCACCCTATGGGCCGGTGGGTGTGGCACGCGAGGGGTGCAAAGCACGTAGGGGGTCAACCGATCTCGTGTTTCGCCATCAGCTCCAGCGCCTTGACCAGCGCCGAGTGATCGAGCTGGTCCCAGCCCTGGGCGGCGCAGGTCTGCATCAGCTGGGCGGCGCCCGCGGTCTGGGGCAGCGAGACGCCGAGCGCCTTGGCACCTTGCAGCGCGAGGTTCAGGTCCTTCTGGTGCAGCCCGATGCGGAAGCCCGGGTTGAAGGTGCGCTTGACCATGCGCTCGCCGTGCACCTCCAGGATGCGGCTGGCCGCGAAGCCGCCCATCAGCGCCTGGCGGACCTTGGCGGGGTCGGCACCGGCCTTGCTGGCGAAGACCAGCGCTTCGCCGACGGCGGCGATGTTCAGCGCGACGATGATCTGGTTGGCGACCTTGGTGATCTGGCCCGCGCCGACCTCGCCGACGTGGGTGATGTTCTTGCCCATCAGCGCCAGCAGCGGCTGGACCTTGGCGAAGGTGGCTTCGCTGCCGCCCACCATGATGGTCAGGCTGGCCGCCTTGGCGCCCACTTCGCCGCCGGAGACCGGGGCGTCGAGGTAGTCGCAGCCGGCTTCGGCGATCTGCTTCGCGAAGGCCTGGGTATCGATGGGCGAGATGCTGCTCATGTCCACCACGGTCTTGCCCTTGGACAGGCCGGCCGCGACGCCGTTGTCGCCGAACAGCACCTTCTGCACGTCGGGCGTGTCGGGCAGCATCAGGAAGACGATGTCGGCCTTCTGCGCGACTTCGGTGGCGGTGGCGCAGGCCACGGCACCGGCATCGGTCAACGCGGCAGGCACGCTGCTGCGGGTGTTGACGAACAGCTCGTGGCCGGCGGTGCGCAGATGGCCCGCCATGGGCGTGCCCATGATGCCGAGGCCGATGAATCCGATCTTCATGGAAAGACTCCTTCGAGGTCAGCCGGCGCGCATCTGCGCCAGGATCTGTTGTGAGCCCGCCGCGATCAGGCGCGCGTCGGAACTCACGGTGGTGAAACGGAAACCCTTGGCGATGCGCGCCAGCGCCACGTCGGGCCGGCCGTTGTGGATGCCGGCCTTGATGCCGTGGTGGTTGGCGCGCTCGAGGATGTGGTCGATCGCCTGCGCGACCGGCGGATCGACGTCGTCGAAGGTGGGCGTGCAGCCCAGCGCCAGCGAGAGGTCGGAGGGGCCGATGTAGATCGCGTCCAGGCCTTCGACCGACATGATGGCGTCGAGGTTGTCCAGCGCCTTGGCGGTCTCGATCATCGCGAAGGTGACGATGGTGTCGTTGGCCTTCTCGGGGTAGTCTGGGCCGCCATAGAGCATCGCGCGCACCGGGCCGAAACTGCGCGAGCCGCGCGGCTCGTAGTGGGTCCACGCCACCAGCTTCTGCGCGTCTTCGCGGGTGCTGACCATGGGGCAGATGACGCCGTAGGCGCCGGCGTCCAGCGCCTTCATCAGGTGGGCCGGGTCCAGCCAGGGCACGCGCACGACAGGCACCGTGTTGGTCGTCGAGATGGCCTGCAGCATGCCGACCATCTGGCCGTAGTCGATCACGCCGTGCTGCAGGTCGATGGTCAGACTGTCCCAGCCCTGGTGGGCCATCATCTCGGTCGAGAAGCTGTTGGGGATGGCCAGCCAGCCGTTGACCACGGCCTGGTCGGCGGCCCACATCGTGCGCAAGCGGTTTTCTCTCATGGCTCATGTCTCCTTGTTGAAATTCAAGGGTGGCACGGGCACCCGAGAGAAGCCGTGCTCAGCAACGCATCGTGCGGTCAGTCGAGCTTCACGTTACCTTGAGCGACGACCTTTGCCCAGTTCTTGCGTTCCTTCTCGAAGAAGGTGACGAACTCGCCCTGCGACATCGTGTAGACCTCGGCGCCCTGCGCCGACAGGCGCGAGCGCACCTCGGGCGAGCGGATGATGCGGGTCAGCTCGGCCGTGAGCTTGGCGGCGATGGCCGGCGGCGTGCCGGCCGGCAGCAGCATGCCCTGCCAGGTGCCGGACTCGAAGCCGGTGGCACCCTGCTCGGCGATGGTGGGCACATTTGGCAGCAGCGCCACGCGGGTCGACTTGGAAACGCCCAGCACCTTGAGCTTGCCCGCCTGCACCATGGGCAGCGTGGCCAGCATGCCGTTCATCAGCACCTGGGTCTGGCCGGCGACGGTGTCGCTGATGGCCTGCGAGCCGCCCTTGTAGGGGATGTACTCCCACTTCGCGTTGGTGGCCTTCTCGACCGCGATGCCGGCCAGGTGCGGCGCGCTGCCCATGGCGGTCACCGCGAAGTCGATCTTGCTCTTTTGCGAGAGCGCGACCAGCTCCTTCAGGTTGGTGGCCTGCACCGACGGGTGCACCACCAGCAGGTGCGGCGAGTAGGCCAGCATCGTGACGCCCTGCAGGTCCTTCGACGGGTTGAACGGCAGCTTGGTGTAGACCGAGGGCGAGATCGCCAGCGCGCCGACGTCGCACAGCAGCATGGTGTAGCCGTCGGCCGGCGCCTTGGCGACCGCGTCGGCGCCGGTGTTGCCGTTGGCACCCGGGCGGTTCTCGACGATCACGGTCGTCTTGAGCGCCTCGGAGAGCGGCTGGCTGATGGCGCGGGCGATGATGTCCGACGAACCGCCGGGCGTGTAAGGCACGATGATGCGGATGGGCTTGCTGGGCCAGGCATCGGCTGCCTGGGCGAGGGGTGCCAGCGCAGCGGCCAGCAGGCCGGCCACGGCGAGGCGACGGGGAAGCGAGTGAGAGCAGGTCATCGTTGAAGTCTCCTGGTGGTTGTGCAAATCAGTCTTCCAAAGCGTGTTCGGCCTCATCGGCCGGACGCCGCCCCCAAGGTTCGGCGTGGATCCGGCTCTGCCGGTCCACTGCCGAGCGCCCCCTCGGGGGGCAGGGAGCGCCAGCGACCGTGGGGGCCTCATGCTTGGGTGTAAGCCGTCTTGACCGTGGTGAAGAACTCGGCGGCATACCGGCCCTGCTCGCGCGGGCCGTAGCTGGAACCCTTGCGGCCGCCGAAGGGCACGTGGTAGTCCACCCCCGCGGTCGGCAGGTTGACCATCACCATGCCGGCCTGCGCGTTGCGCTTGAAGTGCGTGGCGTATTTCAGCGAAGTGGTGGCGATGCCGCTGGCCAGGCCGAAGGGTGTGTCGTTGGCCAGGTGCAGGGCTTCGTCGTAGTGCTTTGCACGCTGCACGCTGACCACCGGGCCGAAGACCTCCTCGGTGTTGATGCGCATGGTCGGCGAGGTCTCGGTGAAGAGGGTCGGGCGCAGGAAGAAGCCGGGCTGGCCTTCGGCGTTGCGCTCGATCACCTCGCCGCCGGCGTAGAGCCTGGCGCCCTCTTGCTGTGCGATGCCGATGTACTTGACATCTTGCGCGAGCTGCGACGAATCGACCACGGGGCCGATGTCGGTGCCTGGTCTGCGCGCGTCGTCCACCGTGAGCGCCTTCATGCGCTCGGCCACTGCGGCGACGAAGCGGTCATGGATGCCGTCGGTCACGATCACGCGCGATGAGGCCGTGCAGCGCTGGCCGGTCGAGAAGAAGCCGCTGTTCACTGCGCAACTGACGGCGATGTCCAGGTCGGCGTCGTCCAGCACCACGAAGGGGTTCTTGCCGCCCATCTCGAGCTGGAACTTGGCCATGCGCGAGACGCAGGCCGCCGCGACGCGCTGGCCGGTGGCCACCGAGCCGGTGAAGCTGATGGCGTTGACACGCGGGTCTTCGAGCATCACCGCGCCCACCTCGGAGCCGCGGCCCATGATCAGGTTGAACACGCCCTTGGGCAAGCCGCTGCGCGAGAGGATGTCGGCCAGCGCCCAGGCCGAGCCCGGCACCAGGTCGGCCGGCTTGAAGACCACGGCATTGCCGAAGGCCAGCGCCGGGGCGATCTTCCACGCGGGAATCGCGATCGGGAAATTCCACGGCGTGATCAGGCCTACCACGCCCATCGCCTCGCGCGTCACCTCCACGCCGACGCCCGGCCGCACCGAGGGCACCGCGTCGCCGCTGGCGCGCAGCGCCTCGCCGGCGAAGAACTTGAAGATGTAGCCGGCACGGGCCACTTCGCCGATCGCTTCCGGCAAGGTCTTGCCCTCTTCGCGCGCCAGCAGGTCGCCCAGCTCGGCCCTGCGGGCCAGGATCTCGCTGCCCGCGGTGTCCAGCACGTCGAAACGCTGCTGCGGCGTGCTCAAGCCCCAGGCACCCGACGCGGCCTGCGCCGCCGCGATGGCGTCCTTCGCCTGCGCGGCGTCGGCCTGCGCGTACTCGCCGATCACGTCGCGCGTGTCCGAGGGGTTGATGTTGCGGCTGACGCGCGCGCCTTCGACCCACTCGCCACCAATCAGGTTCTTGAACATGGCATTCCTTCAAATCAGAAAGTCAAAACGGGTGCGCTCGTCCATGCGGACCAGGCACCCGGCTCGGCCGGCACGCGCTGCTCGAGGCAGGCCGCGCATCGGCCGCAAGCAACCGCTTATTGCGGCCCGAGGCGCGCCATCAGCTCGCGCAACGCCTCGACCTCCGCCGGCTTCAGGTCCGACAGCGGCGGCCGCACCGGCCCGGCGCTGTGGCCCACGATGGTCGCACCGGCCTTCACGATGCTCACCGCATAACCCTGGCCGCGGTTGCGGATTTCCAGGTAGGGCAGGAAGAACTCGTCCAGCAGCCGGCCGGTGGTGGCGGTGTCGCCGGCCGCGTAGGCGTTGTAGAACTCCATCGCCGTGCGCGGAATGAAGTTGAAGACCGCCGACGAATACACCGGCACGCCGAGCGCCTTGTAGGCGTGGGCAAACACCTCGGCGGTGGGCAGGCCGCCCAGGTAGGCGAAGCGGTCGCCCATGCGCTGGCGCACCGCGACCATCAGCTCGATGTCGCCCAGGCCGTCCTTGTAGCCGATCAGGTTGGGGCAGGCTTCAGCCAGTTGCGCCAGCGAAGAAGGCGTCAGGCGGCAAGCGCCGCGGTTGTAGACGATGACGCCCAGCTTCACGCTCGCGCAGACCGCCTTCACGTGGGCGACCAGGCCTTCCTGGCTGGCTTCGGTGAGGTAGTGCGGCAGCAGCAGGATGCCCTGTGCGCCGGCCTTCTCGGCCTCTTGCGCATAACGGATCGCCAGCGTGGTGCCGCCACCGGCGCCGGCCACGATGGGCACGCGGCCGCGGCAGGTTTCGGACGCGGTGCGAACCACGTCGCTGAACTCGCCCGGCTCCAGCGAAAAGAACTCACCGGTGCCGCCGGCGGCGAACAGCACGGTCGCGCCGTAGGGCATCAGCCACTCCAGGCGCTCGGTATAGCCGCGCGGGTCGAACTTCAGCTCGCTGTCGAAGTCGGTCAGCGGGAAGGACAGAAGGCCGGACGAGAGGGCTTGCTTGAGTTCTTTGGGATTCATGGAGGCTCCGATCAAGTGCCGCGGGAGGATGCTGCGGCGCGGGGTGAAAGAGTCGGTTTGTTGTCAGTCATCGTACAACATAGATTCCAGATCTCCAATAGGAATGCCATAGGTAGTTTTACGTGTTTTGCGCTTGGGTCTGGAGGACATGCTTGGAGCGGAGGCCAGGACGGTGGGGCGTGCTGCTTCGTTCGTGTCCCCCGGGCCGTGGAACCGAGCGCTCATTCGCGGCCGTGCCGGACCCTCCTCCTTGACCTCGCTGCGCAGCACGCACATGGGGTGGTGGAGAGGGAAACAGCGGCGGCTTGGTGCCGCACCCCGGCTGTTGAAAGCTCGCAGACGCGCAGTGCGTCCGGCCGTCAAAAAAACCAACTCAGACCACAACCCATTCGATCAACGAACGACTACTGCCCCTGAGCCACTGCAGCCCGCCGCCGCCGCTCCCGGCTGTTGGCCAGGTGCGTGCGCATCGCCGCCCTCGCCCCCTCGGCGTCCTGGTTGGAGATCGCATCGAAGATGCTGTCGTGCTCGCCGTTGACGCGGCGCAGGTACTCGCGGTGCTGCTCTGGCATCGCGTTGCTGCCTTCCAGCCGCGAGCGCGGGATGATCATCGCGCCCAGCGAGCCCATCAGCTCGGCGAAGTGAGGGTTCTGCGTCGCGCGGGCGATCTCCAGGTGGAACTGGAAGTCGGGGCCGACGGCATCACGCCCCTCCTCCACCGCCGACGCGAAGGCATCGAGCGAAGCCCGCATGTTCTTCAGGTTGTCCGACGTGCGGCGCAGCGCCGCCAGGCCCGCGGCTTCGGTCTCCACGCCGATGCGCAATTCCAGCACCGCGATCACATCGCGCAGCGTGGCGAACTGGTCGGGCGCGATGCGGAACGGAGCCGCATCGCCCAGGCCCAGCACGAAGGTGCCGATGCCGTGGCGGGTTTCGACCAGGCCGGACGCCTGCAACTTGGAGATGGCCTCGCGAACGACCGTGCGGCTGACGCCGAATTCGCCCATGATGGCAGCCTCGGTGGGCAGCTTGTCGCCCATCGCGAAGCGGCCTTCCCGGATTCGGTCGCCGAGCGCTTCGACCAATTCGAGCGCGAGCGTGCGCGGCTTGCGCCTGGGGGCGGGAGACGGATTCATGGCGGGGGTAATCCCTGAGGGTGAGTGGCTTGACTTGTCGTACCCGGTCGGTGACCATTGTTGTACGACAACCGACGACCTATGACAACAGGGTTCGTCCTCACTTTAGCAAACGCCCCGCCATGCAGCCGCAACACGCCACCCCGATACGATTCAACCGCCTGCTGCTGACGGGCGCTGCCGGCGGCCTGGGGCGCGAGCTGCGCGGCCGCCTGAAGGCCTATTGCGACACGCTGCGCCTGACCGACATCGCCGACCTGGGCGAGGCCGCCGAGGGCGAAGAGCTCTCCGTCGCCAAGCTCGAGGACAAGGCCGCCGTGCACGCCCTGCTCGACGGCGTGCAGGCCGTCGTCCACCTCGGCGGCGTCTCCACCGAGCAGCCCTTCGACCCCATCCTGCAGGCCAACATCGTCGGCGTCTACAACCTCTACGAGGCGGCCCGCAAGCAGGGCACCCGGCGCATCATCTTCGCCAGCTCCAACCACGTCACCGGCTTCTACCGGCAAGACGAGGTGATAGACGCCAGGGACCCGATGCGGCCCGACGGCCTCTACGGCCTCAGCAAGGCCTTCGGCGAAAACCTCTCCCGCTTCTACTGGGACCGCTACGGCATAGAGACCGTCTGCCTGCGCATAGGCTCCTCGTTCCCCGAGGCGAAGAACCGCCGCATGCTCGCCACCTGGATGAGCTACGACGACCTGGAGCGGCTGGTCGTGGCCAGCCTGACGGCGCCAGTGGTCGGCCACAGCGTGATCTTCGGCATCTCGGACAACGCCACCCGCTGGTACGACAACAAGTACGGCGCCCACATCGGCTACCGGCCGCAAGACAGCGCAGAGCGCTTTCGCGCCGCGGCCGAAGCGAGCGAGCCCTCGCCCGACCCCAAGGACCCCGCCACCATCTACCAGGGCGGCCCCTTCGTGCGCACCGGGCCATTCGAATGATGGACATCGTCTGCAACCTGCCCGACCAGGTCGGCGAGAGCCCCGTCTGGTCGGTCGCCGAACAGGCCCTGTGGTGGGTCGACATCGAAGGCCGGCGGTTGCACCGCTTCGGTTGGGCCACGCGCGCGATGGCGAGCTGGCCCACCGCCGAGATGACCGGCTGCATCGCACTGCACGCCCAGGGCGGCCTGCTCGCCGCGATGGAGACCGGCGTCTTCCATGTGCAGCCGCAGGCCGACGGCACGCTGGCGGCCAAGCGCCTGGCCGGCGTCGCCCACGCCCAGGGCAACATGCGCTTCAATGACGGCCGCACCGACCGCGCGGGCCGCTTCTGGGCCGGCAGCATGGTGCGCGACATGTCGCTCGCCGCCCCCGCCGGTGCGCTCTACCGCTTCACCGGCGCCGGCCTCTCAGCCCCGGTGATCGAGGGCCTGATCACCCCCAACGGCCTGGGCTTCAGCCCCGACAACCGCACGATGTACCTGTCGGACTCGCACCCCGGCGTGCAGCGCGTCTGGGCCTTCGATCTGGGCGAAGACGGCGAGCCCGGCAACCGGCGCGAGTTCATCGACATGAACGCCTACCCCGGCCGGCCCGACGGCGCCGCTGTCGACACCGACGGCGCCTACTGGATCTGCGCCAATGACGCCGGGCTGGTGCACCGTTTCACGCCCGACGGCCGGCTGGACCGATCCATCGAGGTGCCGGTCAGCAAGCCTGCGATGTGCGCCTTCGGCGGGCCCGACCTGCAGACGCTGTTCGTCACCTCGATACGCCCGGCCTCGCCGCCGCCCGGGCAGGAGCACCTGGCAGGCGCCCTCTTCGCCACCCGCCCCGGCGCCCAGGGCTTGCCCGAGTCTCCCTTCAAACCCTGACGTCCTGCGGCACGCTGCAAACGTTCTCAGGCGCTTTCAAGCGCATTTTTCTTTCCCCGCCAACACCCCCAACGGAGACACCACGATGACCCGACCCAAACTCCTGGCCGCCCTGCTCGCAGCCGCCTTCTCCGGCCTCGCCGGTCTCTCCGCGCAGGCCACCGAGTTCCGCTCGGCCGACGTGCACAACAGCGACACCTATCCCACGGTGGCAGCCGTCAAGTACATGAGCGAGCTGCTCGACAAGCGCAGCGCCGGCAAGTACAAGATCAAGGTCTTCAACAAGAGCGCGCTCGGCAGCGAGAAGGAGACGCTGGACCAGGTCAAGATCGGCGCGCTGGAGATGAACCGCGTCAACATCAGCTCGCTGAACTCGATGTGCCCCAAGAGCCTGGTGCCCACCATGCCCTTCCTGTTCGACTCCATCGCCCACATGCGCAAGTCGCTCGACGGCCCCATCGGCGAAGAGATCCTGAAGGGCTGCGAAGCCGAGGGCCTGGTCGGCCTGGCCTTCTACGACAGCGGCGCCCGCTCGATCTACGCGAAGAAGCCGGTGAAGACGCTGGCCGACGCCAAGGGCCTGAAGATACGCGTGCAACAGTCCGACCTGTGGGTCTCGCTGGTCGGCGCGATGGGTGCCAACGCCACGCCGATGCCCACCGGCGAGGTCTACACCGCGCTGAAGACCGGGCTGATCGATGCGGCCGAGAACAACATCCCCTCCTACGAAGGCTTCAAGCACTACGAGGCGGTGAAGTTCTACTCGCGCACCGAACACTCGATGGCGCCCGAGATGCTGGTGATGTCCAAGGCCATCTACGACAAGCTGCCCAAGGCCGACCAGGACTTGTTCCGCGCCACGGCCAAGGAGTCGGTGGCCTTCCAGCGCCAGAAGTGGGACGAGCAGGAAGCCAAGGCGCTGGAGATCGTGCTGAAGGCCGGCTCGACCATCGTCAGCGATGTCGACAAGGCTTCGTTCAAGGCCGCGATGGCGCCCGTCTACGCCAAGTTCATCACCACGCCCGACCTGCAGCGCCTGGTGAAGGCCGTGCAAGACAACAAGTAGTGCCCCTGCGCTCGCCGCCGCACGGCGGCGAGACGCCCTCCTGCGCGGCCCTGCCTCCACCGGCAGGCTCGCGCCGTCCAAAGACCCGCGCGAGCGCCGCTCGCTCTGCGCGGGCAGGAGACTCTCCATGAGTTCATCGTTCCCCTCGGCGACCGCTGCAGCCGGCAGCGCCGCCGTGAGCCCGGTCGCGCTGGCGCTGGACCCCGAGCACCCGCGACCGCCCGCCCGGCATGCCTACACCCGCCTGTGCGCGCTGCTCTCCAAGGCCAGCCTGGTGCTGGCGGTGATCATGCTGATCACCATCATCCTGTGCGTGCAGTACCAGGTGGTCGGCCGCTACGTCTTCAACGACACCCCCACCTGGGCCGAGGGCCTGGCGCTGCAGCTGGTGCTGTACGTGACCGCGCTGGGCGTGGCGGTGGGCGTGCGCGACGCCGGCCACATCGGGCTGGAGTCGCTGGTCTCGCTGCTGCCCGAGTCCGCGCGGCTGAAGATAGAGATCCTGATCCATGCGCTGGTGGCGCTGTTCGGCGGGATCATGGCCTGGAGCGGCTGGATCTGGACGATGCTGAAGTGGAGCGACATCAAGCCCATGCTCGGCGTGCCGGTGGGCGCCGACTACCTCGCGCTGGTGATCGCCGGCGGGCTGATCGTGATGTTCTCTCTCGAACACATCGTGGCGCTGCTGCGCGACGAAGAAGTCATGCCCGCCTGGCACTGACCCGCACCCGACACCACATCACGCCAAGCGCACCTGGGGAATCCTCATGGAATTGACAGTCTTATCGATCAGCTTCGCGGTCCTGCTGATCCTCGGCGTACCGGTCGCCTTCTCCATCGGCCTGGCCTCGGTGGCCACCGTGCTGTATGCCGGCATGCCGATCGCGGTGGTGTTCCAGAAGATGGTCGGCGGCATGCAGGTCTTCTCGTTCCTGGCCATCCCGTTCTTCGTCTTCGCCGGCGAGCTGATGCTCTACGGCGGCATCGCCGACCGCATCGTGCGCTTTGCCAACAGCCTGGTCGGCCACGTGCGCGGCGGTCTGGGCATGAGCAACGTGATCGGCTGCACCCTGTTCGGCGGTGTCGCCGGCTCGCCGCTGGCCGACGTCTCGGCGATGGGCTCGGTGATGATCCCGCTGATGAAGAAGGAGGGCTACGACGCCGACTACGCCGTCAACGTGACCACCCACGCGGCCCTGGTCGGCGCGCTGATGCCGACCTCGCACAACCTGATCATCTTCACGCTGGCCACCACCGGCATCGCCTCGGTGAGCGTGTTCAGCCTGATCCTGGCCGGCGTGATCCCGGCGCTGCTGCTGACCATCTGCAACCTCGCCGCGGCCTACTACGTGGCGGTCAAGCGCGGCTACCCCACGCGCGGCAACTTCCCGGGCTGGAAGGAAGTGATCGTCTCGCTGCTGGCCGCGATGCCGGGGCTGCTGATCGTGGTGATCATCCTGGCCGGCATCCTCTCGGGCATCTTCACCGCCACCGAGTCGGCCGCCACGGCCGTCTTCTGGGCCCTGCTGGTGACGGCGCTGGTCTACAAGTCGCTGAGCTGGAAGGACTTCTTGAAGGCCTGCGCCAAGGCCTGCAAGACCACCGGCGTGGTGCTGCTGCTGATCGGCATCTCTTCGGCCTTCGGCTACTTCATGGCGCTCTACGAAGTGCCGCAGAAGACCGGCGAGCTGATGACCTCGGTCTCCAGCAGCCCGTGGGTGATCTTCCTGATGATCAACGTGCTGCTGTTCGTGCTGGGCACCTTCCTGGACATGGCGGCCACCATCCTGATCTGCACGCCCATCTTCCTGCCCATCGCGGCGCAGTTCGGCATGGACCCGGTGCAGTTCGGCATCGTGATGCTGATCAACTGCGCGCTGGGCCTGAACACCCCGCCGGTGGGGGTGACGCAGTTCGTCGGCTGCGCGATCGGCGGGGTCTCGGTCGGGCAGGTGATGAAGTCCATCCTGCCCTTCTACGGCGCCTTGACCGCCTGCCTGCTGCTCGTCACCTACGTGCCAGCGTTTTCGCTCTGGCTGCCGTCGATGTTCAAGTGAGCGGCGGCGCGGGGGTCTGCACGACGATGACCCCCGCCTGCTGCAGCGCGGCGATCTCGCCGTCGAGGTAGCCGAGCTCGCGCAGCAGCGCCTGGCAGTCCTGCCCCAGCGAGGGCGGCGGCGCGCGCAGCGGCAGGCGCTGGCCATCCAGCGTCAGCGGCAGCAGCGCGGTGCGGGTGTGCACGACCCGGCCTGCCGTGCTGGCATCGGCCGGCAGCGTGACCTCGGCCAGGCCGCCGGTGGCCAGCAGGTGCGGGTCGTCGAACAAGTCCTGCGGCCGGGTGATGGGCGCATACGGCAGGCCGATGCGCTCGAAGATGCCGGCGATCTCCGCGGCCTCTCGCCCAGCCAGGTGCTCGCGCACCGCGGGCATCAGCCAGTCGCGCGCCTGCACCCGCAGGTTGTTGCTGGCCAGGCGCGGGTCGGCCCGCAGCGCGGCCAGGCCGAAGGCCTCGCAGAACAGCGCCCACTGCGTGTCCGAGACCACCGCGAGGAAGATCTGCTCGCCGTCCTTGACGGTGAAGACGTCGTAGATCGCCCAGGCCGAGATGCGGCTGGGCATGGGCGCGGCGGCCTGGCCGGTGACGGCGAACTGCATCATGTGCTGCGCCACCAGGAACACGTTGTTCTCGAACAGCGCGCTCTGCACCTCCTGGCCGCGGCCGGTCTTCTCGCGCTGGGCCAGCGCCGCCATCGCACCGATGGCGCCGAACAGGCCGCCCATGATGTCGTTGACGCTGGTGCCGGCGCGCAGCGGGCGGCCTTCAGGCCCGGTCATGTAGGCCAGGCCGCCCATCATCTGCACCACCTCGTCGAGCGCGGTGCGGTGCTCGTAGGGGCCGGGCAGGAAGCCCTTGTGCGAGACGTAGACCAGGCGCGGGTTGAGCGCCGAGAGCGCGGCGTAGCCCAGGCCCAGCTTGGCCATGGTGCCGGTCTTGAAGTTTTCGCTGAAGACGTCGGCACCGGCCACCAGCTTGAGCACGATCTCCTGCCCGCGCGGATCCTTCATGTCGACCGCCAGGCTCTTCTTGTTGCGGTTGAACATCGAGAAGAAGCCGGCCCCCGAGCCGGCCAGCTTGCGCGTGCTGTCGCCGCCCAGCGGCTCGACCTTGATCACCTCGGCGCCCAGGTCGGCCAGCAGCATGCCGCAACTCGGGCCCATCACCATGTGGGTGAACTCGACCACCCGCAGGCCGCTGTAAGGCAGGGCTTGTGCATCGGCGGTCATGGCGCGGCTCCGGTCAGGCAGGTTTCGGGCTGCACCGCGCTGGGCGCCCGCCCATCGGCATACCTGAAGCCCTTGGGCAGCCCGGCGTCCGCGAGGTGGCCGTAGAGCGGCTCGTCCGGCAGCGCCTGGTGCAGGATGGCGCGCGCCGCCACCAGTTGGTCGATGTCGATGCCGGTGTCGCAGCCCATCGCCTCCAGCAGGTAGACCAGATCCTCGGTCACGATGTTGCCGCTGGCGCCCGGCGCGTAGGGGCAGCCGCCCAGCCCGCCCTGGCTCGCGTCGAAGGTGGTGACGCCCACCTCCAGCGCCGCCACCACGTTGGCCAGGCCCTGGCCGCGCGTGTTGTGGAAGTGCGCGCCGCCGGCCTGCGGCCCCAGCTCGGCCTGCAGCCGCTTGAACAAGCGCCTCACCTGCGCCGGCTGGCCGTAGCCGCTGGTGTCCGACAAGCCCACCTCGTCGACCCCGCTCTCGGCGCAGGCCAGCGCCATGCGCATCGTCTCGTCGTCGCTCACAGCGCCGGCAATGGTGCAGCCGAAGGCGACCGACAGGCCCGCCTCTATCTGTATGCCGGGGAAGCGCTCGTTGCGCAGCGCGACGATGCTGCGCAGCTCGTCCAGCATCTGCACGTGGGTCTTGCGCACATTGGCCAGCGAGTGCTCCTCGGTCACCGAGACCGGCAAGGTCAGCTTGTGCACGCCCGCCTCGAAGGCCGCCTGCGCGCCGCGCAGGTTGGGTGCCAGCACGGCCACGTGCAGGCCGGGCAGCGTCAGCGCATGGGCCACCACGGCCTGGATGTCGGCCATCTGCGGCAGCAGCCGCGGCGGCACGAAGGAGCCCACCTCGATCTCGCGCAGGCCCGCCTGCGCCAGCGCGCTGATCCAGCGCAGCTTGTGCGCCGTCGGCATGGTCGCCTCGATGCTCTGCAAGCCGTCGCGCGGTCCGACTTCGCTCACCAGTATCCGGCCCATCACGGTCTCCTTGTCTCGGTCATGTTCTGTCAGATAGAATACGAATTCATTTCACGGAACAAGTTTAACGCCGTGGCCAATGCCGCGCAATGTGTTGGCCGCTCACCCGCCATGGTCAAGAAAGCCGCGTCCCCTTCCATCGCCGACCGGCACGCCGCGCCCGGCGGCGCTGCCGCGGTCGACCGCGCACTCTCGCTGCTCGGCTGCTTCCGCAGCGGCGACGTGTCGCTCTCGCTCACCGAGCTGGCACAGCGCTCGCAGCTCTACAAGAGCACCGCGCTGCGCCTGCTGGCTTCGCTGGAGCATGCACGCCTGCTGCTCAGGCTGGCCGATGGCCGCTACGCGCTCGGCCCCACGGTCGCGCGGCTGCACGCCATCTACACCGCCTCGTTTTCGCTCGAGGCGACGGTGCTGCCCGCGCTGCGGGCGCTGGTGGAGCGCACCCAGGAGAGCGCCGCCTTCCACGTGCGCCAGGCCGAGCAGCGGCTGTGCCTGTACCGGGTCGACTCGGCCCAGGTCATCCGCGACCACACCAAGGCCGGCGACCTGCTGCCGCTGGAGCGCGGCGCCGGCGGGCGGGTGCTGATGGCCTTCTCCGGCGCCCAGGGCGAGCCCTATGAGCGCATCCGACGCGAGCGGGTGTTCGCCGCCTCCGGCGACCGCACGCCCGAGCTCTCGGGCATCTCGTCGCCGGTCTTCTCGGCCGCCGGCGAGCTGGTGGGCGCGGTCACGCTGACCATGCCCACCGAGCGGCTGAACCCGGCCCATGCGCCGGAGGTGCTGGCCACCGCGGCCGGCATCACCCGGGCGCTGGGCGGCGCCTGAGGCGCGCGGCGCGGCCGGGCCTGGCGATCAGGCTCTCACGCCCTCAGGCCCTCAGGCCTCAACCCGGTTGCGCCCACCGCGCTTGGCCGCGTAGAGCATCTCGTCGGCCGCGCCCAGCAGGCAGCGCCCGTCCTGCATCTCGCGGCCGAGCTGGGCAACCCCCAGCGACGCCGTCTGGCGGTGCCGCAGCGTGCGCCGCTCGGGTGGCTCGCCGGCCGGCAGCTCGAACACCGCCTGCTCCACCACCGCCCGGAAGCGCTCGGCGAGCACCACGGCCTGCGCCAGCGCGGTGTTCGGCAACACCGCGGCAAACTCCTCGCCGCCGATGCGGCCGAACACGTCCGAGGCCCGCACCACCGCCTGCACCGCCGCCGCCGCATCGCGCAGCACCACGTCGCCGGCGTTGTGCCCATAGCGGTCGTTGACGGCCTTGAAGTGGTCCAGATCCAGGCACACCAGCGAGAGCGGGCGGCCGTAGCGGTGGGCCAGGCGCACCTCACGCTCCAGCGCCTGCAGCAGGTAGCGCTTGCAGAACACGTCGGTGCCCGCGTCGATGGTGGCCATGCGGTACATGCGGTCGTGCAGCAGCGCATCCAGGCTGGCGCGGCGGAAGAACTTCAGCACCACCTCGCCCATGCGTATCAGGTCGCCGTCCTGCAGCAGCACCGGTGCCTCCACCCGCACCTCGTTGACACAGGTGCCGTTGACCGAGCCGAGGTCGCGCAGCGTCACGCTGTCGCCGGCCACCTCGAGCTCGGCATGGCGGCGGCTGATGGCGGGGCTCTCGATGTACACCTCGGCCCGCGGCGTGCGGCCTATCACCGCCCGCGCCTGGTCCAGCGCGTAGCGCTTGCCGGTGTCTTCGCCGCTGTACAGCACCAGGCAGGCGCCGCCGTAGGCCAAGTCGCCCGGGGGTTGCGGGAGGCTGGTTTCGCCCTTGTTCAGGCGCAGGGTTGAGTGCTCGAAGAGGGTCACGTGTGCGGTGCTGGATCTGCCTTGCGACGGCCGGCATTCGATTCCGGGCTGAGGGCGGCGGCCACGTGCGGCGACGCCGCCCTGTTTTCGGCAGGGCGGCTTCAAGCTTGATGCAACAGCCATCCCGAGGCCGCTTGGCCGCTTGTCGGTGAGGCCGTGGCGTTTCATTTCAACAGCCACTAAAATAGCTATTGAAGCCGGCAATGGCCCTTTGTGGACTTTTTTACGACCACTGATACCTGACTACCCAACCACACCGGAACGACCTGCCTTGCTCGACTTCAGCTTTGCCACCAGCAGCGAGATCGTGCGCGAGCTCGGGCGGCGCCTGCGCGCGCAGCGCCTGGCCAGCCTGATGACGCAGCAGGAGCTGGCGAGCCGCGCCGGCGTGGCCCTGGGCTCCGTCAAGACGCTGGAGTCGACCGGCCGCACCACGCTGGAGACCTTTGTGCGCGTGGCCCAGGCGCTGTCGCTGGTGAGCGAGCTGGCGGACATCCTGGCGCTGAAGCCGCAGACCAGCATCGCCGCCATGGAGCGCGCCGAGCGAGCCACCCGCCAGCGTGCACCCCGGCGCCTGGCCAAAGCGCGATGAAGAAGATCGACGTGCTCTTTCGGGGCTGGGGCCAAGCCTGGGTGCTCGGTACGCTGGCCGACAACGGCGCCGACCTGCTGTTCGAGTACTCGCCGGAGACTCTCGCGCGCGACATCGAGTTTTCGCCCTTGCATCTTCCCTTGCGCGCCGCGGCATTCAGCGGCTTTCCCGAGCACCTCGGCCGCCTGCCCGGCCTGGTCTCCGACTCGCTGCCCGACGGCTGGGGCCTGCTGCTGATGGACCAGCTCTTCCTGAAGTCGGGTCGCGATCCGCACCGCGTGTCGCCGCTCGACCGCCTGAGCTTCATCGGCGAGCGCGCGATGGGGGCGCTGGCCTTCAGGCCCAGCGATGACCTCAGCGCCTCCAGCGACGACATGAGCCTGCTCGAGCTGGCGCGGGCCAGCCACGAGATCATCGAAGACAAGGACACCGCCGCGCTCAAGGCGCTCGCGCTCGTCGGCGGCTCGCCGCATGGCGCACGGCCGAAAGCCCTCGTGCGCCTCGACGAAAACACGGCCACCGTGAGCACCCGCGAAGACGTCGCCGGCGGCTTCTGGCTGGTGAAGTTCCCGGCCCGCGCAGAGCACAAGGAGGTCTGCGCCATCGAGCACGCCTATGCCGGCCTGGCCCGTTCCTGCGGGATAGAGGTGCCGCCGACGCGCCACTTCGAGATCGACAAGCACCTGGCCGCGTTCGGCGTCGAGCGCTTCGATCGCGTCGGCGCCATGCGGGTGCCGGTGCACTCCTTCGCCGGCGCGCTGCACGCGAACTTCCGGCTCCCGGCGCTGGACTACCAGACCCTCTTGCGCGCCACCCGCCTGTTCACGCGGGACGAAGCCGAAGTCGCCAAGGCCTTTGCCCGCTGCGTGTTCAATGTGGTGTTCAACAACCGGGACGACCATGCCAAGAACTTCTCCTTGCGCATGGACGAGCGCATGGCATGGAAGCTCTCGCCCGCCTACGACCTCAGCTTCAATGCCGGCCCCAGGGGTTGGCACCAGACCTCGGTGATGGGCGAGGCGCTGGCGCCCGGGCGGGCCGACCTGCTCAGGCTGGCGCAAGACTGCGGCGTGCCCGCGGCCATCGCCGCGCAGACCATGGACCGCATCTGCACCGAGGCGGACGGCCTGGCGGCGCGCCTGCAGGCGTTCGAGATCCGCAAGGCGACCTGCAAGACCATCGCCGACGCAGTGGCACGCAACGTACAGCGCTGCAAGGCAGGCCCGGAGGGCGGAGCTGCCGCCAGGCGACGATCCCCGCGCTGAGGCCGCGCAGCGTCACGCCCGGCTCGCGAGTGGGTCGCGGGCGGCCCCGCTACCGCCCCGCCACCCGCTTCACGCTCGGCAGCAGCGCCGCCACCACGCCCAGCAGCGGCAGCCAGGCGATCAGCCGGTAGACGAAGGCGATGCTGGTGTGGTCGGCCAGCAGCCCCAGCACGGCGGCGCCCAGGCCGCCCATGCCGAAGGCAAAGCCGAAGAACAGGCCGGAGACCATGCCGACCTTGCCGGGCATCAGCTCCTGCGCATAGACCAGGATGGCGGAGAACGCGGACGACAGGATCAGGCCGATCAGGATGGCCAGCGCGGTGGTCCAGAAGAGGTCGGCGTGCGGCAGCAGCAGCGCAAACGGCGCGACGCCGAGGATGGAGACCCAGATCACCGGCTTGCGCCCGATGCGGTCGCCGACCGGGCCGCCCACCAGCGTGCCCAGCGCGGAGGCGAACAGGAACATGAACAGGTGCAGCTGCGCGCTCTGCACCGAGAGGCCGAATTTCTCCATCAGGTAGAAGGTGTAGAAGCTGCTGATGCCGGCGATGTAGAAATACTTGGAAAAGACCAGCACCAGCAGCACCGCGATCGCACCGGCCACCGTGCGCCGCGGCAGCGGCGCCACCGCAGGCCGCCGCGCCGGGCGCGCGGCGGCGCCGACGCGGTGGGCGGCGTACCAGCGGCTGACCTGCAGCAGCAGCACGATGCCCAGCAGCGCCGCCAGCCCGAACCACGCGACGCTGCCTTGGCCAAAGGGCACGATCACCGCCGCGGCCACCAGCGGCCCGAG
>DATHWJ010000296.1:0-15940 GCA_035460745.1 Ideonella sp. | reverse complement strand
CAACGAGCTCTCGGTCGAGATGTGGATCGCCCCCAGCCTGCAGTACCTGCCGGTGCGCATCGCGCTGCAGCAGGATGCCGAGACGCACCTGGAGCTGATGCTGGAAAGCCGGCCGCTGCAGGCCGGCCCTACACCCTGAGACGGCTTGCCGCCCGCCCGTATAGTTGGGCGAACAGGTTTTGCCCCCGCGCAGGAGACGACATGGCTTACGAATGCATCCTCACCGAAGTCAAAGGCGACGGCCCGTTGCAGATCGGCGTGATCTCGCTGAACCGGCCCAAGCAGATGAACGCGCTGAACGACCAGCTGATGGACGAGCTGGGGCACGCGCTGCTGGCCTTCGACCACGACCCCGCGATCGGCTGCATCGTGCTGACGGGCAACGAAAAGGCCTTCGCCGCCGGCGCCGACATCGCCGCGATGGCCACGCTGACCCACATGGAGGCCTTCCGCGACGGCTACATCTCGCGCAACTGGGAGACCCTCCGCCAGGTGCGCAAGCCGGTGATCGCCGCGGTGGCGGGTTTTGCGCTGGGCGGCGGCTGCGAGGTGGCGATGATGTGCGACATCGTGCTGGCAGCCGACAACGCCAAGTTCGGCCAGCCCGAGATCAAGCTCGGCGTGGTGCCGGGCGCCGGCGGCACGCAGCGGCTGCCGCGCGCGGTCGGCAAGGCCAAGGCCATGGACCTGCTGCTGACCGGCCGCATGATGGACGCGCTGGAGGCCGAGCGCGCCGGCCTGGTCTCGCGCATCGTGCCGGCCGAGACGCTGATGGACGAGGCCTTGGCCACCGCCAAGACGATCTGCGCGCTCGGCCTGCCCAGCGTGATGATGATCAAGGAGTGCGTCAACGAAGCCTTCGAGAGTGGCCTGTCCAGCGGCGTGCGCTACGAGCGGCGCGCCTTCCACGCCCTCTTCGGCACCGAGGACCAGCGCGAGGGCATGGACGCCTTCCTGAACAAGCGCAAACCCGCCTTCAAGCACCAGTGAAGCAGCCCGCCATGATCGAACTCACCTTGCCCGACATCAGCTGCGGCCACTGCGCCAAGACCGTGACGCAGGCCGTGCTGGCCCTCGACCCGGCCGCCCAGGTGCAGGTCGACCTCGCCAGCAAGCGCGTGCAGATCGCCTCGGCCCTGCCGCGCGAGCAGCTCGAGGCTGCGTTGCGCGAAGAAGGCTACCCGGCCGCCTCCACCGACTCTTGAACTGCAAGGAACCCCGCCGATGAAACGCCACCTCCTGCCCGCCGCGCTCGCGCTGGCCCTCGGCCTCGCCGCAGGCACCGGCACCCAGGCCCAGACCCTGCGCTGGGCCAGCCAGGGCGACGCACAGACCATGGACCCGCACTCGCAGAACGAGAGCCTGACCAACATGACGAACGGCCAGATCTACGAGCGGCTGGTCACGCGCGACAGGGCGCTGGAGATCAAGCCCTCGCTGGCCACCGAGTGGCAGCAGACCGGCCCGCTGGCCTGGCGCTTCAAGCTGCGGCCCAACGTCAAGTTCCACGACGGCACGCCCTTCACCGCCGACGACGTGGTCTTCTCGGTCGAGCGCGCCAAGGCGCCCAGCTCGCAACTCGCGGCCTATGCCCATGCGGTCGGCACCGCGAAGAAGATCGACAACCTGACGGTGGAGTTCACGCTGCCGCAGGTCAACCCTATCTTCCTGCAGCACCTGGACACCCTCTTCATCATGAGCAAGGCCTGGTCCGAGAAGAACAAGGTGACCCGGCCGCTCAGCTTCAAGGACAAGGAAGAGACCTACGCCGGCCTGAACGCCAACGGCACCGGCCCCTACATGCTGGTGAGCCGCCAACCCGGCGTGAAGACCACGCTCAAGCGCAACCCGGCCTGGTGGGGCAAGTTCGAAGGCAACGTGCAGGAGATCGTCTACAACCAGATCTCCAACGACGGCACCCGCCTGGCGGCACTGGTCTCGGGCGAGATCGACTTCGTGCTCGACCCCGCGCCGCGCGACGTCGCCCGGCTGCGCAACACGCCGAACGTGAAGGTGATCGACGGCATGGAGAACCGCGTCGTCTACATCGGCATGGACCAGGCCCGCGACACGCTGCTCTACGGCAAGTCGCCCGACGGCAAGAACCCCTTCAAGGACTTGCGCGTGCGCAAGGCGCTCTACCAGGCGGTGGACATCGAAACCATCAAGACCAAGCTGATGAACGGCCAGGCCGTGCCCACCGCGGTGCTGGTGGCCTCGCCGCTGGCCTACTTCAACGACGCCGAGCTCGACAAGCGCCTGCCCTTCGACATCGCCGCCGCCAAGGCGCTGATGGCCGAGGCCGGCTACGGCGCCGGCTTCGAGGTGACGCTGGACTGCCCGAACAACCGCTACATCAACGACGAGGAGATCTGCATCGCGCTGGCCGCGATGTGGGACAAGATAGGCGTCAAGGTGCGCGTCAACGCGATGCCGCGGGCCACCTATTTCCCCAAGACCGAGAAGCTGGACACCAGCCTGTACATGTTCGGCTGGGGCGGCGCCATCACCGACGCCGAGACCACTTTCACGCCGATCTACCGCAACCGCGGCGAAGGCGGCGTCGGCGAGTACAACCGCGGCAACTTCAAGGACGACAAGCTCGACGCGATGGCGGCGGCCACCAGCAAGGAGCCGGACGTCGCGAAGCGCCGCGAGATGATCAAGGCCGTCTTCCGCGAGCACAACGCGCAGGTCCACCACATCCCGCTGCACCGCCAGTTCATCCCCTGGGCGGCGCGCAGCAACGTGACGGTGGTGCACCGGGCCGACAACTGGCTGGAGGCGGCCTGGGTCACGGTGAAGTAGAGACGCCGCTCTGCGCGAGCTCTGGCTCGGGGTGATGCAGCGGGTACATGTCCGCTTCCATCGATTGCAGCAGGAACGCGGGTGCGTCGGGCGCCGCGCCGAGGATGGACTGGCTGCCGACCACGACGATCTCGTACTCGTTGGTGATCGCGGCTGCGGCGCGGATCAGGTGTTCCAGCTCTTGGCGATTCATGTCCCGGAACTCCAGGTTCTCAGGAATTCGAAGCGCTCGCGGTGGGTCAGCACGCCTGCGAAGGGGGACGACTGGCGCAGCGCCGTCGCGCGCTGCGAGTCTTCGACGGCCAAGGCCAGGCAGGCTTCCATGCCTTGGTTCATGCTGCGTTCCCACTCTTCCAGATAGGGCTGCGACGAGACGCAGACGCTGGCGCGCCATCGGGCCAGCGTCGCCCTGGCTCTCTCGAACAGGGCGGGATCGCGCCGTATCTTGTCCACGACCAGGCGATGCATGGCGAGACTGCGTCGGTCGAGCTGCTGGTGGCTGGGCACGGCGGGCTCCTCAGCGTGTCGCCCTGCGCCGCACCGCATCGAGGTAGGCGTGGCCGTCGGGCGGCTGGCCGCTGCGCTGCGAGGCCCAGATCATCTCGCCCAGGCACTCCATCACCTCGTGGTGGGCGTCGTGCAGCGAATTGCGCTTGGCGGCCAGCAGCTCGACCGCCTGGCGGATGCCGCGCGGCTGGTCGATCGAGACCTGCTCGCTGATGGTCAGGTGCATAGACAGGTGCAGGAAGGGGTTGGTGCGGCCTTCGTCGACCTCGTAGACGGCCGCCAGCGCGGCCTCGAGGTCGGCGAAGTCGGCGTGGTACTCGGGGTGCTCGGCGATCCAGCCGCCGGCCAGCGCCTCGATCGCGGCCAGCGGCGTGCCGCCCTGCTGCTTGGCGTGCACATCGCAGAAGAAGCGGCGGACATCGTTCTGGGAGGGTTGGAACATCCTGGAATTATGGAGCCCCCACGCTCCCTGGCGGTCGCTGCCCCCCAGGGGGGCTGAGCCCGGACACAAAGGGTCCGGTGGACCCTTTGTGCCTGGCGAAGGGCCGGGCCACTGGCCCGGCGCGGCCTGCAAGGCCGCGCAGCGGACCGGCGGAGCCGGATCCGCGCACGCCCGTGGGGGCCGTGCACGGTTATGAGCAGCAGTAGCTGCTCGCATGCTTGCGGAGCCGACGCTAAAAAGCGTATTGCGCGCTCAGGTAAAAGAAGCGGCCGCGCGGGTCGGTGTAGGTCGGGTCGTAGCCGGAGATGAAGTAGTAGGCCTGGTTGGAGTAGGGCGGCGAGGTGTCGAAGAGGTTCTGGATACCGGCGCGCAGCTTGAACTGCTTGGAGAACTCGTAGGAGCCCGAGAGGTCCCAGAGCGAGTAGGCCTTGACGCGGTTCTTGGCGACCACGGTGCCGCTGTCGGTGTCGATGGCGGAGTTCTGATCCTCGTAGCCAGCGTAGAAGGTGTTGCCTATCGTCAGGCCCCAGGGGCCTTTTTCCCAGTCGGCCGTCAGGCGGTGGCGCCAGCGCTGCACCACGCTGTCGGTGACGAAGCGGCCGAGGTTGCTCAGGAAGGGGTCGCCCGGGCTGGCCTGCCGCTCGGAGGTCAGCACCAGTGTGCCGGCCAGGCGCGCGCCGAAGGTGCCGAGCCCGGTCTTCAACCCGTGCAGCTCGGCCATCAGGTCCACGCCGGAAACCTTCTCCTTGCCGCGGTTCTCCTTGCGCAGCTCGATGTAGCAGATCTCGTAGTCGTCCGGGTCGTAGTCGCAGCCGTCCAGGCCCTCGTCCTCGTTGTAGCGGTGCACCAGCGGCTCGTACTTGGCCAGGTTGTTCAGGATCACGTCGTCGCCGATCTCGCTGATCAGGTCGCGCTTCTGGATGTTCCAGTAGTCGATGCTGAAGCTCCACAGCGGGTGAGGCTCGATCACCGCACCGATCGAGAACTGGCGCGAGCGCTCGGGCTTGAGCTTGGCGTTGCTGTAGCGGCGGGTGTCCCAGTTGAAGGCGCAGTCGGCCAGGTTGTTGTCCAGCTCGGCGCAGGCCACGGGGTCGGGCAGGGTGGCGGTGCTGCTGTAGACGGTGGGGCGGTGCAGGTCGTTCAGCGACGGGGCGCGGAAGCCCGTGCCCACCGAGGCGCGCAGCAGCAGTTCCTTGGACGGCAGGTAGCGTATGCCGAGCTTGGGGTTGGTGGTGTTGCCGACACCCTCGTAGTGGTCGGTGCGCAGCGCGAACTGCAGCTCGATCTCCTTGGTGACCGGTGCCAGCAGCTCGGCATAGGCCGCCGCGACGCTGCGCTTGTCGCTGGTCGGGCCACCGCCTTCCGGTGCGAAGTCTTCGTTGATGTTGTCGGTCATCAGCAGCTCGGACGGCCTGAAGTCGACCTTCTCCTTGCGCAACTCGCCCCCGACCGCGATGGCCAGGTCGCCGCCGCCCAGCTTCATCAGCGCACGCGAGAGCTTGAAGTCCACCGAATCCATCGTGCCGCGGGCGCGCCGCGCGGTGTCGTTGACCTGGATGCTGTCGATCAGCGCGACGCCCTCGGCAGGGGAGGGGCCGAAGGGATTGATCAGCCCGTCTTCGATGCCCTCGATCAGCTCGTTGTAGAGCAGGTAGCCGTGCACGTCACGGTCGCGCACCTTGTTGACGCTGTGGTTGAGTGCGACGTCGTAGTCCCAGGCGCCCAGCGTGCCGGTCAGGCCGACCACGAAGCGCTGGCCCTCGCTGATCAGCTCGCTGGTGCGGTTGCCGGCCTCGTTGAGGCGGGCCCGCACTTCGATCAGCGTCTGGTTGTCGTCTTCCTCCGGGTCCCACTCGATGCTGTCCAGGCCGGTGTCGGCCAGGCCGGGGATGCCGCGGTAGTCGATCTCGCCGCGCACGCGCGTGGAGGAGCCGACATACCGCGTCTTGGCGCGGCTCAGCGCGACCTCGGCGAAGAGCTGGTGTTCCGGCGCGAGCTGCAGCACGCCGCGGCCGAGGAAGCTGAGCTTCTCCGACTGGGGGTACAGCTCGGTGTCGCGCATGTAGTCGTAGGTGCAGGCATCGACGCCGCCGATGCCGTTGGGCAGGTAGAGGTTGGCCGGCGGGTTGCAGTCGGGCTTGCTGAGGTTGATGGTGCGGTTGACGATGGGCTCGCCGCCGATCCTGAAGTCCTGGTTCTGCAGATGCTCCTGCTGCACGCCGCTCAGGCGGATGTTGGCGGGGTTGGTGAAGCCGGAGAGCAGGTGCGGCAGCCGCTCGGGGATCTTGAGGTCGGCGATGAAGTCGCGCTGCGAGCTGCGCAGGCTGCCGGTGCGCTGCACGTCAAAGACACCGAACACGTTGAAGCCTTCCTTGTCGAGGCTGCCGAAGCCGGCCGCGATCGACGCCGCCCGCTTGCTGGCTCCGCCTTCCTGCGTCACGCCGCCATAAGCGTTGACCTCGACGCCCTGGAAGTCCTTGCGGGTGATGAAGTTGATCACGCCGCCGATCGCGTCGGTGCCGTAGATCGCCGAGGCGCCGTCGAGCAGGATCTCGACGCGCTCGATGGCGGCGGCCGGGATGTTGTTCAGGTCGACGCCGGCATCGTCGCCGGGCGACGCGAAGTTGGCCATGCGCCGGCCATTCAGCAGCACCAGGGTGGAGGAGGTGCCCAGGCCGCGCAGGTTGGCCGAGTTGAAGCCCTTCTGGTCGTAGCCGCCGACGTTGATGCTGGCGCCGTCGGTCAGCCCGCCGCTGTTGGCCGAGATCTTGGCCATCAGTTCGGAGGCGGTGGTGATGCCGGCCTTGTCGATGTCTTCGCGCCGGATGACCTGCACCGGCAGGGCGCCCTCGCTCTCGGTGCGCTTGATCAGCGAGCCCGTGATCTCGACCCGCTGCGCCGGCACGGGCGCGGCCGCCGCCGGCTCCGTCTGGGCCCAGGCCGGCAGGCTGGCGCTGGCGGCGGCCAGCGCCAGCCAGGCGGCGGTGGCCGAGGCGGTGAGTTTGAAGCGGCGCTGCGTGGCTTGGGTCATGAACGGGTTCCCTCCAGTCGATGGATGTGGGTGCGGGGTGGGTGGGGTCGTTGTTCGCTGGGCCCCGGTGGCCGCGTCGCAGCGCGGCTTTACGGGCCGGAAACAGTGTGCCCGCAACCGCCCCGGCCCGGCGCGGGGCAGGCACAGCTGCTTTCAAATGCAGGGGTGGTGGGCGTGCTCATTGGCGAGGAAACCACAGCCGGCCGTGCAAATGGCGCCAACGGCGGGCAGGCGTTGGCCGGGAGCGGCGGTGGATGCCAAGATGCGGCCCTGTCATCAAGCGGCCCGCCCGGGCCGTGGCCTGGAACCGCCTGCAATGAAATTCCCCCTGTCTCGCCGCACCGCCCTGGCCACCCTGTTCAGCGTCGGCTCGTCCGCCGCCTGGGCGCAAGCCGCGCCCGCGCCGATGGCGGCGCTGGCGGCGCCCGCCACTGCGACACCGCCCGAGGTGCAGACCGTCAAGGGCTACGCCGTGGTCATCGGCGGCGCGCTGAACGGCGACAACGACGAGGTCTGGGGCCGCATGGTGGAGCTGGCCGGCGGCCGCGGCGCGCGCTTCGTGGTGTTCGCCACCGCCTCCGACAACCCCGAGCAGAGCGGCCGCCGCGTCGTCGACCTGCTGCAGCGCCGCGGCGCCGTGGCCGAGCACGTGCCGGTGGCGCCCCAGCTCAAGTGGGTGGATCTCAACAAGGCGGTGCGCGACGAATCGCTGCTCGACACGGTGCGGGCCGCCCAGGGCATCTTCTTCGCCGGTGGCTCGCAGGACCGCATCGTCGACACGCTGAACCCCGGCGGCGAGCCGACGCCTATGCTGGACGCGATCTGGGAGGTCTACCGGCGCGGCGGCGTGGTGGCCGGCACCTCCGCCGGCGCCGCCATCATGAGCACCGTGATGTTCCGCGACGCGCTCAGCGTGATCGGCGTGATGAAGGGCCAGCTGCGCGACGGCAAGGAGGTCGACCGCGGCCTGGGCTTCGTCGGCCCCGGCCTGTTCATCGACCAGCACTTCCTCAAGCGGGGCCGCTTCGGCCGCATGATCCCGCTGATGCTGGCCAAGGGCTACAAGCTGGGCCTGGGCGTCGACGAGAACAGCGCCGCCATCGTGCATGGCGACGAGGTCGAGATCATCGGCGGCAAGGGCGCGATGCTGGTCGACCTGGGCGAGGTCAAGACCGATCCCAAGGTGCCGGTGCTCAACCTCACCGGCGCCCGCCTGAGCTACCTCGACCGGGGCGACCGGCTGCAGCTCTCGACACGCGCGGTGACCCCCTCCAACCGCAAGCTCAAGGGCGAGAAGCTCGACCCCAACGGCGCCGGCTACAAGCCCGAGTTCAACACCCAGCCCTTCTATGTCGACATGCTGGGCGACTCGGTGATCTCCAACGCGATGGCCTTTCTGATCGACAGCAGCCAGCAGGAAGTGCGCGGCCTGTCGTTCGACCCCAAGGCGCCGCCGGCCGACCCGCTGGCCGACCTCGGCTTCTCGTTCCGCCTCTACAAGGGCGCGGGCAGCCTGGGCTGGTACTCCGACGTGCAGGGGGCCGACGAATACACGGTGGCCAACCTCTACCTCGACATCTCGCCGGTGCGCATGTCGCGCCCGCTGTTCGCGCCCTGGACACGCTGAAGCGGCACCGCCGGCCGCCAGGCCCGTCCGGACAGGCTGTACGCTCTCACCTTCGCTGATTTTTTTGTCGCCACGCCTCAGGAGCCTGCCCCATGAACCGCCGCCAGATCACCCTGTGTCTTGCCTTGGCCGCCGCGAGTCTGGCCGCCAGCGCCCAGAGCCCGGAGTGGAAGAAGGTCCGCATCGGCGTCGAGGGCGCCTACCCGCCGTTCTCGGAGGTGGGCACCGACGGCAAGCTGAAGGGCTTCGACATCGACATCGCGATGGCGCTGTGCACCCAGATCAAGGCCGAGTGCACGCTGGTGCCGCAGGAGTGGGACGGCATGATCCCGGCCCTGCAGGCCAGGAAGTTCGACGCCATCATCGCCTCGATGGCCATCACCGACGAGCGCAAGAAGTCGGTCAACTTCACCAACAAGTACTACAACACCCCGGCCCGCATGATCGCGAAGACCGGCGTGAAGCTGGACACCACGCCCGCTGGCCTCAAGGGCAAGAAGATAGGCGTGCAGCGCACCACCAGCCACGACCGCTATGCGACCCAGTACTTCAAGGACAGCGAGATCGTGCGCTACGGCAAGCAGGACGAAATGCTGCTCGACCTGGCAGCCGGCCGCGTCGATGCCGTGCTGTGCGACTCGGTCGCCGCCGACCACGGCTTCCTGAAGACGCCGGGCGGCAAGGGCTTCGGCTTCGTCGGCCCGGTCTTCGACGACGACAAGATCTTCGGCATCGGCTCGGGCATCGCGCTGCGCAAGAGCGACACCGACCTGCAGGCCAAGCTCAATGCGGCCATCGTCGCGATCCGCGCCAACGGCGTGTTCAAGAAGATACAGGACAAGTACTTCGACTTCGACGTCTACGGCGACGAGCGCAAGTAAGCCCCGGGCCGCTGCACCGCCGACCGACCGATGCTGCACGGATACGGCCTCAGCCTGCTGCAGGGCGCGCTGGTCACCTTGTCGGTGGCCGCGCTGTCGCTGCTGATCGCCGCCGCACTGGGCCTGGCCGGTGCGCTGGCCAAGCTCTCGCGCTCGCGGGTGCTGCGCGCCCTGGGCACGGCCTACACCACGCTGATACGCTCGGTGCCCGACCTGGTGCTGATGCTGCTGATCTTCTACGGCGGCCAGATCGCGGTGAACCACCTCGGCGAGCGCTTGGGTTGGGAATTCATCGACATCGATCCCTTCGCCGCCGGTGTGCTGACGATAGGCTTCATCTTCGGCGCCTACCTGGCCGAGGTGATACGCGGAGCCCTGCTGGCGGTGCCGCCCGGCCAGCGCGAGGCCGGCATCGCCTTCGGCATGAGCGCGGGCCAGGTGCTGTGGCGCATCGTCGGCCCGCAAATGCTGCGCCATGCGCTGCCCGGCTTGTCGAACAACTGGCTGGTGCTGATCAAGAGCACGGCCATCGTCTCGGTGATCGGCCTGTCGGACCTGATGAACCGTGCCGCCCAGGCGGCGGGATCGACGCGCGAGCCCTTCCTGTTCTACGCGGCGGCGGCGGTGGTCTACCTTGCCTTCACCAGCCTGTCGGAGTGGGGCTTTGCGCTGCTGCAGCGGCGCCTGGCCATCGGCACGCGCAAGGTGGACCTGTGAACTTCGAAGCCATCGCCGAGAGCTGGCCCTTGTATCTGGCAGGCGCCTGGCTGACGCTGAAGCTGCTGGCCGCCTCGCTGCTGGCGGGCGGTCTGGTCGCGCTGCCGCTGGCGGTGCTGCGCAGCCTGCCGTCGCCCTGGGCCTGGCGGCCGGTCTGGCTCTTCACCTACGTGATACGCGGCACGCCGCTGCTGGTGCAGCTCTACCTGCTCTACTACGGCCTGGCGCAGTTCGAGGCGGTGCGCAGCAGTCCGGCCTGGCCCTGGCTGAGCTCGCCGGGTTTTTGTGTGGTGGCGGCGTTCGCGATCAACACCTGCGCCTACACCACCGAGATCATCTCCGGCGCGATGCGCGCGCTGCCGGCCGGCGAGATCGAGGCCGCGCAGGCGCTGGGCATGTCGCGCGCGGTGATGTTCCGCCGCATCGTGTTGCCCTCGGCGCTGCGGCGCTCGCTGCCGGCCTATGGCAACGAGGTGCAGCTGATGCTGCACGGCACCTCGCTGGCCAGCGTCGTCACGCTGCTCGACCTGACCGGCGCGGCGCGCGAGGTCAACTCGCGCTACTACCTGCCCTTCGAGGCCTTCATTACCGCGGCCGTCTTCTACGTGCTGATCACGATGGCGCTGGTGGCGCTGTTCCACGCCGCCGAGCGGCGCTGGCTGCGGCCCATGCAGCACCGCAGCTGAGCTCTCCGGGAGAGGCAAAACACCATGAAACTGACACGACACATCCTGCTGCCGGCCGCGCCCGGCCTCCAGCACGAGCTGGTCAGCCTGCATTACGGCCCGCACGGCAAGGGCCTGAAGGCCACCATCCAGGCCTCGCTGCACGCCGACGAGGTGCCCGGCATGCTGGTCGCGCACCATCTGCGCCGCCTGCTCGGCGAGCTCGAGGCGCAGCAGCGGCTGCAGGGCGAGGTGGTGCTGGTGCCGGCCGCCAACCCGCTGGGCATGAACCAGCGGCTGCTGCACGGCGCGGTGGGCCGCTTCGACCTCTTCAGCGGCGAGAACTACAACCGCAACTACGCCAACCTGGTCGACAAGGTGGCCCATGCGGTCACCGGCCTGCTCGGGCCGCACGCGGTGCACAACGTGGCGGTGGTGCGCGAGGCGCTGCGCGACGCCGTCTCGTCGCTGCCGGCCGTCAACACGCTGGAGAGCCTGCGCCGCACGCTGCTCTCGCTGGCGATCGACGCCGACGTGGTGCTCGACTTGCACTGCGACGGCGAAGCCCTGCTGCACCTCTACACCACCACGCCGCTGTGGCCGCAGGCCCGGCTGCTGGCGCAGTGCCTGGGCGCCGAGCTGGCGCTGCTGGCCGAGCGCTCGGGCGGCGACCCCTTCGACGAGGCCTGCTCCATGGTCTGGCCCGAGCTGGCGCAGCGGCTCGGGCCAGCCTTCCCGCTGCCGCCGGCCTGCCTGGCCACCACCATCGAGCTGCGCGGCGAGGCCGACGTCTCGCATGCCCACGCCGAGCGCGATGCGCAGGGCATCGTCGCCTACCTGGCCGCGCGCGGTTTCGTCGCGGGCGCCAGCCAGGCGCTGCCCGAGCTGCACTGCGAGGCCATGCCGCTGTCGGGCTCGATCCCGGTGGTGGCACCGCACGGCGGCGTGATCGTCTTCGCCGTCGAGCCCGGCGTGCACCTGCACCAGGGCGACAGGATCGCCGAGCTGATCGACCCGCTGACCGGCGAGGTCACGCTGCTGACCAGCCCGGTGGACGGCCTGATGTTCGCGCGCGACAACCGCCGCTTCGCGGTGGCCGGCATGCCGATCGCCAAGGTGGCCGGGCGCGAGGCGCTGCGCCAAGGCAAGCTGTTGTCGGCATGAAACCCGTGGTCGCCGCTTCCAGCCTGTCCATAGCCAACCTGCACAAGCGCTTCGGCGAGCGCGAGGTGCTGCGCGGCGTCTCGCTGACCGCGCAGCGCGGCGACGTGATCGCCATCGTCGGCTCCAGCGGCTCGGGCAAGAGCACCTTGCTGCGCTGCCTGAACCTGCTGGAGCGGCCGCACGAAGGCGTCTTCACGCTGGGCGGCGAAACCCTGCAGCTCAAGCGCGAACGCGACGGCAGCCTGGGCGCGGCCGACACGGCGCAACTGCAGCGCTGGCGCGCTCGGCTGGCCTTCGTCTTCCAGAGCTTCAACCTCTGGGCCCATTTGACGGCGCTGCAGAACATCATCGAAGCGCCGGTGCACGTGCTCAAGCAGCCGCGCGCCGAGGCGGTGGAGCGGGCCCGGCAGCTGCTGGAGCGGGTCGGCCTGTCGCACCGGCAGGACGTCTACCCGGCCCAGCTCTCCGGCGGCGAGCAGCAGCGCGTGGCCATCGCCCGCGCACTGGCGGTGGACCCCGAGGTGATGCTGTTCGATGAGCCGACCTCGGCGCTGGATCCCGAGCTGGTCGGCGAGGTGCTCAAGGTGATGCGCGAGCTGGCCACCGAGGGCCGCACCATGCTGGTGGTGACCCACGAGATGGAGTTCGCCCGCGAGGTGGCCACCCAGGCCATCTTCCTGCACCAGGGCCTGGTGGAAGAGCAGGGCCTGCCGCGCGAGGTGCTCACCCGGCCGCGCAGCGAGCGGCTCAGGCAGTTCCTGTCGGGCGGCCTGAAGTAGCCGCGCCCATTCTCCTCAGCCCGCCCCCACCCGCGCCAGGCCGCCCACCCGGCTCAATCCTCTGCGTCCGCCGCGTGCCAGCCGCCGCCGCCCGGCCGCTGGGCCTGCTGCGCCCGCTCCTGCGCAAACAGCTCGTCGAGCTGCCGGCGCCCCGCCTTGGCCATCGCCAGCAGGCGGTCCTGGTCGCCGTAGTGCGGCGCCATCTCGTGCAGCTGTCGCACGTTGTGGCGGCGAAAGCGCTGGGCCAGCGTGCGGGCCTGGTGGGGCCGGAAGCCCAGCACCTCGAGCACGCTGCGCCCGCTCATCAAGGCCGCGTCCAGCGTCTCGCGTTCGATGTGGCGGATGCCGCGCTTGTTCAGCTCGTACCAGTGCTGCGCGTTGCGGGCGCGGGCCACGATGGTGAGCTGCGGGAAGTTCTCCAGCGCCATGTCGACGATGGTCAGGCTCTGCGCCATGTCGTCCACCGCCACCACCAGCACCTTGGCGCGGTGCGCGCCGGCCACACGCAGCAGGTCCAGCCGCGTCGCGTCGCCGTAGAAGACCCGCCAGCCGAACTTGCGCACGCTCTCCAGGGTGTCGGCGTCGTGCTCCAGCACGGTGGCCTGCAGGCCGTTGGCATACAGCAGGCGGCTGAGGATCTGGCCATAGCGGCCGAAGCCGCAGATGATGACCGGCGCCTCCTGCGGTTCCGAGATCTCGTGCGGCTCCGGCCCCTGCTTGTAGGCGGAGAGCCGCACGATCCACCAGCGGTCGGCAAACACCAGCAGCAGCGGCGTCAGCAGCATCGACAAGGCCACCACCGCCACCAGCAGCGACGAGGTGCCGGCATCGATCACGCCGCCCTGCTGCGCGGCCTGGAACACCACGAAGCCGAACTCGCCGCCCTGCGCCAGCAGGATCACGAAAACCGGCCGCTCGACCAGCGGCAGCTTCATCGCGCCGGCCATACCCCACAGCACCAGGCCCTTGACGGCCAGGAAGCCCAGCACCAGCCCGGCCACCAGCAGCGGCTGCGCCAGCACCGCCCCGAAGTCGATGCTCATGCCCACGGCGATGAAGAACAGGCCCAGCAGCAGCCCCTTGAAGGGCTCGATGTCGGTCTCCAGCTCGCGCCGGTACTCGCTCTCGGCCAGCAGCACGCCGGCCAGGAAGGCGCCCAGCGCCATCGACAGCCCCACCGCCTGCATCAGCGAGGCGGTGGCCACCACCAGCAGCAGCGCGGCGGCGGTGAAGATCTCGGGCGTCTTGCTGCTGGCGATCCAGCGCAGCGCCGGGCGCAGCAGCAGCCGGCCGCCGAGCACGATGGCCGCGATCACGCCGACCGCCTTGGCAGCGCCCAGCCAGGCCGAGCCGCCGTGCGCCGCGTGGGCGCTGCCGTCGGCCGAGATCGCCAGCAGCGGCACCAGCGCCAGCACGGGGATCGCCGCGATGTCCTGCAGCAGCGAGACGCTCAGGATGGTCTGGCCCGAGCTGGTGGACATCAGGTTGCGCTCGTTGACCACGCCCAGCCCTATCGCGGTGGACGACAGCGCCAGCCCCAGCGCGCCGACCAGCGCGAGCCGCCAGTCCAGCCCGGCCGCCAGCGCCGCGCCCCACAGCAGCAGCGCCGAGCCGAACATCTGCACGCTGCCCCAGCCGAAGATCGGCCGGCGCAGCGACCACAGCCGCTTGGGCTCCAGCTCCAGCCCGATCAGGAACAGCATCAGCACCACGCCGAACTCGGCGAAGTGCAGCATCTCCTGCGGGTCGGTCACCAGCTTCAGGCCCCAGGGCCCGATCAGGATGCCGGCGGCTAGGTAGCCGATGATGGAGCCCAGGCCGGCCAGCCGGGCCAGCGGCACGGCCAGCACGGCCGCGCCCAGATACACCAGGCTCAGTTGCAGCCAGCCTGCGCCATTTGCGGCATGTTCCATGGATCGCTTGCTTTCGGTCGTCGGTCAGGGGTGGTTCATTCGTCGGCCACGGGGCGGGCGGTCCCGGGCACTTCGCAGTCGGGCTCGGGCTCCAGGTCCGCCAACTCGGGCCAGTCGGGGTAGCTGGCCAGGCGCTGGCCGTAGAGCTCGGCGTGGGCCTGTATCGCCGCGTCGCTCACCTGGTGGGCGCCGTGCATCACCAGCGGCGGCAGGTAGCGCATGCCCGCCAGCGCGGCGGTCTGCTCGTAGGGCGTGAAAAACGCGTCGATGAAGTGCCGGTTGTGGCCGGCCGGCCGGTAGGCGTCTTCGTTGCCGCCGGTGCTGACCACCAGCCACAGGTCCTTGCCGTGCAACTGCCCGCCGCCGGGCCCGTAGGCCCAGCCGAAGGCGAAGACTTCGTCCAGCCAGAGCTTCATCAGCGGCGGCATGCCGTACCAGTGCAGCGGGTGCTGCCAGACCACCAGCTGCGCCTGGGCCAGCTCGCGCTGCTCGGCCTCGATGTCGATCAGGTAGTCGGGGTAGAGCGCGTAGAGGTCGCGCACCTCGATGCGGTCGGGCGGCAGCTTGCGGGCGGCGCGCTGCAGCGTGCGGTTGATGCGCGAGTGCTCCAGCTGCGGGTGGGCGGTGAGGACGAGGATCTGGGCCATGGGGTGGGCAGGCGGTCGGGGCGGTCGGGCGCGGCGTGCCGCAGCGGGCAAGTACCATACCCGCAAAATTGTTCGTCACTTTTTATGGAGGAGCCGCCATGCCGGTGATCGTGGTCGCCAACCCCAAGGGCGGGGTGGGCAAGAGCACGCTGGCGACCAACGTCGCCGGCTGGCTGGCGCGCCAGGGCCGCAGCGTGATGCTGGGCGACCTGGACCGCCAGCAGTCTTCGCGCCAGTGGCTCGCGCTGCGGCCGCCGCAGGTGCCGGCCATCCTGCCCTGGGACGAGGTTGGTTTCGACAAGGTGCGCCCGCCCAAGGGCGCCAGCCATGTGGTGATCGACACGCCCGCCGGGCTGCATGGCAAGAAGCTGCAGGCGGTGGCCAAGGTGGCCACCCACCTGCTGGTGCCGCTGCAGCCCAGCCTGTTCGACATCCAGGCCACCCACGCCTTCCTGGCCGAGCTGGCGGCGCACGGCGAGGCCTCGCAGGCCAAGCTGGCGCTGGTGGGCATGCGTGTGAAGGACCACACGATCTCGCAGGAGCGGCTGCAGGAGTACGCCGCCACGCTGCCGGCGCCGATGATCGCCGCGCTGCGCGACACGCAGAACTACGTGCACCTGGCCGCCCGCGGCCTGACGTTGTGGGACGTCGCGCCCGGCCGCGTCGAGCGCGACCTGGCGCAGTGGGCGCCCATCACCGAGTGGTTGTCCGCATGAGCCGTGTTTTCCAGCATCTCGCCGAGCTGCAGGCGCTGGTCGG
>DATHWJ010000295.1:0-14235 GCA_035460745.1 Ideonella sp. | reverse complement strand
AGCAGCGCGCCGCCGACCTGGCCAACCGCCGCAAGGCCGCCGAGGCCGAGGCTGCCGCCATCCGCGCGATGATGAACGCGCCCAAGAAGGTGATGGTCGCGAAGAAGCCCGAGGAGCCCAAGCCGGTCGAGGCTTCCAAAGAGGGCATCAAGGGCACCATCCACAAGGCCAAGGCCGTGCCGGGTGCGCCGGGCAGCGCTGCGCCGGGTGCCGTCGCCAAGCCGGGCGACAAGAAGTCGGTCAAGTCCGAGAAGCTGTCGTCCACCTGGTCCGACGACGCGAAGAAGCGCGGTGGCGCCGCCACTGCCGCCAAGCCGCGCACCGACAACCGCCCCGGCTGGCGCGCTCCGCGCGGCGGCCGCCGCGGCGAACGCGACGGTGGCCAGAACTCCAACTTCCAGCCGACGCCGGAACAGCAGGTGCAAGAGGTGCACGTGCCCGAAACCATCTCGGTGGCCGATCTGGCGCACAAGATGTCGGTCAAGGCCTCGGAGCTGATCAAGCACCTGATGAAGCTGGGCCAGATGGTCACGATCAATCAGCAGCTCGATCAAGAGACGGCGATGATCCTGGTCGAGGAAATGGGCCACAAGGCGCTGGCCGCGAAGCTGGACGACCCGGAGGCCTTCAGTGAAGAAGAGCAGGCCGCGGCCTCCGGCGAGCAACTGCCGCGGGCGCCTGTGGTGACCGTGATGGGCCACGTCGACCACGGCAAGACCTCGCTGCTGGACCAGATCCGCCGCAGCCGTGTCGCCGCCGGCGAAGCGGGCGGCATCACGCAGCACATCGGCGCTTACCACGTCGAGACGCCGCGCGGCATGATCACCTTCCTCGACACCCCGGGCCACGCGGCGTTCACCGCGATGCGTGCCCGTGGCGCCAAGGCGACCGACATCGTCATCCTGGTGGTGGCGGCGGACGACGGCGTGATGCCGCAGACCAAGGAAGCCATCCACCATGCCAAGGCGGCGGGCGTGCCCATCGTCGTGGCGATGAACAAGATCGACAAGCCCGATGCCAATGCCGAGCGCGTGAAGAACGAGCTGGTGGCCGAGCAGGTCGTGCCGGAAGAGTTCGGCGGCGATTCGCCGTTCGTGCCCGTCTCGGCCAAGACCGGCCAGGGCATCGACGACCTGCTGGAGCAGGTGCTGCTGCAGGCCGAAGTGCTGGAGCTGCGCGCCCCGACCGACGCGATGGCCAAGGGCCTGGTGATCGAAGCCCGCCTCGACAAGGGCCGCGGCCCGGTCGCGACCGTGCTGGTGCAATCCGGTACGCTGCGCCGCGGCGACGTGGTGCTGGCCGGCGCAAGCTACGGCCGGGTGCGGGCGATGCTGGACGAAACCGGCCACGCGACGGCCGAAGCCGGCCCGTCCATCCCGGTGGAAATCCAGGGCCTGACCGAAGTGCCGCAAGCCGGTGACGAGTTCATGGTGCTGACCGACGAGCGCCGTGAGCGCGAAATCGCCACCTTCCGCCAGGGCAAGTACCGCGACGTCAAGCTGGCGCGCCAGCAGGCCGCCAAGCTGGAGAACATGTTCGAGAACATGGGCCAGGGCGAGGCGCAGACGCTGGCCTTGATCTTGAAGGCCGACGTGCAGGGCTCGCAGGAGGCTTTGGCTTCTTCGCTGGTCAAGCTCTCGACCGACGAGGTCAAGGTGCAGATCGTGCATGCGGCGGTCGGCGGCATCAGCGAGTCGGACGTCAACCTGGCGATCGCCTCCAAGGCCGTCATCATCGGCTTCAACGTGCGAGCCGATGCCGGCGCGCGCAAGCTGGCCGAGAACAACGGCGTCGACCTGCGCTACTACAACATCATCTACGACGCGGTCGACGAGGTGAAGGCAGCCATGACCGGCATGCTGGCCCCGGAGCAGCGCGAAGAGGTCATCGGCACGGCCGAGATCCGCACGGTGTTCGTGGCGTCCAAGATCGGCACGGTGGCGGGTTGCATGATCACCTCCGGCCAGGTGCATCGCAATGCACGCTTCCGCCTGATCCGCGAAAACGTCGTGGTCTACACCGGCGAGATCGATTCGCTGAAGCGCCTGAAGGACGACGTTCGCGAAGTCAAGGAAGGCTTCGAGTGCGGTATCAAGCTGAAGAACTACAACGACATCGCCGAAGGCGACCAGTTGGAGTTCTTCGAGGTCAAGGAAGTGGCACGCACGCTCTAAGGCGGGTCAAGGGTTCACCCTCAAACCCCGCCGGAAACGGCGGGGTTTTTGCTTGGGTGGTCCGGCAGGCCAAAGGTGAATCACGATGCGACACAAACGCAACATCCCCAACCGCGGTTTTCGCGTAGCCGACCAGATCCAGCGCGATGTGGCCGAGCTGATCCGCGACCTCAAGGACCCGCGCATCGGCATGGTCACCGTCAACGCGGTCGAGGTCACGCCCGACTATGCACACGCGCAGATCTTCTTCTCGCTGCTGATCGGCGACCCGGTCGAGACGGAAATCGCGCTCAACGAGGCCGCGGGCTTCGTGCGCAACGGCTTGTTCAAGCGCCTGTCCATCCACACCGTGCCGACCCTGCATTTCAAGTTCGACCAGACGACCGAGCGCGCCGCTGAACTCAGCTCGCTGATCATGCGGGCCAACGCGACGCGCGCCAAAGAAGACTGATGAACCCGCGTCAACAGCGTCCCCGCATCCCACGCCGTGCCCTGCACGGCGTGCTGCTGCTCGACAAGCCCATCGGCCTGTCGAGCAACGACGCCTTGCAGAAGGTGAAGCGCTTGCTGCGCGCGGAGAAGGCCGGCCACACCGGCACGCTGGACCCGCTGGCCACCGGCCTGCTGCCGATCTGCTTCGGCGCGGCGACCAAGTTTTCACAGGTCAGCCTGGACGCCGACAAGGCCTACCGCGCCGTGCTGCGCCTGGGCCAGCGCACGGTGGGCGGCGACCGCGAGGGCGAGGTCATCGAGGAGCGCTCTGTGGATGTCGATGAAGGCCGCATTGCGCAGGCCTGCGCCCGCTTCGTCGGCCCCATCGAGCAGATCCCGCCGATGCAGTCCGCGCTGAAGAAGGACGGCAAGGCCTTGTACGAGTACGCCCGCGCCGGCATCGAGATCGAGCGCGAGCCGCGCCGCGTGATCATTCACGCCATCGACATCATCGGCTGGGACACTGCCACGCTGGAGCTCACGCTGGACGTGCGCTGCAGCAAGGGCACCTACATCCGCACCCTCGCCGAAGACATCGGCCAGGCCCTGGGCTGTGGCGCCCACCTCGCCGCGCTGCGCCGCACCGGCAGCGGTGGCCTGACGCTGGACGGCGTCGTCACGCTGGAAGCCCTCACCGAGATGCCGGAAGCCGACCGCGAAGCCCTGCTGCAAACGCCCGACAAGCTGCTCGACGACTGGCCGCTGGTGCGGCTGGAGCAGAGCGAAGCCGGCCGGTTCCTCTCGGGCCTGCGCCGCCGCATCACCCAACCCGATGCCCCCGCCGTACGCGTGTACGGCCCAGAACCCGCCGCCTTTCTCGGCAGCGCCCACATCACCGCCGGCGAATTGATCGCCGATCGCCTGCTCAGCCCCGCTGAGGTGCAGGCGCTGCTGGATTCCTAGAAAGCCCTTGAAATGACCCGCCAGATCCGAAACATCGCCATCATCGCCCACGTCGACCATGGCAAGACCACCATGGTGGACCAGCTCCTTCGCCAGAGCGGTACCTTCGCCGACCACGAGAAGATCGTCGACACGGTGATGGACAACAACGCCATCGAACGCGAGCGCGGCATCACCATCCTGGCCAAGAACTGCGCGGTCAGCTGGGAAGGCACGCACATCAACATCGTCGACACCCCGGGCCACGCGGACTTCGGCGGCGAGGTCGAGCGCGCGCTGTCGATGGTCGACGGCGTGGTGCTGCTGATCGACGCGCAAGAAGGTCCGATGCCGCAGACGCGCTTCGTCACCAAGAAGGCGCTGGCGCTGGGCCTCAAGCCCATCGTCGTCGTCAACAAGGTCGACAAGCCTGGCGCCAAGCCCGACGCCGTCATCAATGCCGCCTTCGACCTCTTCGACAAGCTGGGCGCCACCGACGAGCAACTCGACTTCCCGGTCGTCTATGCCTCGGGCATCAACGGCTGGACCTCGCTGGTCGAAGGCGCACCGGGCGAGCAGTGGGGCCCCGACATGTCGGCCCTGTTCAACACCGTGCTGAAGCACGTGCCGGCGCAGAACGGCGACCCGGAAGCCCCGCTGCAACTGCAGATCTCGGCGCTGGACTACTCCACCTTCGTCGGCCGCATCGGCGTGGGCCGCATCAGCCAGGGCACCATCAAGCCGGCGATGGACGTGCTGGTGATGGAAGGCCCGGACGGCAAGGCAAGCAAGGGGCGTGTCAACAACGTGCTGACCTTCCATGGCCTGGACCGTGTGCAGGTGACCGAAGCCGGCCCCGGCGACATCGTGCTGATCAACGGCATCGAGGAGATCGGCATCGGCGTCACTGTCACCACCGCGGCCAACCCCGCTCCGCTGCCGATGTTGAAGATCGACGAGCCGACGCTGACGATGAACTTCTGCGTCAACACCAGCCCGCTGGCCGGCCGCGAGGGCAAGTACGTCACCAGCCGCCAGATCTGGGACCGCCTGCAGAAAGAGCTGCAGAGCAACGTCGCGCTGCGCGTCAGCGAGACCGACGAAGACGGCATCTTCGAAGTGATGGGCCGTGGCGAACTGCACCTGACCATCCTGCTGGAGAACATGCGCCGCGAAGGCTTCGAGCTGGCCGTCAGCAAGCCGCGCGTGGTGTTCCACGACGTCGAGGGCGAAAAGCACGAGCCCATCGAGCTCGTCACCGCCGACATCGAAGAAACCCACCAGGGCGGCGTCATGCAGGCCCTGGGCGAGCGCAAGGGCGAGCTGGTGAACATGGAGCCGGACGGCCGCGGCCGCGTGCGCCTGGAGTACCGCATCCCGGCGCGTGGCCTGATCGGCTTCTCGAACGAGTTCATGAACCTGACCCGCGGCTCCGGCCTGATCAGCAACATCTTCGACGGCTACGAGCCCCACAAGGGCGAGATCGCCGGCCGCAAGAACGGCGTGCTGATCTCGATGGACGACGGCGAGATCTTCACCTACGCGCTGGGCAAGCTGGACGACCGCGGCCGCATGTTCGTGCGCCCCAACGACCCGGTCTACGAAGGCATGATCGTCGGCATCCACAGCCGCGACAACGACCTGGTGGTGAACGCGACCCGCACCAAGCAGCTGACCAACTTCCGCGTCAGCGGCAAGGAAGACGCAATCAAGATCACGCCGCCCATCGAGCTGACGCTGGAGTACGGCGTCGAGTTCATCGACGACGACGAACTGGTGGAAATTACGCCCAAGAGCATTCGGGTGCGCAAGCGATTCCTGAAAGAACATGACCGCAAGCGCGCGGGTCGCGGCTGACCCTCACCGCCGACAGCATCGTCGGCGTGAGCTCACAGCGGCCCTTCGGGGCCGTTTTCATTTCGGAGACAGAACATGACCCACCGCCAAGCGGTCGGCACGATGCTGCTGGTGACCTTGTTGTGGAGCATCGCGGGCGTCGTCTCGCGCCATCTGGACTCGGCCGCGGCCTTCGAGATCACCTTCTGGCGCAGCCTGGCCAACGCCGTCGCGCTGGCGCTGCTGCTGGGCTGGCAGCGCGGCTTCGGCACGCTGGCGCGGGCGATCCGGCAGGGCGGGGCGACGCTGTGGTGGTCAGGCGCCTGCTGGGCAGTGATGTTCACCTCCTTCATGGTCGGCCTGGCGCTGACCACCGTCGCCAACGTGCTGATCACGATGTCGCTGGCCCCGCTCTTCACCGCGCTGATCTCGCGCATCTTCCTGCACCACCGGCTGCCGCTGCGCACCTGGTGTGCGATCGTGCTGGCCGGCGTGGGCATTGCGTGGATGTACGGCGCGCAAGTGCAGGGCGGCAGCGCGCGCGACTTGGCTGGCACCCTGGTGGCACTGACGGTGCCGATCACCGGCGCCACGATGTGGACGCTGCTGCAGCACAACGCGCGCCAGCACCCCGATCAGCGCAGCGACATGACGCCCGCGGTGCTGATAGGCGCGGTGATCTCGACGCTGGCCACGCTGCCGCTGTCGCTGCCCTTCGCCGCCACCGTCCATGACATCGGCCTGCTGACCATGCTGGGCGTGGTGCAGCTCGCCATCCCCTGCGTGCTGGCGGTCGCCGCCGGCAAGGTGCTGAAGGCGCCCGAGGCTTCGCTGCTGGGCCTGCTGGAGATCGTCTTCGGCGTTGCCTGGACCTGGCTGGGCTCCAGCGAGGAGCCGACCGCCGCGGTCCTGGGCGGCGGCGCGCTGGTGCTGGTGGCGCTGGCCGGCAACGAGGCGGTGGCGCTGTTCGGCCGGCGCAGCGCCGGCACGGTGCCGGCCGGGCGCTGATACCCGCCGATGCTCAGGCGCGTGCCGGGGTCGGCATGCCGGCGCGCATGCGAGCCCGCTGGTGGGCCTGCTCCTCGGCCTCGAGCCGGGTGGTGCGGGCCACGTGGGCGGCCAGCGTCGGCCGCAGCACCGTGATCGCGAGGAAGGCGGCGAACAAGTCCATGCCGGCCACGGTGTAGAGCACCGTCGACCAGGTGCCGGTGGCCTCCATCATCAGGTTGCCGACAGGCACGAACAGCGCGCCCAGGCCCTTGGCGCAGTACAGCACGCCGTAGATCTTGCCGATGTGCTTGGTGCCGAAGGCATCGCCGGCCAGCGCCGAGAAGAGCGAATAGACCTCGCCCCAGGCCAGGAACACGACGCCCGACAGGATCAGGAAGGCCCACGGGTTGTGGCCGAAGTAGCCGAGCGCGATGATGCCGCAGCCTTCGAGCGTGAACGCGATCACCATCGTCTTCTCGCGGCCGATGTGGTCGGAGATCCAGCCGAACAGCGGCCGCGAAATGCCGTTCATGATGCGGTCCAGCATCAGTGCCAGCGGCAGCGCGGCCATCGTGAAGAAGTAGAGGTTGACCTTGAACTCCTTGACGCCCAGGTCCTGCGCGATCACGCCGAGCTGCGCCACGGCCATCATGCCGCCGGTCACCACGCAGGTGAACATCAGCATCATCAGCCAGAACAGCCGGGTGTTGAGCGCCTCCTTCAACGTGTAGTCGCGCCGGGCCTGGCCCAGCTTGTTCGAGGCCTTGACCTCGTGCGACTGCGGCGAGCGCAGGAACCACGCGGCAACGAAGGCCAGCGAGCCCTGCAGCAGGCCGAAGAACAAGAAGGTCTGCTGGATGCCGGACGACTCGATCATCGCGGCGATCGGCAGGATGGTGGCCGCGGAGCCCGCGCCATAGCCGCCGGCCGTCAGGCCGACCGCCAGGCCGCGACGGTCGGGGAACCACTTCAGCGCGTTGTTGATGCAGGTCGCGTAGATCGAGCCGACGCCGATGCCGCCGATCGCGGCGCCCACGTAGAAGCCGGCCAGCGTGGTCGCCTGAGAGTTGATGGTCCAGGCCAGGCCGATGAAGATCGCGCCGAAGGCCACCATCATGCGCGGCCCGAACTTGTCGATGAAGTAGCCCTCGATCGGGGCGAGCCAGGTCTGCACGAGCACGAAGATGGTGAACGCGATCTGTATCGACGCCCGCTCCCAGCCGAAGGTCTGCTGGATCTCGGGCACGAACAGCGTCCAGGCGTACTGGATGTTCGCCGTGGCCACCATGCAGACGATGCCGACGACCAGTTGCATCCATCGCCGCCTCTCGGAGACCTGCTGGTCGGGGCGGATGGCCGCCGCTGAAAGTTCGCTCATGATTCTTGTACTCCTGTGTTGTGTCGGGACGAACCTCTCCCAGCCGAGGTCCAAGGCTTTGAAATCGAGGGCCTGCGCGCTGGCGGCGGCACGCGGGCAGCACCGGTCCGGCGCGACGGCACAGGGCCGGCCGGGCAGGGGAGCGGGCGGGGAAGGGGGGGGGTGTGGTGCCCGGCGGGGCGGGCGGTCAGGCGGCCGTGAGAGGCCGGGACCGTGCCGGGGTCAGGCGCGTTGCGGTGGGCGCTGGGGTGCGTGCAGCCAAGGGTCGCGCAAGGGGGATGCCGTCGGGTGCGGAGGCAGGCCGGGCGCGGCACGGGCGGTGGCTATCAGGGAAGAAGGCTGCATGACCAGGTCCTGGGACTCTGCCGTGTCCTGCAGGTCGCTGGCCGCGTTGCCGCCTGTGTCGGCCGGCAGCCCGATGTCCGCAGCGGCGGCGTCGGCAACGGGGGCGATCACCGCATGCCCGTCGCCGCGCATCGGCTGCGGCTCGGGCTGGCTCCAGCCAGCCCACCAAAGGACCAGCGCAAGCGTTGCGGTGATTATTCGACAAAGCATGGCGCAGAGTTTCTGCGCTGGCCGCCGAGAAACGAATAAGGTATCTCCCTATATAAGGTAATCCCTTATTATTGACTGGTTATGGTTTGCTGCGACTGCTGTTTATGGTGCGGTGTTTTCCTCGCGCAGGCACTTGGCGACAACTCCTTGATTCATAAAGAAGTTTCAGCGGACGGCGATGATTTTTCACTGCGTTGACCTGGGTCAATGACAGTATCTCTTGAGGATGGGAAACCAAACTGGCGGTTGGCGTTCGCTACTGGATTGAGGATGCCTGGAAATTGACGCCGGTCAATGACAAGGGGAATCTCCGCGTGTGCAGAATCTGCGTGAAAGCAGCAGGTCCCCGCCAGAAAGCACCACGGGCCCCTCGGGGCCCGTGATCGCATCGCGTGAGCGGCGTCAGCCGCCCGGGTCAGTTGGTCGGCGTGATGCCGGCAATCGCCCACTCGCGGCTGCCGTCGGCCGGCCTGACCAGATGCCAGATCTCGTCGAACGGCGTCGCCGCGCCACCCGTCTCTTCGCGGATCAGCCCGTCGAAGCGCACGCTGACGACCGACTGGCTGCCTTCCTGCGCGGTATCGACCACCTTGGCGTTGAGCTGCACCACGTCGGTCTGCTGCGCCAGGTCGCCGCGCTCCTGCAGATCGACGCGCAGCGAAGCGAAGAGCTCCGGCGTGGTGAACTTGCGCAGGTCTTCGACGTCGCCCGAGTCGTTGGCGGCTTGCATGCGCACGAAGATCATCTTGGCGATGCGCTCGAAGCCCTCGGCGTCGAAGCCGGGCAGGGTGCTGGTCATCGCAGCGGCGGCGGCCGGCACGGCAGCAGCAGCCGGCTCGAAGGCGTTGCGCTGCAGGGGCTGCTGTGCCTCAGGCCGGAAGGCGGCCGGGCGCTCGTCGGGCATGGGCGCGTTGCCGGCGCCGGCCAGCTGCATGCCTTGCGGCCGCACCGGGCTGCCGGCTTTGCCGCTGGCGAACTTGCGCAGCAGGAAGCGCACCAGGAAGATCGCGGCGATCGCGAACAGCGCCATGGTCAGGAAGTTGCCCATCGCTTCGCCCATGCCCAGATGGCTCATCAACGCGGCAATGCCGAGGCCGGCGGCGATGCCTGCGATCGGACCCATCCACGAGCGCTTGCCCGCGGCTGCGGCGGCACCGGTGGCGCCCGCTGCGGCGGGAGCGGCGGCCTGGTTGGGCGTGGCCGGTGTGGCGTTGGACTGCTGGGGAGGCGTCTGGCGCTGCATGCCGGCCGCCTTGCCGCCGCCCAGGCGCTTGGCGTCGGCCTCCAGCGGCATGACGCTGAGCGACAGGCCTGCCAAGGTCATGCAAAGGGCCAGCCAAAGTGATTTCATCATGGGCTCCTCGGTCTCCGTGAATAGGGGTAGTGGATGCAACAGGTGGCGACTGAACGCCGGAATTCAAGCGTGAGAGTGTGCGGCCGCCGGATGGTTCCGTCGCCGCCCGGTGCCTATCCTTCCTAGGGTGAGCCCGGGGCAGGCCGCCAAGGCCTGCACCGTAGTATGCCCGGGGCAGCCGGCCACCCACTCACCAGCCCCCATGCACCAGCTCTCCGGCCTCGACGCCAGCTTCCTCCACCTCGAAACCCCCCAGATGCCGATGCACGTCGGCGCGCTGCACGTGTTCGAGCTGCCGGCGGGTTTCAAAGGCAAGTTCGTCGACGTGCTGCGGCGCCACGTGGCCGCCCGGCTGCCGCTGATGCCGGCACTGCGGCGGCGCCTGTGGTGGATGCCGCTGAACCTGGCCAATCCGGCCTGGGTCGACGCCGAGCCCGACCTCGAACAGCACATCGTCGCGCTGAAGCTTCCGCCTTCGGCCAAGCGCGGCGATGGCATGGCCGAGCTGGAGGCGCTGGTCGGCCAGCTGCACCCGGTGCTGCTGAACCGCCGCCTGCCGCTGTGGAAGTTCCACGTGATCGAAGGCCTGGGGCCGTCGGCGGAGGGGCGCCGGCGGGTCGCGCTGTACAGCCAGGCCCACCACGCCGCGGTCGATGGCCAGGCGGCCGTGGCGCTGGCCAACATCCTCTTCGACACCTCGCCCGAGCCGCGCGAGCTGGCGCTGCGAGCTTCCAAGCGGCCGCGCACCTTCCGCCTGGAGATGGCCGAGATGCTGCGCGGCGCGCTGGCGCGCGAGGCGCTGCAAGTGGGCCGGATGATCCGGCAGATGCCTGCTGCCGTGGGCAGCGTGGCGCGGGCGGCCGGCGCGGTGGCCGCCAACAGCGGCCTGCTGGGCGGCAAGGCGGCGGGCCGGGTCAGCAACCTGGGCCTGGCGCCGCGCACGCCCTTCAACGTCTCGGTCACCGAAGGGCGCGCCTTCGCGTCGCTCTCGCTGCCGCTGGGCGAGCTGCGCAGCCTCGCCAAGGCGCAGGGCGCCACGCTGAACGACCTGGTGCTGATGCTCTGCGCCACCGGCCTGCGCAGCTACTATCAGGCGCGCAAGAAGGTCTTGCCGCGCAAGGCGATGGTGGCCGCAGTGCCGATCTCGCTGCGCCAGGCCGGCGACACCCGCTCCGACAACCAGGCCTCGCTCAGCTTCATCAGCCTGGGCACGCAGATCGCCGACACCGGCCGCCGACTGGCCCACATCAAGGCCGCCTCGGCCTCGATGAAGACGACGATGGGCTCGCTGAAGAGCGTGCTGCCGACCGATTTCCCCTCGCTGGGCCTGCCCTGGCTGCTGGGGGCCGCCACCGCGCTCTACGGCAAGGCGCGGGTGGCCGACAAGATTCCGCCGGTGGCCAACGTCGTGATCTCCAACGTGCCGGGCCCGCCGGTGCCGGTCTACCTGGCCGGCGCCCGCATGCTGACCAACTACCCGACCAGCATCGTCGTGCACGGCATGGCGCTCAACATCACGGTGCAGAGCTACCACGAGCACATGGACTTCGGGCTGATGGCCGACGCCGAGGCGATGCCCGACGTGCGCCTGCTGGCCAACGCGATACGCGGCGCCCTCGATCAGATACGCGCGTTGCCCAGGCCCGAAGCCGCGCCAGCCGAGCCGCCCAAGCCGCTCGCGGCCGCGAAGCCTGTCTCCAAGGCGACAAAGTCGCGCGCGAAGGCCCCCGCAAAATCGGCCGCCTGAGTGCTGCAACAACCCGGCACCCACCCCGCACCAACTCAGCCCCCGCCCCAGCCCCGCATGACCGCCCCGGACACCCCCCTGCGCGCCCCCGGCCTGCTCAAGCTCGCGATGGAAGGCCGCGCACCGTGGGAGTTTGCCGCGCTGCTGGCGGCCAGCCCCTGGCTCAGGCACCTGCCCGCGGGTGACGGCCACCCGGTGGTCGTCTTCCCCGGCCTGGGCGCCCCCGACCTCAGCACGCTGCCGCTGCGCCACTTCCTGCGCGAGCGGGGCTACGCGCCGCAGCCCTGGGGCCAAGGCTTCAACTTCGGCCCCAGGCGGGGCGTGGTGGACGCCTGCGTGCAGCAGTTGCAGGCCTTGCAGCAGCAGCACGGCACCCGGGTCAGCCTGATCGGCTGGAGCCTGGGCGGGCTCTACGCCCGCGAGATCGCCAAGCTGCACCCCGAGCTCGTGCGCTGCGTGATCACGCTGGGCTCGCCGTTCGCCGGCCACCCGCGGGCGACCAACGCCTGGCGCTTCTTCGAGCTGGTCAGCGGCCACTCCAGCCACGACCCCGCGCTGCTGGCCGGCCTGAGGGCCGCACCACCGGTGCCCACCACCTCGATCTATTCGCGCAGCGACGGCGTGGTCGCCTGGCAATGCAGCCTGAACGACGAGCAGCCGCTGGCCGAGAACATCGAGGTGCTCGCCAGCCACATCGGCATGGGCATGAACCCGGTGGCGCTCTACGCCGTCGCCGACCGCCTGGCCCAGCCGCATGGCGCCTGGCAGCGCTTCAGCGCGCAGGGGGCGCGCCGCTGGTTCTTCAAGCTGAGGCAGCCGGCGCCGCTGGCGGCCTGAAGCCGGCGCCCATGCAGCTCAGCGCCAACGGCCTCTCCCTCGAAGTCGACGACCAGGGCCTGGCGGGCGGCGAGCCGCTGCTGCTGATCATGGGCCTGGGCATGCAGCTCACCAGCTGGCCCGACGAGCTGGTGGCCGACCTGGTGCGGCGCGGCTTCCGCGTGGTCCGCTTCGACAACCGCGACGCCGGCCTGAGCCAGGGCTTCGACCACCTGGGCCAGCCCAGCCTGATGTGGTCCACCGTGCGCCACCTGGCGCGCCTGCCGGTGCCGTCGCCCTACGCGCTGGCCGACATGGCGGCCGATGCGCTCGGCGTGCTGGACGCACTGGGCATCGCGCAGGCCCATGTCTGCGGCGCTTCGCTGGGCGGCATGGTCGCGCAGCACCTGGCGGCCCGCTACCCGCAGCGCGTCAAGAGCCTGACGCTGATGATGACCACCAGCGGCGCGCGCCGCCTGCCGCAGGCCACGCTGGAGGCCCGCCGCGTGATGCTGCAGCGGCCCAAGGGCAGCTCGCACGAGGCCCTGGTGGACCACCTCGCCCACGTGATGACGGTGATAGGCAGCCCCGCCTACCGGCCCGAGCCCGCCACCTTCCGCGAGCGCCTGAGCCGCGGCCTGCGGCGCGCCTACCGCCCCGCGGGCACGGTGCGCCAGCTGGTGGCCGTGGCCGCCGACGGCGACCGCACGCCGTTGCTCGCCCGCATCGCCGCGCCCACCCACGTCATCCATGGCGAACACGACCCGCTGATCCCGGCCGCCTCGGGCCACGACCTCGCCCGGCGCATCGCCGGCGCCAGCAGCGACCTCATCGCCGGCATGGGCCACGACCTGCCGCTGCAGTTGCTGCCGCGCTTCGCCGACGGCATCGCAGCCAACGCGCAGCGCGCCAAGCTGCCCCCGTAGCGCGAGGCGTCAGCCGGCTTCGTTGCCCCGGCTCACGCTTTGCCCGTCCTCGGGCCTGAGCGTCCAGAACGACAGCGACGACAGCAGCGTCAGCGCCCCCAGCGTCAAGAAGGCGTGGTGCAGCGCCGAGACCACCGCTTCGCGGTCGCTCTGCGGCAGGTCGCCCAGGTACCAGCCCGTCACCAGCGAGCCGCAGGCCAGGCCGAAGCTCATCGACATCTGCTGCAGCGAGCTGGCGATGGTGCTGGCCATGCTGGAGTCGGCCGGCTCGACATCGGCATAGGCCATGCTGTTCATGCTGGTGAACTGCAGCGAGTTGAAAAAGCCCTGCGACAGCCCCAGCAGCACGATCCAGCCGGGCCAGATGCCGGGCGCGATCAGCGCGAAGAGGCTGATCGTGATGCCTATCATCGCGGTGTTGACGATCAGGATGGCGCGGAAGCCGAAGCGCTTGAGCAGCCTGGGGGCGATCAGCTTCATGCCCATCGCGGCCGCCGCCGTGGGCATCATCAGCAGGCCCGACTGCCAGGCCGGCAGCCCCAGCCCGAGCTGGTAGAGCAGCGGCAGCAGGAAGGGCAGGCCCCCTATGCCCAGGCGGGTGATGAAACCGCCCACCACCGCGACGCGGAAGGTGCGAAGCCTGAACAGCTCCAGCCGCAGCAGCGGGTGCGCCGCCTCGCGGGCATGCCAGCCATAGGCCGCCAGCAGGCCCACCCCCAGCACGAACAGCACGCCGGCCGCGGTGGCGTCCAGCCGGTGCTCGCCGAAGATCTCCAGCAGCCACGACAGCAGCGCGGCGCCCGAGCCGAACAGCGCCAGCCCGATCACGTCCAGCGGGCGGGGCGAGTCGCCGCGGTAGTCGGGCATGTGGCGGTGGATCAGCCACAGCGCCGCCAGGCCCACCGGCAGGTTGACGAAGAAGATCTCGCGCCACGACAGCCAGTGCACGATCAGGCCGCCCACCGTCGGGCCCAGCAGCGGGCCGATCAACGCCGGGATGATGACGAAGTTCATCGCCGCCAGCAGCTCGCCCTTGGGGAAGGTGCGCACGATCGCCAGCCGGCCGACCGGCGTCATCATCGCGG
>DATHWJ010000294.1:0-7990 GCA_035460745.1 Ideonella sp. | reverse complement strand
CCGCGCGACCCGGCCTTCTTCGAGGAGCAGGAGCAGCGGCTCGCAGGCCTCAAGCGCCTGCGCGAGCGGGGCCTGATCAGCGAAGAGGAGTACCAGCAGAAGCGCAGCGAGATCCTCAAGTCGCTCTGAACCGCGCTTGCGGCCGCGCAGGGCGGCAAATCGACCGGCGTATTCTGACTACACCAAGCGGCGCCCGCCGGCAGGGCGCGGACCGCATTTCCCTTGGTCTCACAGGGTTCTTGGGCACCTGGGGCTAGCCCCAGTCCTGCAAGAAAGTATTGTAGTTAAGCTACAGCCCGTCTCTCGCCTTCAGGCCGGCCGCCGATGCACCGCAACCCTGCGGTGCAGGCCAGCTGCGCGCGCCAGGCCGCTTGTCCCGCGAGTTGCTGAGACGGGGCGGCGGCGTCGTGGGGGGATTCGCCTGGCGGGTTCGCCCCGCAGCGCGCGCTGCGAGCCGACGATCGTTCCCTTGTGTTCCAGGACAGCCGACCCGCCCATGCCGCCGTACGAAAGCCCCCGCCTGATCGCCGACATCGGTGGCACCTTTGCGCGGTTCGCGCTCGAGACCACGCAGGGGGTGTTCGAGCACCGGGTGTCGCTGCGCTGCGCCGAGCACCCGGACTTCCACACCACCGTCAGCGCCTACCTGAAGACGCTGCCGGACACCACCATCCGCCACGCCGCCGTCGCCATCGCCAACCCGGTGGAGGGCGACCTGGTGCGCATGACCAACTACCACTGGCAGTTCTCGATCGAGCAGATGCGCGCCCAGCTCGGCTTCGACACGCTGGTGGTCGTCAACGACTTCACCGCGCTGGCGATGGCGCTGCCGCGGCTGGCGCCCAGCGAGGTGCGCCAGATTGGCGGCGGCACGGTGCGCCCGCACAGCGTGATGGGCCTGCTGGGCTCGGGCAGCGGCCTGGGCATGTCGGGCGTGATCCCGACCGACGACGGCTGGATCTCGCTCGGCTCGGAGGGCGGCCACAACAGCTTCTCGCCGCGCGACGAGCGCGAGATCGCGATCCTGCGCTACGCCTGGCGGGAGTTTTCGCACGTCTCCTTCGAGCGGCTGCTGTCCGGCCCCGGCCTGGAGCTGATGCACCGGGCGCTGCGCGAGCGCGCCGGCCAGCCGGCCGAGGACCTGCCGGCGCTCGAGATCACCCAGCGCGCGCTGGCCGGCAGCGACCCCATCTGCCTCGACACGCTGGACGTGTTCTGCGCGCTGCTGGGCACGGCCGCCGGCGACCTCGCGCTGACATTGGGCGCGCTGGGCGGCGTCTACATCGGCGGCGGCATCGTGCCGCGGCTGGGCGAGTACTTCGACCGCTCGCCATTCCGCAGCCGCTTCGCCGACAAGGGCCGCTTCAGCGACTACCTGGCCGGCATCCCGACCTTCGTGATCACCTCCGAGCACGCCACCTTCATCGGCGCCTCGGCCATCCTCGGCGCCCAGCTCAGCGCGCTGCGGGCCAGCTCCAGCTCGGCCATCCTGGCCCAGATCCAGCGTGCCCGCGCCAGCCTCTCGCCAGCCGAGCTGCGCGTGGCCGACCACGTGCTGGCCCACCCGCGCTCGGCGCTCAACGACCCCATCGCCGAGATCGCGCGCGCCGCCGGCGTCAGCCAGCCCACGGTGATCCGCTTCTGCCGCTCGCTGGGCTGCGACGGCCTGTCCGACTTCAAGCTGCGCCTGGCCTCGGGCCTGACCGGCAACATCCCCATCACCCACAGCCAGGTGACCGACGACGACAGCATGCTGGAGCTCGGCACCAAGGTGCTGGGCAACACCGCCTCGGCCATCCTGGCGGTGCGCGACCAGCTCAACCGCGACATGATCGACCGCGCGATCAAGCTGCTGATCGGCGCCGACCGGATCGACTTCTACGCGGTGGGCCACTACGGCGTGATCGCGCAGGATGCGCAGTTCAAGTTCCTGCGCTTCGGCGTCTCCAGCGCCGCCTACACCGAGCCGCGGCTGCAGCTGTTTGCCGCCAACGTGCTGCGCCCGCGCGACGTCGTGGTGGTGATCAGCAGCAGCGGCCGGGTGCCCGAGCTGCTCGCGGTGGTCGACCGGGCCCACGAGCGCGGCGCCTCGGTGGTGGCCATCACCGCCAGCCAGTCGCCGCTGGCGCGCAAGGCCGATGCGGCGCTGATCGTCGACCACGTCGAAGACGTCGCCACCCACCTGCCCATGGTCAGCCGCATCCTGCACCTGCTGGTGATCGACATCCTGGCGGTCGGCGTCGCGATGCGGCGCAACGGCGCCGGTGTCAGCGCGCTGAGCGGCGAGGCCGAGTCCAGCCTCGACGAAACCACCGGCGACCTCACCCCGCCCGGCAAGAAGCGCCGCAGCCGCGCCAGCCGCGCGGGCGTCACCACCGCAGGCTCGCTGGCCCGGCTGACCTCGCACAGCCGATAAGGTGCGGACCCCCGGCCCCGCGGGTACTCGGGACCGCCCACCCAGCGGGTTGCGCAGCCGCCTGGAGACGGCCAGTCGCCGGCTGCCTGGGGCGCTGCACGCCGCTTGGCCTCAAAATCGGGCCTGATCGGCGCTCCGCGCCGCCGCCACGACAAGGAACCCGCAAGCCCATGAAGCTCATCGTCCGCTGGCTGCTGCTCGCCGCCGCCCTGCTGCTGATCGCCCACCTCTACACCGGCGTCACCGTCAACAACTTCGTCTCGGCGCTGATCGCGGCGTTCGTGCTGGGCCTGCTCAACACGCTGGTGCGCCCGCTGCTGGTGCTGCTGACCCTGCCGGTCACGCTGCTGACGCTCGGGCTGTTCCTGTTCGTCATCAACGCGCTGATGTTCTGGGCCGCCGCCACCCTGCTGCAAGGCTTCGGCGTCAGCGGCTTCGCCGCCGCGCTGATCGGCTCGCTGATCTACAGCGCCTGCGGCATGGTGATCGACGTCGCGCTGGAGCGCGTCTTCAGCGGGCGGGACTGATAGGTAAAGGATGGTCCGCGCCGGGCCGCTCCCAAGCGGACCATGCTCCCCCCGGGGGGCGACGCCGTCAGGCGTCTTGGGGCCAACAGTTACTCAGGCTTCTCGCCGCGCATTTCGGCCAGGAGCTTCCGACGCTCCGGCTCCAGCTCGCGCAGGCGCGACTGGATGATGGAGATCTCGACGTCGTCGCCCGAGCCGTTGCCGCGCGCGATCTGCTGCGCGGCGCGCAAGCGGTCCACCGCGCCCAGCAGGTCGCCGCTGCTGGCGGCCGCCTCGGCACCGGCGCGCAGCGAGCGCAGCCGCAGGCCCAGCGGCTCGGCGCACTGCGACAGCGTGAGCCAGGCCAAGCTGTCGCGCCGGTGCTCGCTGACCCAGGTCTGCAGCGACTCCATCGCCGAGCGCAGCTCGGTGGCCGCCCCCGCGTCGCCGGCACGCTGGCGGGCCAGCGCGGCCTGGGCGCGGGCCATCATCATCGGCCGCGAGCGGTCGGCCGCATAGGGCGCCAGCGTGCTGCCCAGCACGCTGGCCATGGCGGTCGCCGAGCCGCCGCGCTCGATCTGGTTGGCCGCCTTCAGCAGTGCAAAGGCGCGCGCCACCGCCGGCTCGCCGGCGAAGTTCCTGGCCGCGATCGCCATGCCGGCGTCGATGGCCTGGTCGGCCCGGTCGAACTCGCGCAGCTGCGTCGAGGCCATGCCCGACGAGTACAAGGCACCCACGCGCGCCAGGTCCACCGCCGGCGAGCCCGGGGCGCCCAGCGCCTGCTGGCGCCGCAGCGAGGGTTCGCTGCGGTCCATCAGCACGCGGGCGCGCGCCTGCATCAGCGTGTGCTGCGTCAGCGTGACCGGGTCGCGGCCGTTCAGCGGCGCGGCCTCGCGCGCCCGCAGCCGCGCCTCGCTGATGCGCTCCACTGTCAGCGGGTGGCTGCGCAGGTAGGGGTACTGGTTGCTGTCGTTGAGCCGCGAGGCGCCGTCCAGCTTCTCGAACATGCCGGCCATGCCGGTGGGCGAGAAGCCGGCGGTAGCCATCAGGTCCAGCCCGATGCGGTCGGCCTCGCGCTCCATGTCGCGCGAGAAGTTGAGCTGGCCCTGCACCATCGCCGCCTGGCTGCCGGCGATCACGGCCTGGGCCGCGTCCGAGCTGCTGGCGCGGCTGGCCGCGATCATGCCGAGGATCATGCCGCCCAGCGCGAGCAGGCTCTGGTTCTTGGAGTTCACCATGCCGCGTGCGATGTGGCGCTGCGTGACGTGGCTCAGCTCATGGCCCAGCACCGAAGCGAGCTCGTCGCCGCTGCCCGTCAGCGCGATCAGGCCCAGGTAGACGCCCACATAGCCGCCTGGCAGCGCAAAGGCATTGATCATGCGGTCGCGTATCAGGAAGGCCTCCCACGCGTAGGACGTGTCGTTGTCGGCCGTGATCTCGCCCCGCGCCCGCGCCGCCGCCACCAGCGGCTGCCACAGCGCATTGAGGTACTCCAGCAGCAGCGGGTCGTCGAGATAGTCCGGGTCGCGCCGGATCTCGCGCATGATGCGCTCGCCCAGCCGCCGTTCCTCGGTGATGTCGAAGTCGGCCGAGACCGAGTCGCCCAGCGCCGGCAGGCGCTGCTGGGCGCGGGCCTCGGGCACCACGGCAGGCCAGGCCAGCCACAGCGCGGCGGCCAGGCAGCTCAGGCCGAACGAGCGCGGCGCGAGCCGGCCGGATTTGCGGGGGGAGGGAATGAGCGCCAAGATCAGGATCTTCTCGAAAACGCAGCGTGGCCGGAGCAGAACAAGGCCGGGTGGGCCCTCCCGTGGCACGCCGATGCCCACGGAGCCCCTTCTGAGCCGCCCGCGGCGATTAAGTTCGGCCACTATCATCGCACCGTCTTGTATCGCCGGTGTATCGCCCTGCCGGTGCCCCGGGCCGCGTGCCCTACTGAGCTTCAACGCATGACCGCGCCCTCACCGCCCCCCGCCTCGCTGACCCACTTCGACGCCCAGGGCCAGGCCCACATGGTCGATGTGGCCGCCAAGGCCGAAACCCACCGCGTCGCGCGGGCCACCGGCCGCATCACCATGCTGCCCGCCACGCTGGCCCTGATCACCTCGGGCAGCGCCAGGAAGGGCGACGTGATAGGCATCGCCCGCATCGCCGCGATCCAGGCCGCCAAGCGCACCGCCGAGCTGATCCCGCTGTGCCACCCGCTGCCGCTGACGCGGGTGAGCGTCGAGTTCGAGATCGACCCCGTCGCCAGCGCGGTGCAGTGCACCGTGCAAGCCGAGACCCTGGGCCGCACCGGCGTCGAGATGGAGGCCCTCACCGCCGTGCAAGTGGGGCTGCTGACCGTGTACGACATGTGCAAGGCGGTCGACCGCGGCATGGTGATGGGCGAGATCCGCCTGCTCGAAAAGCAGGGTGGCAAATCCGGTCACTGGACCTCGGCGTAAGCCGGCGTCAGCCCGCCCCCTGCAACATCCACTCATGCGCCGGATCGTTGCGGAAGACCCAGAGTCGGTTCGGCCCCGCCATCACGTTGAGGTAGTACAGGTCGTAGCCATGCGGCGCCACCACCGGGTGGTAGCCGCGCGGCACCATCACCACATCGTGGTCTTCCACCGCGCAGGCCTCGTCGAGGCTGCGGTCGTCGGTGTAGACGCGCTGGAAGGCGAAGCCCTGCGGCGGGTTCAGGCGGTGGTAGTAGGTCTCCTCGAGCTGCGTCTCGGTGGGCGGGGTCTCGGCGTCGTGCTTGTGCGGCGGGTAGCTGGACGAGTGGCCGGCCGGCGTCAGCACCTCCACCACCAGCAGGTGGGCGGCGGCCGGGTCGTCGTGCGGCATGATGTCGCAGACGTAGCTCAGGTTGCGGCCCTGGCCGCGGCGGCTGCGGCGCATTGCCGCGGGGTCCAGCACGCGCACGTGGCGCCGCTCGCCGTTGGCCGCCGGGCCCGAGGGGGCCGAGCACAGCGCGATCTCGGCCGCGCGGCTGGCGCGCACCGTCAGCGTGTGGCCCTCGGGCACGTAGACGGCGGCCGGCGAAAAGGGCTCGAAGACGCTGTCGCGCAGGCCCAGGCCGGTGTGGGTGGCGCCGCCCACCGTCACGTCGACGGTGCCCGTCAGCACCACCAGGCACAGCTCGCGCTCGCCGGTCTGCAGGGTCTCGGCCTCGCCTTCGGCCAGCCGCAGCGCGCGAAAGCCGACGAAGCGCCAGCCGGCCCGCTCGGGCGTCACGTTGACGATCTCGCGGCCGGTGGCGGCCGCCTTGGCCAACAGGGGGCTGGTCATCTCAAGTCTCCTGGGCCAGGCTGTCGACCAGGGCCTTCAAGGTTTCATAGCCCTTCTTCGCGTAGGCGTAGCTCGGTGCGACCGCGGGGTCCTGCTCGGCCTCCACCACCAGCCAGCCCTGGTAGCCGCTGCCGTGCAGCACGCCCAGCAGCGTGGCGTAGTCGATCGCACCGTCGCCCGGCACGGTGAAGGTACCGTTGACCACGCCCTGCAGAAAGCTCCAGCCGTCGTTGCGCGCGGTCTGTATCACCGCGGGGCGCACGTCCTTGCAGTGCACGTGCACGACGCGGCGGGCGTGTTTGCGCAGCAGCGCCGCCGGGTCCGCCGCGCCGCCGAACCAGGCGTGGCCAGTGTCGAACAGCAGGCCGACGCGGGCCGGGTCGGTCAGGGCCATCAGCTGGTCGACGTCGTCGGGCGACTCCACGTAGGCGCCCATGTGGTGGTGGTAGGCCAGCGTGATGCCGTAGGCCGCCTGCAGGTGCTCGCCGAAGGCGTTCAGCCGCGCCGCGTAGGCCTGCCAGGCGGCGAGGTCTGCGAAGCGCGGGCGCTGGGCCAGCGGGGTCTCGATCTGGCCCTGGATGGTGCCGGCGCACTCGCCGTAGACGACCACCTTGACCTCGTTGTAGCGCAGCTTGGCCATGTGGGCGCCGCAGCGCTCGATCTCGGCGGCCAGCGTGCCTTCGGCCAGGAAGCCGGAGTACCAGCCCGAGACGCAGGCCAGGCCGAACTCGTCCAGCTTGGCCTTCAGCGCCGGGCCGTCCTTGGGAAACTTGTTGCCCAGCTCGAAGCCCTCGTAGCCTATGGCCTTGCCCTCGGCGAGGGCGGTCTCCAGCGGGGTCTCGCCGCCGAGCGAGGGCAGGTCGTCGTTCATCCAGCTCAGGGGGTTGATGCCTATGCGTACGTTCCAGCTCATGGGAGTCTCTGTGGGTGGGTGAAGCGGGCCGTCAGGGCCGCTGGTCTTGCTTGGCGGCCAGGTAGCGCCGGTGCGCCTGCGCCACCTCGGCGCGCTCGCTGACCTCGGGGATGGCCACCTCCCACCAGCAGCCGCCGTCGTCGGTGGTGCGGGTGTGGGTGGTGTTGATCACGATGACGCGGGTGCTGGTGGCGGCGCGGGCTTCGCGCATCGCCGCCTTCAGCTCGGCGATATCGGCGGCGTGCACCGCGTGGGCGCCCAGGCTGCGCGCATGCGCCGCAAAGTCGATGCGGCACTCGGCACCGCCCTCGGGCACGCAGTCGTCCAGCATGTTGTTGAACGCAGCGCCGCCGCTGGCTGCCTGCAGGCGCTGGATGCAGCCGTAGCCGCGGTTGTCCAGCACCACGACGATCAGCTTTTTGCCCAGGCTCACCGAGCTCGCGATCTCGGAGTTCATCATCAGGTAGGAGCCGTCGCCCACCATCACGATGACCTCGGCCTCGGGCCGCGCGAACTTCACGCCCAGGCCACCGGCGATCTCGTAGCCCATGCAGGAGTAGCCGTACTCCATGTGGTAGCCGCCAGGCGCGCCGGCGCGCCAGAGCTTGTGCAGCTCGGCCGGCAGCGTGCCGGCGGCGCAGACCACGATGTCGCGCTCGGCCGAGCGCTCGCTGGAGTCGCGCACGGCGCCTATCACTTCTGCGTCGTAGGGCAACTGTCCGGCCGGCGGCGCCGCGGTGGTCAGCACACCGACCCGTTCGCGCCAGGCGGCGGCCTGCTGCTGCGCCCGCGCCGTCCAGGCCGTCTCGGCGCGCCAGCCGGCCAACTCGTCGGCCAGCCGCCGCAGGCCCACCCGCGCGTCGCAGACCAGCGCGCTGG
>DATHWJ010000293.1:0-4494 GCA_035460745.1 Ideonella sp. | reverse complement strand
AGCGCCATCGGTGTATCGGTGGCGATCTGCGCGCTGCCCTGCAGCTCGACACGGTCGGTGCGCAGCTGCAGCGTGCCGACGTGGTGCTGGCGGCCGTTGTCGGCGCCGAGCTGCAGCCCGCCGATGCGCACGGCGCTGAGGGCGGGCAGGGCATCGACCTGCAGCGCGCCGACCTGCACCGCCTGGATCTGCAGCGCCAGCGGCAGGCGCAGGTTGGCCGGCGGCAGCAGCGGTTGGGCCGCGCCGCTGGGCGGCGCCGAGGTCCAGCCGGCCCGTCCGGCCGAGACCTCGCTCGCCGCCAGCCCCAGCCAGGCGCCCGGGTGCGGCCGCCAGCGCCAGGCCAGGTTTTTGATGCTGACCTGCTCCAGCACCAGCGTATTGCCGGCCACCCGGTAGGTGATCTTGCGGGCCGAGAGGCTGTCGCCGCCGAGCGCGCCTTGCAGGCCCTCGGTCGTCAGCCCCGGCACCTGGCCCAGCACCCAGCCGGTGCCGCTGTCGCTGCGCCAGGCCCAGGTGCCGAAGCCGGCGGTGCCGGCCACGATCAGCGCCAGCACGCCGGTGCCGGCCAGGCCCAGCGTGGCCGCGAGCCGGCGCTTGGCCTTGCGGCCCAGCGGGGCGGGCGAGTGCTCGGGCTCGGTGGTGGGCGAGATGGGCGGGGTGGGCTGGTTCATCGTCGCAGAGGGTTCAGAACGCGATGCCCACGCTCAGGTGGATGCGGCTGGCGTGCACCTCTTGCCCCCAGGCCCAGTCCAGCCGCAGCGGGCCGACGGGGCTGCGCCAGCGCACGCCGACGCCGTAGCCCAGGGCCGGGTCCAGCTCCTTGACGCTGTCGGCCGCGCGGCCGGCGTCGATGAAGGTGGCCCACCAGACGGACGGCAGCTTGGGCGAGATCGGCCGCGCGAGCTCGACGCTGGTGGTGAAGAGCAGCTTGCCGCCGGTGTAGCTGCCGTCGTCGCGCACGGGCGCCAGCGTGCGGTACTCGTAGCCGCGCACCGACTCGTCGCCGCCAGCACGAAAGCGCAGCGAATCGGGCACCTGCACGCCGCTCTGGGTGATCACGCCGCCCAGCTCCAGCCGGGCCTGCGAGTACCAGGCGTCGCCCAGCGGCCAGTAGCCGATCGCGCGGCCATAGAGCCGGGCAAAGCCGCCGCGTTTGGACTCGGAGCCGTCCGCCACGCCGACGCCGCCCTGCAGCTGCAAGGTGTAGCCGGCGGTGGGCAGGATGGGGTTGTCGAGCCGGCGCCAGGTGTTGTACTGGTTGATCGACAGCGCGCGCAGGTCGACGCAGTCGCTGATGAGGGTGTCCAGCCGCGAGCATTCGCGTGCGCGCTCGCCCTCGACGAAGCGCAGCGTCTCCTGGCGCGGCGTGTCCTGCGAGCGGCCGACGCGCAGGCGCTGCGAGAGCACCAGGTCGGTGTCGGTCAGCAGCCGCTCGACGGCACCGCCGACCAGGTCGCTGTTGAAGTCGGCGTCGGGGTGGGTGGCGATCTCGCCGTCCCAGGCCTGCTTGTCGCGGCCGTACTCGAACTTGTTGCGTGCGGTGGCGGCCCAGCCGAACACGCGCCGGTGGGTGTGCTCCAGCGTGATGCGCGGGCCGGTGTCGGCGCTGACGCCGACCGCCACCGTGGCGGTCTGCAGCTTGGACTCCTTGACCCGCACGTGGATGGGCGCGGTGGCGGCGAGCGCCGGGTCGGGGTCGAGCAGCACGGTGACCTGGTCGAACAGGCCGGTCTTGACCAGGCGCTCCTGGTAGTCCAGCAGCCGGGTTTCGGTCATCGGCGCGCCGGTGGAGAAGCCGGCCAGCGCGCGCACCCGGGCGGCTTCGTGCACCACGGTGCCTTCGACCTGGATGGGCCCGGCCCGGTAGAGCGGGCCGCTGTCGGCCACCACGAACAGCCGCACCTGCTGGGTCTGCGCATCGACCTCCGCCGCGGTGCCGCTCCAACTCGCGGCGGCGTAGCCCTCGGCGCGCAGCCGCGCCATCAGCGCGTTCTTGGCGCCGGACCAGGCCTCGTTCCGGAAGGGCTCGCCCACCTTCAGCGACCAGTTGTCCTCGACCTCGCTGCGCACCGCCTTGGCCGCAGCGTCGTTGTTCTCGATCAGCTCGGCCAGTTCGCCCTGCACCTCCACGGTGAGCTTGCCGATGCGGGCCTGCCTGCCCGGCGTGAGCGCCAGGCGCACGGTCCAGACGTCGCCGGGCTCCTGCGTCACGCTGGCCTCGGCGTCGAAGTGGCCCTCGGTCTGCACCAGCTGGCGCGCCTGCGCGGGCGTCGCGGCGATCAGGCGCGACCACTCGGCGCGGCTCACCGAGGTGGCGTCGGGCAGTGCGACGGCGCGCGGCAGGTCGAGGTAGGTCTCGAGCAGCGCCTTCAGCGGCTTAGCGGCATCGACCTCGAGGCGCGGCAGGGCGGCGCGGGCGGCGGCTTCTTCTTCGGGCGTGCGGGTGGAGACCGGCGCGGAGGCCGGCTCGCTCGCCGCCGCGGCCGCCGCCTTGCCCTTGTCCGGCTCGTCGTCGAACCAGCCGCGCAGCGTGGAGCAGCCGGAGAGAAGGCCCAGCATGATCGCCAGGGCCCAGGCTGTGGCCAGCGGGCGCCAGCGGCCGCCGTGTCTCGGCAACGGTCCCGTCATTTGCTCAGCAAGCGCATCGCCCCTTCGAGGCCGGCCAGTGTGAGGGGGAACATGCGCTGCTGCACCAGTTGCTGCACGATGGAGATGCTCTGGCGGTATTGCCAGACGCCCGGTGGCTCGGGGTTGATCCAGGCGTACTTGGGGAAGGCGTGGGTCAGACGCTGCAGCCACTCGGCGCCGGGCTCTTCGTTGTTGTATTCGACGCTGCCGCCGGGCTGCAGGATCTCGTAGGGGCTCATGGTGGCGTCGCCGACGAAGATCAGCCGCCAGTCGCGGTTGTACTTGCGCAGCACCTCCCAGGTGGGGGTCTTCTCGGCGTAGCGGCGCCGGTTGTTCCTCCACATGAAGTCGTAGACGCAGTTGTGGAAGTAGTAGAACTCCAGGTGCTTGAACTCGCCCTTGGCGGCCGAGAAGAGCTCCTCGACGCGGTGGATGTGCTCGTCCATCGTGCCGCCCACGTCCATCAGCAGCAGCACCTTGACCTTGTTGTGCCGCTCGGGCACGAGCTTGATGTCGAGCATGCCGGCGTTGGCGGCAGTGCAGTGGATGGTGTCGTCCAGGTCCAGCTCGAGCTCGGAGCCCTCACGCGCGAAGCGGCGCAGGCGGCGCAGGGCCACCTTGATGTTGCGGGTGCCCAGTTCGCGCGAGTCGTCGTAATCCTGGTAGGCGCGCTGGTCCCAGACCTTGACGGCGCTCTTGTTCTTGCCCGGCCCGCCGATGCGCACGCCCTGCGGGTTGTAGCCGCCGTGGCCGAAGGGGCTGGTGCCGCCGGTGCCAATCCACTTGCTGCCGCCCTCGTGGCGCTCCTTCTGCTCTTCCAGTCGCTTCTTCAGCGTCTCCATCAGCTCGTCCCAGCCCATCTTCTCGATGGCCGCCTTCTCCTCGGGGCTGAGCTCCTTTTCGAGGATCTTCTGCAGCCACTCCAGCGGGATCTCCTTGCCGAAGTCGGTCAGCATCTCCACGCCCTTGAAGTAGGCCGAGAAGGCGCGGTCGAACTTGTCGAACAAGGCCTCGTCCTTGACCAGCGTGGTGCGGGCGAGGAAGTAGAAGTCGTCTATCGACGGGCCGATCACGCCTTCCTTCAGCGCCTCGAGCAGGGTCAGGTACTCCTTGACGGAGACCGGCAGCTTCGCGGCGCGAAGGGTGAAGAAGAAGTCGGTGAGCATGGCGCGGGAGGGTCCGGGCGATGGTGCCACATTGTCGGCCACCGTCGTGCCGCCGCCCCAGCTCCTGCGGTGCTGCGGGCAAGCGGCTCGGCCGCAGCTTACGTCTGAACCCAGTCCTCGACCTGCAGGCCGGGGATGCGCTCGAACTCGGCCAGGTTGTGCGTCACCAGCACCCAGCCGCGCTGCCGAGCGTGAGCGCCTATCCAGAGATCGTTGGCGCCTATCGGTGTGCCGCTGGTTTCCAGTGCGGCCCGGATCTCGCCGTAGGCCGAGGCCACGTCGGCGTCCAAGGGGTCGATGTCAGCCGTGGCCAGGTAGGCGTCGAGCAAGGCCTGGTTGGCCTGCGCCTGTCGGCTCTTGCGCCAGCCCACGTGCAACTCTCCCAGCACCACCGGCGACATCACGACGGCGCCGCGCTTCAACTGCGAAAAGCGGCTGCGGACCTCGGGTGGACGGTTGCGCATGATGTAGATCCAGATGTTGGTGTCGAGCAGGTAGCGCGTCGTCACTTCACATCATCCCAGGAGGGCAGGGTCTCGGGCGGTGCGTCGGCGATGTCGCTCGGGTGCTCCTCATCGGTCAACAGCGGCAGGTGTTTGATCAGGTCGCCCAGGTTGCTGGTCTTCTCGCGTAGCACGATCTCGTCGCCGCGGCGGAAGATCTCGACCGTCTTCGAGTGGAAGCGGAACTCCTTGGGCAA
>DATHWJ010000292.1:0-12457 GCA_035460745.1 Ideonella sp. | reverse complement strand
CGCCGCGAGGCCTTCTACACCAACCTCTCCCCCGGCAGCTACCGCTTCAGCGTGCGCGCCGCCAACGACGACGGCGTCTGGAATGACGCCGGCGCCAGCCTCTCGTTCACCGTGCTGCCGGCCTTCTGGCAGACCTGGTGGTTCCGGCTGCTGTGCGTGCCGCTGGTGGCCGGGCTGCTGTGGGTGCTCTACCAACTGCGGCTGCGGGTGGTGGCCGAGCGCCTGAGCGACCGGCTGCAGGCCCGCATGATCGAGCGCGAGCGCATCGCCCGCGAGCTGCACGACACGCTGCTGCAAAGCGTGCAGGGGCTGATCCTGCGCTTTCAGTCGGGCACTGCGCGGCTGGCGCCGGACGACCCGGTGCGCATGGCGCTGGGCAAGGCGCTGGACCGCGCCGAGCAGGTGCTCGAGGAGGGCCGCGACCGCGTCAACGACCTGCGCCTGCAGCCACCCGGCGAGCGCGACCTGGCGCAGGGCCTGGAGCGGCTCGCGGTGGAGCTCACCGAGCAGGTGGCCGAGCGGGTCGATGCCGAGCCGCCCGAGTTCAGCCTGCACCAGCAGGGCGAGCCGCGGCCGCTGCGCCCCGGCGTGCACGAGGAGCTCTACCGGCTGGGCCGCGAGGCGCTGGTCAACGCCTACACCCACGCCCGGGCGCACCACATCGCGCTGCGCCTGCAGTGGGGCGACGACGCGCTGGGCCTGAGCGTGGCCGACGACGGCTGCGGCATCGCCCCGGCCATCCTGGCGGCCGGCGGCCGCGCCGGCCACTGGGGCCTGGCCGGCATGCAGGAGCGGGCGGCCGACCTGAAGGCCACGCTGGAGCTGCACAGCGAAGCCGCCTCGGGCACCACGGTGTCGCTGCGGCTGCCGGCGCAGCTGGCCTACGCGCCGCCGGCCGCCGCCAAGCCCTGGTGGCGCTGGCGTTGAAGGCCGCGCCCGCCGGCCGTGGCATGCTCGCGCTTTCCGCCCGCGCCAGGCCGCGTGCCCCTCGGCACGTGCTTTGCTGACGGCGAATGCCCATGATGCCGCAGCCTACCCCCGCCACTCGACCGATACGCCTGCTGACCGCGGACGACCACCCGCTGCTGCGCGAGGGCATCGCCGCCATCATCGAGGGCCAGCCGGACATGGCGCTGGTGGCCGAGGCGGCCAACGGCCACGAGGCGGTCGAGTACTTCCGCGCGCACCGGCCCGACGTCACGCTGATGGACATCCAGATGCCCGAGATGAACGGCATCGAGGCCACGCTGGCGATACGCCGCGAGTTCCCCGACGCACGCATCGTGATGCTCACCACCTACCGCGGCGACGTGCGCGCGCTGCGCGCCATCCAGGCCGGCGCCGCGGGCTACCTGCTGAAGAGCATGCTGCGCAAGGACCTGCTGGACACCGTGCGCGCGGTGCGCGCCGGCCAGCGCCGCATCCCTGCCGAGATCGCCCAGACCCTGGCCGAGCACGTGACCCACGAGACCCTCTCCGAGCGGGAGATCGACGTGCTGCGGCTGGTGGCGCAGGGCGGCACCAACAAGCGCGTCGCCGCCCGGCTGGAGATCACCGAGGACACGGTGAAGGCGCACATGAAGAACATCCTCGGCAAGCTGGTCGCCACCGACCGCACGCACGCGGTGATGATTGCGCTGAAGCGGGGGATCATCGATTTCCAGTAGGGCGATAGCTGCGCAGCCCTTGCAGATCCAGCACGCGCACGCCGCCGTACTCGATGAGTATCAGGCGCTGCGCCTGCAGCACCCGCAGCGCCTCGTTGACGCGCTGGCGCGAGAGCCCCACCAGGTAGCCCAGCTCCTGCTGCGTGATGCGCAGCCACTGGCCGACGCCCGGGTAGAGCACCGGGTGGAACAGCGCCGCGAGGTTGCGGGCGACGCGGGTGTCGGGGTCGTTGAGGCGGTCGGTCTCGCGGGCGGCGATGAACTGGCCGACGCGCTCGTTGAGCTGGTTCAGCACGAAGCGGTTGAAGGGGATGCTGCGCTCCAGCAGGTCGTGGAAGCTGTCCACCGGCAGGCCGGCGACCGCGCTCTTGCGCAGCGTCTCGATGTTGTAGCGGTAGGGCTCGCGCTTGAGCAGCGTGCCTTCGCCGAACCAAGCGCCGGGCGGCACGCCGGTGAAGGTGACGGGCGGGCCGCTGCCGGGGTCGTTGCTCATCTTGAGCAGACCCTCGATCACGCCGAACCAGTAGGTGGCCGGGCGACCCACGCGGCAGATGCGGTCGCCCGCCTCGGCGGTCACCGTGACGATCGCGGCGCGCGCCAGCTCGCGGTCGCGCGGCTGCAGCAGGCCCAGCCACGGGATGCCGGCCAGCTCGGATTCGCTGGGGGCGCGGGCGCGTTCGCGCAGGGGCGGTGCGGCGGCAGGCATCGAGAATGGAGACGCTGGTGGGCGCGCGTGGGTCGCGGGTGGGGCGGGAAAGTCCGGTCCGGGCAGACCCGCAGATTGTCGTCCGACCGACAACACGGCGTCAAACTTCCGGCCTAGCATCGGCCCACTTCAACCCGCCGTGCGACTGCCACACGGCCAGCCCCGGAGAGTCTCGCGCGTGCAAACGACCTTTGTGCAATTGATGCTGGAGCACGCCGCCAAGCGGCCCGACGCGCCAGCCTTGCGCGAGAAGGCCTATGGCATCTGGCAGACCACCACCTGGCGCGAGCTCGCGCTGGGAGTGCAGCGGCTGGCCGGCGGGCTGGCGGCGGCCGGGCTGCAGCGCGGCCAGCACCTGATCGTGGTCGGCGACAACCGGCCGCGCCTGAGCGCCGCGATGCTGGCCGCGCAGGCGCTGGGCGCGGTGCCGGTGCCGCTCTACCAGGACGCAGCGGCAGCCGAGTTCGTCTTCCCGATCAACAACGCCGAGGTGGCGTTTGCGGTGGTCGAGGACCAGGAGCAGGTCGACAAGCTGCTGGAGCTGCGCGAGGCCTGCCCGGGGCTGGCGCGGATCTGGTTCGACGACCCGCGCGGCCTGCGCCACTACGACGAGCCCGGCCTGGCCTCGCTGGACGCGCTGGCCGAGGCGGGCGAGGCCTATGGAGCGGCCCACCCCGGCTGGTTCGAAGCCGCCGTCGCGCAGCTCCGGCCGCAGGACGTGGCCGCGATGTTCTTCACCTCGGGCACCACCGGCAACCCCAAGGGCGTGGTGCACACCCACTTCTCGCTGCTGGACCGTGCGGCGGCCGGCCAGGCCTTCGACCGGCTGACCGAGCGCGAGGAGCTGCTGGCCTACATGCCGCCGGCGTGGATAGGCCAGAACATCTTCTCCTACGCCCAGTGGCTGGCCTGCGGCTACGTGGTCAATTGCCCCGAGTCGGCCGCCACCGTCTCCATCGACCTGAAGGAGATCGGCCCGACCTACTACTTCGCGCCGCCGCGCATCTTCGAGGGCATGCTGACCTCGGTGACGATACGCATGGAGGACGCGAGCCGGCCCAAGCGCGCGCTGTTCCAGCACTTCATGGCGCTGGCACGGCGCGTCGGGCCGGCGCTGATGGATGGCCGCGCCGTGGGGCTGCTCGACAAGCTGCACTACGCGCTGGGCAACCTGCTGGTCTATGGCCCGCTGCGCAACACGCTGGGCTTCTCACGCGTGCGGGTGGCCTACACGGCGGGCGAGGCGATAGGCCCGGACCTGTTCAGCTTCTACCGCGCGATCGGCATCAACCTGAAGCAGCTCTACGGCTCCACCGAGACGGCCGTCTTCGTCTGCCTGCAGCCCGACCACGAGGCGCGCTCGGACACCGTGGGCGTGCCGGTGGAGGGGGTGGAGATCAAGCTCTCGGACAGCGGCGAACTGCTGGTGAAGTCGCCCGGGCTGCTGAAGTGCTACTACAAGAATCCGCAGGCCACGGCCGAGGCCTTGACCGCCGACGGCTGGTACCGCACCGGCGACGCCGGCTTCCTCGATGCCGGTGGCCACCTGAAGATCATCGACCGCGCCAAGGATGTCGGCCGGCTGCTGGGCGGCGCCAACGACGGCGCGATGTTCGCGCCCAAGTACGTCGAGAACAAGCTCAAGTTCTTCCCCTACATCAAGGAAGCGGTGGCCTTCGGCGACCAGCGCGCGCAGGTCTGCGCCTTTGTCAACATCGACTTCGAGGCGGTGGGCAACTGGGCCGAGCGGCACAACCTGCCCTATGCCGGCTACACCGATCTGGCCGGGCGGCCCGAGGTCTATGCGCTGATCGCCGGCTGCGTCGAGCAGGTCAACGCCGACCTCGCGCGCGACGAGCTGCTGGCGGGCAGCCAGGTGACGCGCTTCCTGGTGCTGCACAAGGAGCTGGACGCCGACGACGGCGAGCTGACCCGCACGCGCAAGGTGCGGCGCGGCTACATCGCCGACAAATACGGCGTGCTGGTGCAGGCCTTGTACGGCGGCTTGAGCGAGCAGTTCATCGAGACCGCGGTGACCTTCGAGGACGGCCGCCGCGGCGCGGTCTCGGCCACCCTGAAGATCGCCGACACCAAGACCTTCGCACCGGCGAGGAGGGCCGCCTGATGGCACGCACACCCGGCGGCGTGATCCTGGAGGTGAGCAAGATCTCGCTCAGCTTCGGCGGCGTGAAGGCGCTCACCGACATCAGCTTCGACGTGCGCGAACACGAGCTGCGCGCCATCATCGGCCCCAACGGCGCGGGCAAGAGCTCGATGCTCAACTGCATCAACGGCGTCTACACGCCGCAGCAGGGGCAGATCACCTTTCGCGGCCAGACCTTCAGCCACATGAACTCGCGCCAGGTGGCGGAGATGGGCGTCGCGCGCACCTTCCAGAACCTGGCGCTGTTCAAGGGCATGAGCGTGATCGACAACATCATGACCGGCCGCAACCTGAAGATGAACACCAACCTCTTCTGGCAGGCGCTGCGCTGGGGGCCGGCCGAGCGCGAGGAGGTGGCGCACCGCGAGTTCGTCGAGCACATCGTCGACTTTCTCGAGATCCAGGCCCACCGCAAGACGCCGGTGGGCCGCCTGCCCTACGGCCTGCAAAAGCGCGTCGACCTGGGCCGCGCGCTGGCGATGGAGCCGCAGGTGCTGCTGCTCGACGAGCCCATGGCGGGCATGAACGTCGAGGAAAAACAGGACATGTGCCGCTTCATCCTCGACGTCAACGACGAGTTCGGCACCACCATCGTGCTGATCGAGCACGACATGGGCGTGGTGATGGACATCTCGGACCGCGTCGTGGTGCTGGACTACGGCAAGAAGATTGGCGACGGCACGCCCGACGAGGTGCGCCGCAACCCCGACGTGATCAGCGCCTACCTGGGCACCTCCCACGAAGCAGCGAGCCCGGCACCGGGCCAGCCCCAGTCGGACGAGGCTGCCTCGCAGGGCCGGGCGGCCTGCACGACGACCGAGGGGCAGGCATAGACCATGGCGTTCTTCCTCGAAACCCTCTTCGGCGGCCTGATGGCCGGCATGCTGTATTCGCTGATCGCACTCGGCTTCGTGCTGATCTACAAGGCCTCGGGCGTCTTCAACTTCGCGCAGGGCGCGATGGTCTTGTTCGCCGCGCTGGCGATGGCGCGCTTCTCGGAGTGGGCGCCGGGCTGGACCGGCATCGAGAGCAAGTGGCTGGCCAACGTGATCGGCTTCGTGCTGGCGATGGCCTGCATGGTGGCGGTGGCCTGGGTGATAGAGCGCTGGTGCCTGAGCCGGCTGGTCAACCAGGAGGGCATCACCTTGCTGATGGCCACCTTGGGCATCGCCTACTTCCTCGACGGCTTCGGCCAGACGCTGTTCGGCTCGGACATCTACAAGATCGACGTCGGCATGCCCAAGGACCCGGTGTTCCTGCTGGACTCGGTCTTCCCCGGCGGCGTGCTGATCAGCCAGGAGGACCTGATCGCGGCGGCCATCGCGGCGGCGCTGGTCGTGGTGCTGGCGCTGTTCTTCCAGAAGACGGCCACCGGCCGCGCGCTGCGCGCGGTGGCCGACGACCACCAGGCCGCGCAGTCCATCGGCATCCCGCTGGGCCGCATCTGGGTCATCGTCTGGTCGGTGGCGGGCTTCGCGGCGCTGGTGGCCGGCATCATCTGGGGCTCCAAGCTGGGGGTGCAGTTTTCGCTCTCGCAGGTGGCGCTGAAGGCGCTGCCGGTGGTCATCCTGGGCGGCCTGACCTCGGTGCCGGGCGCCATCATCGGCGGGCTGATCATCGGCGTCGGCGAGAAGCTCAGCGAGGTCTACATCGGGCCCTACTTCGGCGGCGGCATCGAGATCTGGTTTGCGTATGTGATGGCGCTGGGGTTCTTGCTGGTGAGACCGCAAGGCTTGTTCGGCGAGAAGATCATCGATCGGGTCTGACCATGCTGTACAGAGAAAACGGGCAGTTCAAGACCAGCTACCGGTCGGACCAGCAGATCTTCCCCATCCTGCAGGACCGCATCGCGATCGGCCTGCTGCTGGCCCTGGCCTTCATTGCCGTGCCGCTGTTCGCCAGCGAGTATCTGTTCCGCGCGGTGCTGATCCCCTTCCTGATCCTGTCGCTGGCGGCCATAGGCCTGAACATCCTGGTCGGCTACTGCGGCCAGATCTCGCTGGGCACCGGCGCCTTCATGGCCATAGGCGCCTACGGGGCCTACAACTTCTTCGTGCGGGTGCCGGGCATGCCGCTGGTGCCGGCGCTGCTGCTGGGCGGCGTGTGCTCGACAGCGGTGGGCATCGTGTTCGGCGTGCCCTCGCTGCGCATCAAGGGGCTGTACCTGGCGGTCGCGACGCTGGCGGCGCAGTTCTTCACCGACTGGGCCTTCTTGCGCATACGCTGGTTCACCAACGACTCGTCGTCGGGCTCGGTCAGCGTGGCAGGCTTGAATGTGCTCGGGTTGCCCATCGAATCGCCGCTGCAGAAGTACCTCTTCTGCCTGGTCTTCGTCTGCGTCTGCGCGCTGCTGGCCAAGAACCTGGTGCGCGGCCGCATCGGCCGCGAGTGGATGGCGATGCGCGACATGGACGTGGCAGCCGCGGTGATCGGCATCCGACCGGTCTACGCCAAGCTCACGGCGTTTGCGGTGAGCTCCTTCTTCGTCGGCATCGCCGGCGGGCTGTGGGGCTTCATCCACCTGGGCTCGTGGGAGCCGGCCGCCTTCTCGATAGACCGTTCGTTCCAGCTGCTGTTCATGGTGATCATCGGCGGGCTCGGTTCCATCATGGGCGGCTTTTTCGGCGCGGCCTTCATCGTCGTGCTGCCCATCGTGCTGGAGGGGCTGCCGCGCTGGTTCGGCCTGCCGATAGACACGGCGCTGGCCTCGCACCTGACGACGATGATCTTCGGCGCGCTGATCGTGTTTTTCCTGATCGTGGAGCCGCACGGCATCGCCCGGCTGTGGTCCACCGGCAAGGAGAAGCTGCGGCTCTGGCCCTTCCCCCATTGAAATCCCCCTCATTGATCGAGTCGACCCCGAGCGACCTGCGTTGGCGCCTTGTTAGAACCCTGTCGGAGACAACACCATGGACTTTCGATCCCTCGCCCTGACCACCGCCTGCGCCGCCGCCGCGCTCTCGGCCGCCGTGGCGCCCACGCCCGCCCAGGCCCAGGCCAAGGAGCAGTTTTTCCCGCTGCTGGTCTACCGCACGGGCCCCTACGCGCCCAACGGCACGCCCTGGGCCAACGGCAAGCAGGACTACCTGAAGATGATCAACGCGCGCGACGGCGGCGTGAACGGTGTCAAGCTGACCTATGAAGAGTGCGAGACCGGCTACGCGACCGACAAGGGCGTGGAGTGCTACGAGCGGCTCAAGGGCAAGGGCGCCTCGCTGTTCGACCCGCAGGCCACCGGCATCACCTTCGCGCTGACCGACAAGGTGCCGGCCGACAAGATCCCGCTGATCACGCTGGGCTACGGCCTCTCGGCCTCGCAGGACGGCAATGTCTTCAAGTGGAACTTCCCGCTGATGGGCAGCTACTGGACCGCGGCCGACATGCTGATACAGCACATCGGCAAGAAAGAAGGCGGGCTGGACAAGCTCAAAGGCAAGAAGATCGCGCTGGTCTACCACGACTCGCCCTTCGGCAAGGAGCCGATGCCACTGCTGGAGGAGCGCGCCAAGATGCACGGCTTCGAGCTGCTGAAGATCCCCGTCACCGCGCCGGGCGTGGAGCAGAAGTCGGCCTGGCTGCAGGTGCGCCAGCAGCGGCCCGACTACGTGCTGCTGTGGGGCTGGGGCGTGATGAACTCCACCGCGCTGAAGGAGGCCCAGGCCACCGGCTACCCGCGCGACAAGATGTACGGCGTCTGGTGGGCCGGTGCCGAGCCCGACGTGAAGGACGTGGGCGACGGCGCCAAGGGCTACAACGCGCTCAACCTCAACACCTCGGGCCAGAGCCCCAGGGTGATACAGGACATCCTGAAATACGTGCACGACAAGGGCCAGGGCACGGGCACCAAGGACGAAGTGGGCTCGGTGCTCTACACCCGCGGCGTGATCATCCAGGCGCTGGGCGTGGAGGCCGTGCGGCGCGCGCAGGAGCGCTTCGGCAAGGGCAAGCCGGTGACCGGCGAGCAGGTGCGCTGGGGCCTGGAGAACCTGGCGCTGGACCAGAAGCGCCTCGACGCGCTGGGCCTGACCGGCGTGATCCGCCCGCTCTCCACCTCCTGCCAGGACCACATGGGCTCGACCTTCGCCCGCGTGCACACCTGGGACGGCAGCAAGTGGAACTTCAGCTCGGACTGGCTGCAGGCCGACGAGCAGATCATCAAGCCGATGGTGAAGGCCGCGGCCGACAAGTACGCGAGCGACAAGAAGCTCACCCGCCGCACGCCGGAAGATTGCCAGAGCTGAAAGCCGGACCATGAGCAACGCCACCGCGAGCCCGAGCGCCCGGCCGCCCGAAGCCGGGCGGGGAGCACCACTTCTCGACGTCAACGGCATCGAGGTGATCTACAACCACGTGATCCTGGTGCTCAAGGGCGTCTCGCTGCAGGTGCCCGAGGGCCGGGTGGTGGCGCTGCTGGGCGGCAACGGGGCCGGCAAGACAACCACGCTGAGGGCCGTCAGCAACCTGCTGGCGGGCGAGCGCGGCGCCGTCACCAAGGGCAGCATCGCGCTGCGCGGCGAGCGCATCGAGGCGCTCTCCACCTCGGCGATGGTGGAACGCGGCGTGGTGCAGGTGATGGAGGGCCGGCACTGTTTTGCCCACCTGACGCTGGAAGAAAACCTGCTGACCGGCGCCTACACCCGCAAGGACGGCAAGGCCGCCGTCGCGCAGACGCTGGAGAAGGTCTACAGCTACTTCCCGCGGCTGAAGACGCGCCGCAGCTCGCTGGCGGCCTACACCTCGGGCGGCGAGCAGCAGATGTGCGCCATCGGCCGCGCGCTGATGGCCAACCCCAGAATGGTGCTGCTGGACGAGCCCTCGATGGGCCTGGCGCCGCAGATCGTCGAAGAGGTGTTCGAGATCGTGAAGGACCTGAACGGCCGCGAGAAGGTGACCTTCTTGCTGGCCGAGCAGAACACCAGCATCGCGCTGCGCTACGCCGACTACGGCTACATCCTGGAGAACGGCCGCATCGTGATGGACGGTGCCGCGGCCGATCTGCGCGAGAACGAGGACGTGAAGGAGTTCTACCTCGGCATGGGCCGCTCGGCGGACGGCGAGCGCAAGAATTTTCGCGACGCCAAGAGCTACAAGCGCCGCAAGCGCTGGCTGTCCTGATTGAGACACTGACAGGAGGACACCCACCATGTCCGAAGACTTTTTTGCCCCACCGCCCTTCAAGCCCGAGGAGGGCCTGCAGCGGCTGCAGCGCGAGCTGCGCGGCCTGGGCCTGAGCGAGCGCGGCGCGCAGTTCGAGCGGCGCGGCCAGGCCCTCGTTTGCGCCATGCTGGAAGACGGCGTGCTGAAGGCAGCCCTGGTGCGCCAGCCGGCGCGCACGCCCGAGTGGCAGCGCCGCACGCTGAGCAGCAGCGCCGAGCTGCGCGACTTCGTCGCCGAGCTGAAGACGCGGCTGGCGCGCTGGGGCGACCGGGATGAGTGAGGCACGGCCGGGAGGCGATGCAGCGGCCGCGCCCGCCGCAGGCGCACGCGCCGCGCGGCCGCGCGAGATGGCCTACGACGCGCTGGAGACCCGCCCCGCGGCCGAGCGCGAGGCCGCGCAGATGGCCGCGCTGCCGGGCCTGGTGGCGCATGCGCAAGCGCATACCGCGGCCTACCGCGAGCTGCTGGCGGGGGTGGACGCCCGCACGGTGGACTCGCGCGCCGCACTGGCCCGGCTGCCCGTCGTGCGCAAGCACGAGTTGCTCGAGCGCCAGCAGGCGCTGCGCGGCAGCGGCGACCCCTTCGGCGGCTTCTCGACGCTGGGCTGGCGCGGCGTGCTGGCGGCCGGGCAGCGCGCCCGGCGCGTCTTCCAGTCGCCCGGCACGATCTACGAGCCCGAGGGCACGGCGGCGGACTACTGGCGCATGGCACGCGCCATCCACGCCGCCGGCTTCCGCGCCGGCGACCTGGTGCACTGCAGCTTCAGCTACCACCTGACGCCCGCCGGCGCGATGATGGAGAGCGGCGCCCACGCCGTCGGCTGCACCACCTTTGCCGGCGGTGTCGGCAACACCGAGCTGCAACTGCAGGCCGTGGCCGAGCTCAAGCCGCAGGGCTACGTCGGCACGCCCAGCTTCCTGAAGATCCTGCTCGAGAAAGCCGCCGAGACCGGCGCCGACGCGAGCTCGATCGGCAAGGCCCTGGTCAGCGGCGAGGCCTGCCCGCCCTCGCTGTGCGCCTGGTTCGCCGAGCGCGGCGTCGCCGTCTACCAGTGTTATGCGACCGCCGACCTGGGGCTGATCGCCTACGAGACCACGGCCCGCGAAGGCCTGGTGCTGGACGAGGGCGTGATCGTCGAGATCGTGCGGCCGGGCACCGGCGACCCGGTGGCCGAAGGCGAGGTCGGCGAGCTGGTGGTGACCACCGCCAACCCGGACTACCCGCTGCTGCGCTTTGGCACCGGCGACCTCTCGGCCGTGCTGCCCGGGCCCTGCCCCACCGGCCGCAGCAACACCCGCATCAAGGGCTGGCTGGGCCGGGCCGACCAGACCACCAAGGTGCGCGGCATGTTCGTGCACACCGGCCAAGTCGCCGAGGTGGCGCGGCGCCACCCCGAGGTGCTGAAGGCACGCCTGGTGGTGGAGGGCGAGATGGCGAGCGACCGCATGACGCTGCGGGTGGAGCTGGCCGCTGGCGTCGAGGTCACGGGCCTGGCGGCGCGCATCGCCGACAGCCTGCGCGAGGTCAGCAAGCTGCGCGGCGAAGTGCAGCTGCTGGCCGCGGGCGCGCTGCCGAACGACGGCAAGGTGATCGAGGACGCGCGCAGCTACCGCTGAGGCCGGCGGCGGGTACTCGGGCCTGGCCCCGGGTGTTCAACCTTACGTATTTCCCGATATGGCGCGGCGGCTGGCGTTGCCTAGCATGCGCTACGTTCACCTCATTCAAATTGGCTGGAGACTGCGCCCATGAACCGTTTTGCCCTCACCGCCGTGGCCTCCGTGCTGGCCGGCACCTCGCTCGCCGCCCTGGCCGAATACCCGGAAAAGCCGATCACCATCGTCGTGCCGTTTTCCGCTGGCGGACCGACCGACAAAGTGGCGCGCGACTTCGCCGAGGCCATCCGCAAGCCGCTGGGCGGCGCGGTGGTGGTGATCGAGAACGTCGGCGGCGCCGGCGGCACGCTGGGCGCGACCAAGGTCGCCCGCGCCGCACCGGACGGCTACACGCTGCTGCTGCACCACATCGGCATGGCGACTTCGCCGGCGCTGTACCGCAACATGCAATACAAGACGCTCGACGACTTCGAGTACCTGGGCCTGATCAACGAAGTGCCGATGACGCTGATCGGCAAGTCCACGCTGCCGGCCGCCAGCTACGCCGACCTGACCAAATGGCTCGCCGCCAACAAGGGCAAGATCAACCTGGCCAATGCGGGCCTGGGTTCGGCCTCGCACCTGTGCGGCCTGCTGTTCCAGCAGAGCATCAAGATCGACATGACCACCGTGCCCTACAAGGGCACCGCGCCGGCCATGACCGACCTGCTCGGCGGTCAGGTCGACATCATGTGCGACCAGACCACCAACACCACCTCGCAGATCGAGTCGGGCAAGGTCAAGGCCTTTGCGGTGACCACCACCAAGCGCCTGCCGACGGCCTCGCTGGCCAAGCTGCCGACGCTGGACGAGTCGGGCCTGAAGGGCTTCAACGTATCGATCTGGCATGGCCTGTACGCGCCCAAGGGCACGCCCAAGGCAGTGACGGACAAGATCAACACCGCGCTGAAGGCGGCGCTGAAGGACGTCGAGTTCGACAAGCGCGAAGAGGCGCTGGGCGCGGTGATCGTGACCGATGGCCGCGTGAACGGTGCCGAGCACAAGAAGTTCGTAGAGGCCGAGATCAACAAGTGGGGCCCGGTCATCAAGGCCGCCGGCGAGTACGCCGACTGAGCTCCGGCCTTCCCCCTGAAGCGCCCCCGCGGGGGCG
>DATHWJ010000291.1:0-4662 GCA_035460745.1 Ideonella sp. | reverse complement strand
CTGGGGGGTGTTCGGGCAGCCACCGGCGCGCTTGCCGATGACCTGGTCGATGTAACGCAGATGCAGCGCCGTGGTGCCCCAAGTCCCGCAGATGAGCCCGTCGACATCGCCCTTGTGCAGCAGCATCGCGCCGATCAGCGTCAGCCGGCGCCGCATCTCGATCTTGGCCAGCTGCACGCTGACGCCCTTGCGGGCCATCTTCGCGTGGTAGGTCTGCCAGTAGTCGCGGAAGCGTTCGTCGTGCTCGGTATTGACCACGTCGTAGTCGCGCCCGGCCTGCAGCCGCAGGCCGAACTTCTCGCAGCGCAGCGCGATGATCTCCGGCCGGCCGATCAATGTGGGCCGCGCCAGGCCCTCGTCGACCACCACCTGCACCGCACGCAGGATGCGCTCTTCCTCGCCCTCGGCGTAGGCGACACGCTTGTGCTGCGCGCGCTTGGCCAGGTTGAAGATGGGCCGCATCGCCGTGCCCGAGGCGTAGACGAAGGTCTGCAGCTTCTCGACATAGGCGTCCATGTCGGCGATCGGCCGCTGCGCGACGCCGGACTCGGCCGCCGCCTTGGCCACCGCCGGCGCCACCTTCATCATCAGCCGCGGATCGAAGGGCTTGGGGATCAGGTACTCGGGCCCGAAGCTCAGCGTGGCGCCCACGTAGGCCGCCGCCACCACCTCGCTCTGCTCGGCCTGCGCCAGCTCGGCGATGGCGTGCACGGTGGCGACCTCCATCGCATCGGTGATGGTGGTCGCGCCGCAATCGAGCGCGCCGCGGAAGATGTACGGGAAGCACAGGACGTTGTTGACCTGGTTCGGGTAGTCGGTGCGGCCGGTCGCCATGATGGCGTCGTCGCGCACCGCCTTGACCTCCTCCGGCGTGATCTCGGGGTTGGGGTTGGCCAGCGCGAAGATCAGCGGCCGGGCCGCCATCTTCTTGACCATCTCGGGCTTTAGCACGCCCGCGGCCGACAGGCCCAGGAAGATGTCGGCATCGGCAATCACCTCGCCCAGCGAGCGGGCCGTGGTCTCCTGCGCGAACTCGATCTTGTCCGGGTCCATCAGCTCGGTGCGGCCCTTGTAGACCACGCCGGCCAGGTCGGTGACGAAGATGTTCTGGCGCGGCAAGCCCAGCTTGAGCAGCAGGCCCAGGCAGGCCAGCGCCGCGGCGCCGGCACCGGAGGTCACCAGCTTGACCTCCTTGATGTCCTTGCCGACCACCTTCAGGCCGTTCAGCAGCGCGGCGCCGACGACGATCGCGGTGCCGTGCTGGTCGTCGTGGAAGACGGGGATCTTCATGCGCTCGCGCAGCTTGCGCTCGACGTAGAAGCAGTCGGGCGCCTTGATGTCTTCGAGGTTGATGCCGCCGAAGGTGGGCTCCAGCGCGGCGATCACGTCGACCAGCTTGTCGACGTCGCGCTCGTTGATCTCGATGTCGAAGACGTCGATGCCGGCGAACTTCTTGAACAGCACGCCCTTGCCTTCCATCACCGGCTTGGACGCCAGCGGGCCGATGTCGCCCAGGCCCAGCACCGCGGTGCCGTTGGTGACCACCGCCACCAGGTTGCCGCGCGCGGTGTAGCGGTAGGCGTTGGCCGGGTTCTCGACGATCTCTTCGCAAGCCGCCGCGACGCCGGGCGAATAGGCCAGCGCCAGGTCGCGCTGGTTGAGCACCTGCTTGGTCGCCATGATGGCGATCTTGCCGGGGGTGGGGAACTCGTGGTACTCGAGTGCGGCCCGCTTGAGCTCGGCCTGCTTTTCTTCGGCGGTGGACATGAAAGATCCTCTGAACGGTCGGCTGGGGCCGGGATTGTAGGAGTCGCAGGCGAGAGTGTCGCCAGCGGGACGCCCGGGTCCATGCGAGGAAGTGCTTACCGAGGCAGCCCCGGGCGCCTCGATACTTGGCCCGAACTCCCTTTGCCATGACACCGTCGCCCCCGTCCCTGCCCAACGAAAGTGCCCGCCCGCGCCGCCCCGCGCGCTGGCTGCTGTGGGGCATGCTGGTGGGGCTGCTGCTGGTGGCGCAGTCGCTGCTGGTGCTGCTGACGCTGAACTACGAAGGCTCGCGGGCGCAGGACCAAGCCGACGCCGCTGCGGCGGCCGGTGCGGCCGAGATGCGCCGCGTGGTCCAGCGCAGCACGCAGAGCATGCAGTCGCTGACCTGGAACGACCCGCCGCTGGCGCAGTGGCACTTCGACGCGCAGGACATGCTGCGCCAGCGCCGCGAGGTGCTGCGGGTGGAGCGGCGCGACCTCGGGCTGAAGCTGCTGGACGAAGTGGACGGCCCGTTCCGCGGCCCGGTGTTCCGCACCATCGCGCGCATCGACCTGGAGATCGAGATGCAGGCCGCCTGCGCCAGCGCGCGCCGCTCGTCGGCACCGTCGTTCTCGCGCTCCTACTTCGTGCCGCAGCCCAGCGGCCTGGGGCTGGAGGTGGTGGACCTGTGCATCGCGCTGGCCTCCGGCGGCCGGCCGGCCGGCTACATGGTCGCCACGCTGGGCCTGGGCCAGCTGCTCGACGACGCGGCCAACAGCGCCGGCCTGCGCGACCACGAGGTCTCGCTGGTCGAGGCCGACGGCACCCGGCTGGTGCGCGCCGGCACCTTGCGCGGTGCCGGGGTCTACCACGCCAACCGGCTGGTCGATCTGCCCGGCTACTCGCTGCAGCTGCGCGCCGACGCGGTGCAGGGCCGGCCCGGGCTGATCCCCAACCTCGCCATCGCGCTGGTGCTGGGCCTGTCGCTGGCGCTGTTCGCGCTGGTGGTGGTGCTGGCGCGCGACGTGCGCCGCCGCGCCAGCGCCGAGACCGCGCTGGCCGAGGCGCTGGCCTTCCGCCGCGCGATGGAGGACTCGCTGGTCACCGGGTTGCGCGCGCGCGACGTGCATGGCCGCATCACCTACGTCAACCCGGCCTTCTGCAAGATGGTGGGCTATGACGCGGCCGAGCTGCTGGAGCAGCTGCCGCCGCCCTACTGGCCGCCGGAGCGCATGGAGGAGTACCGCCAGCGCCAGGCCGTGCGGCTCAAGCTCACGCTCGACGACCTCACGCCGCACCGCCAAGGGGTCGAGACCCTGTTCATCCGCAAGAACGGCGAGCGCTTCCCGGTGATGATCTACGAGGCGCCGCTGCTCGACCGCGTCGGCCACCATGCCGGCTGGATGAGCACCATCCTGGATGTCAGCGCCGAGCGCCGCATGGAGGAGCTCTCGCGCCAGCAGCAGGAGCGGCTGCAGGCCACGGCCCGGCTGGCCACGGTCGGCGAGATGGCCTCGCTGCTGAGCCACGAGCTGAACCAGCCGCTGGCGGCCATCGCCAGCTACGCCACCGGCTCGCTCAACCTGATGGACGACCCGCAGCCCCTGCCCGACACGCCCGGCATGATGCGCCAGGCGCTGGAGCGCATCGCGGAGCAGGCCGAGCGCGCGGGCCGCGTGATCAAGAGCGTGCACGGCTTCGTGCGGCGGCGCGAGCAGGCGCGCGAGGTGATAGGGGCCGACCAGCTGATCGAGGCGGTGCTGCCGCTGGTGCGGCTGCAGGCGCGCAAGAGCGGCGCGCGCATCGAGCTCGACATCGCCCGCCCGGTGCCCAGCGTGCAGGCCGACCGCACGATGGTCGAGCAGGTGCTGCTGAACCTGACGCGCAACGGCATCCAGGCGATGGAGGCGGCGACGCCGCTGGCCGAGCGGGTGCTGAAGCTGCGGGTGGTGCAGTCGCACCCGCGCTGGGTGCGGTTTTCGGTGGCCGACGCCGGGCCGGGCATTTCGCCGGAGGTGGCCGAGCGGCTCTTCACGCCGTTTTTCACCACCCGCGAAGAAGGCATGGGGCTGGGCCTGTCGCTCTGCCGCACGGTGATCGAGCAGCACGGCGGCGTGCTGGACTTCGGCACGCCCGAACCGCACGGCGGCGGCATGGCGGACGACGCGACGCCCGCCGGCGAAGCCTCTGGTGAACGCGCTGGCGCAGGCACCGAGTTCCGGTTTACCCTTCCGGCACCCGACAGCTCCCGCCGCAGCGCCGCTGCGCCCGCCCCATGACCTTCAGCTCCCCCCGGTTCGGTCTGCCCATGGTCTACCTCGTGGACGACGAAGACGTCGTGCGCGACGCGCTGGGCTGGCTGCTGCGCTCGCGCCGCCTGTTGTCCGAGGGCTTTGCCAGCGGCGAGGCTTTCGAGGGGCTGCTGGAGCAGCGCCTGCAGCCCGGCCAGTCGGACTGGCCCGGCTCGCCCTCCTGCCTGCTGCTGGACGTGCGCATGCCCGGCATGAGCGGGCTGCAGCTGTTCGACCGGCTGATCGAACGCAAGCTGGTCGAGGCCTTGCCGGTGATCTTCCTGACCGGCCACGGCGACGTGCCCACCGCGGTGGCCGCCGTCAAGCGCGGCGCCTTCGACTTCGTCGAAAAGCCCTTCTCCGACAACGCGCTGGTCGACCGCATCGAGCAGGCCCTGCTGCGCAGCGAAGAGACGCTGCAGCGCCGCCACGACGCGCGCCAGGTCCAGCGCTCGCTGGGCGAGCTCACCGAGCGCGAACGCGAGGTGATGCAGCTGGTCGTCGAGGGCCGGCCCAACAAGCTGATCGCCGACGCGCTGGACATCAGCGTGCGCACGGTGGAGGTGCACAGGGCGCGGGTCTTCGAGAAGATGAACGTCAAATCCGCCGTCGAACTGGCCAACCT
>DATHWJ010000290.1:0-2007 GCA_035460745.1 Ideonella sp. | reverse complement strand
CGCTCGAAGCCTGCCTCGTAGCTGCTGGCCTGCAGCGTGAAGAACATCTCCGCGATCACCAGCAGCGAGTCCACCTCGCGCCAGGCCCGCGGCTCGGCGCGCAGCAGCAGGTATTGCCAGGGGCGCACCGGGAACTGCGCCAGGCCGGCGTTGACACCCGCGGTGTAGGCCGTCAGCAGCGCACGCTCGGGCTCGCTCAGGCTGGCGAAGCGCTCGGCCAAGCGCGCGCGCATGCGGTGCAGCCGGCGCGCCTTGTCGCGCTCCAGCGCCAGCGGGCCGAACAGCGCCGAGAGCTCGCCGGCGGCCGAGCGGCGCGTCAGGTCCATCTCGAAGAAGCGCTCCTGCGCATGCACGAAGCCCAGGCCTCGCGCGAGGTCCACTCTGTCGGCGCCCTGCAGCACCGCCGTGCCCAGCGCGTCGCGGTGGATGGTGAGCGGCGCGCTGAGGCCCGCGAGCCGGATCTCGCCGTCGAGCTGCGGCAGGCTGGCGCGCGCCGCCCACCACGCCCCCCCGGCCGCCAGCACCAGCAGCGCGAGCAGCACGGCGAGGGCACGCAGGCCCCAGCGGACGAAGGGGCGCCGGTTCATCTGCGGGCTCCCGGGCATCAGCGCATGAACGAGACGCTCGCCGGCCGGCCGGGCAGCGCCAGGCTGGCGGTGGCGGGCGGCGTGCGGGCGATCACCCGGCCGGCGCGCAGCACCAGCAGGCGCGTGGCGCGCAGGCGTATCGCCTCCACCGGGTCGCGTGCCTGCAGCAGCACCAGGTCGGCCTGGTCGCCCACGGCCAGGCCGTAGCCCTGCAGCCCGAGCATGCGCGCGGGCGCCGTGGTGATGGCCTCGAAGCACTGCCGCATCGCCGCCTGCCCGGTCATCTGCGCCACGTGCAGCCCCATGTGCGCCACCTCCAGCATGTCGGCGCTGCCCAGGCCGTACCACGGGTCCATCACGCAGTCATGCCCGAAGGCCACCTCCACGCCCGCCGCCAGTAGCTCGGGCACGCGGGTCATGCCGCGGCGCTTGGGGTAGCTGTCGTGGCGGCCCTGCAGCGTGATGTTGATCAGCGGGTTGGCGATGGCCGCGACGCCGGCCTCGCGCATCAGCGGCAGCAGCTTGGAGACGTAGTAGTTGTCCATGCTGTGCATGGAGGTCAGGTGCGAGCCGGTCACGCGGCCGTGCAGGCCCAGGCGCTGGCTGTGGAAGGCGAGGGTCTCGATGTGGCGGCTCAGCGGGTCGTCGCTCTCGTCGCAGTGCATGTCCACGCGCAGGCCACGCTCGGCCGCGAGCTCGCAGAGCCAGCGCACGCTCTCGGCGCCGTCTGCCATCGTGCGCTCGAAGTGCGGGATGCCGCCGACCACGTCCACGCCCATGTCCAGGGCGCGGACCAGGTTCTCCTTGGCACCGGGCGCGCGCAGCACGCCGTCCTGCGGGAAGGCGACGAGCTGCAGGTCGAGGTAGGGCCTGACCTGCTCGCGCACCTGCAGCAGCGCCTCGGTGGCGAGCAGCCGCGGGTCGCAGATGTCGACATGGCTGCGGATCGCCAGCAGGCCTTTCGCCACCGCCCAGTCGCAATAGGCCAGCGCCCGCTCGACGATGGCATCCTGCACCAGTGTCGGCTTCAGCTCGCCCCACAGCGCGATGCCCTCGAGCAGCGTGCCGCTCTGGTTGATGCGCGGCAGGCCGTAGCTGAGCGTCGAGTCCATGTGGAAGTGGGCGTCGACGAAGGGGGGCGTGACGAGCTGGCCGGCGGCGTCTATCTCCTCGGCGCCCTGGCCGGGGAAGGCCGGCTGCACCGCGGCGATGCGGCCGGCTTCGATGGCGATGTCCTGGCCGCTGCGGCCGTCGGGCAGGCTGCAGTGGCGCAGCACCAGGTCGAGCATCAACGTTCCCCTTTGCGGTACGGCTTCATCAGGGCCTGAGGATACGCGGCGCGGCGCGCCATCACGACCAGTGCCAGGATGGAGAGCAGGTAGGGCAGCATCAGGTAGACCTGGTAGGGCAAGCCGCCGCC
>DATHWJ010000289.1:0-3461 GCA_035460745.1 Ideonella sp. | reverse complement strand
GCGGTCGGAGTTGAAGGCCGAGAACGGGTCGTTCGGGTCGTTGGGGTCGCTCATCACTTACCTTGCCGATGGCAAAAACGTTGACGCCACAAAAAAGCTCAGCCCCTCACGGCCCAGAACTCCAGCTCCAGCCCGGGGAAGTCGCCGGCGATGTGCAGCGCCATGCCACCCGAGGTCTCGAGCTGCTTCCACATCTCGTTGTTGCGGGTCTCGAGCTCGAAGTAGTGGAAGCCGGCGTGGTAGGGGATCTGGCGCGGCGCCACCGGCAGCGGCCGCAGCGTGACGCCGGGCAGCTGCAGGTTCACCAGGTCGCGGATGCGCTCGACCGTGCCGATCTTGACCTGGGTGGGGAAGCGCGCGCGCAGGGCCTCGCCCGGCATCTGCGCGACGACGGCCAGCACGAACTGCGCGGTGCGCTGCAGCTCCACGTCGGGGATGATGGCGACCCGCACGCCGCGCCGGTCCTGCAGCTCGATGGGGATCGCGGTCTGCTCCATCACCATCGACAGCGACAGCCGCAGGTCGTCCATCAGCGGGCGGAAGCAGCGGGCCGGCTCGTCGTGGTGGTAGGCCGGCAACTGCGCGGGGCGGCGCCGGTCGCGAAAGGTGGAGAGGTCGCCGGCCAGCGAGACGCCGATGAAATAGAAGTCCTTGGGGTGCAGCAGCGAGGTCTGGCGCAGCTGCGCGAAGACCGGTTCGTGGCGGTTGACGGCCTCCAGCAGCAGGAAGTCGGCGATCTCGCCGACCCCCGCACGGCCCGGCTGTGCCAGCCGCGCGCCCAGCGCCTCGCCGCGCTGGTGCAGCAGGCCGTGCAGCTCGCGCACGTAAGAGGCCAGGATCTCGTTGCCGCCCACGCTGAGCGTCGGCGGCACGTAGGCGGTGTCCAGCACCAGCTTGTTGTCGGCGCGGCGCTCGATCACGCGGCACAGGCCCAGCGTCGCGTAGCCCTCGGTGGCATCGCGCGCCAGCATCACGCGCAGGTTGAGCCGGCCAATCTGCACCGGCGCGCTGCGCTCGCCCGTCACGTTGGTATCGCCGACCTCGACCTCGGCGGCGCGAAAGCGCGGCGGCATCGAGCCGGTGTCGCTCTCGGCGTCGCTCTCCGCCACGCCGGGGCGCTGCAGCACCGCGGCCAGCACCACCAGCTCGTCGCGCACGTCGGCCGGCACGTCGAAGGCGGCCGGTGCGGCGTCCTGGCCGGGGATGTCGAAGACCAGGCCGTCGGGCAGCACGCCGTGCGCGGCCGAGACCGCGATCTTGCCCAGCGCCAGCGCGGCGGTGTCCAGGGCCAGCGACACGTAGCCCCAGCCGTAACCCGCCGTCGCGTTGAAGCGGCCATGCGCCTGCAGCGCCAGGAAGCGGTCGTGCTGCTGGAAGTGTTGGGGCTGGAGGAACATGCCCTCCGCCCAGATGACTTTGTTGTGCCAGGTCATGGATGGGGAGATTGATGGTTCGGTCGGGTCATGGGATCTGGTGTGTCGTCTGCCCGGCCATCGTGAAGCCGATCACGCCGCCCCACAGGCAGGCCAGCTTGCAGGTGTTGTCCAGGGCCGGGATCTGGTCGATCAGGATGGTCGGCACGCCCGGCGCCCAGGGCGCGGCGGCGGTGTTGGGCACGCAAGGCATGGGTGTCAGCACACCGAACGCTGCCGCGGTGGCGGCGGCCACCGTGGGGTTGGCCAGCGAGGTGCACATGATGAAGGGCGGGATGTTGGCGATGGGCTTGTTGTCGGTGATCACGCCGGCCGCCATCATGCTGGTGAGCACCGGGCGCGGTGTCGCGACGAAGGTCGATGGGCCGGTGCCGAAGCTGCAGGTCATCATGCCGCCGGTGCAGGTTTGTTCAGGCATGCCGGTCTCCTGTCGCTTGCGCGCTCATGAGGGATGGCCTATCCACACGGCCACCGCGCTGAAGTTGTCGTGGCCGGGCTTGTTGGCCTCGGCCGCGTGGCGCAGCACCAGCTGCTCCAGCGCCGCGAGCCACTGGCTGGGGTCGGTCGCGCGGGCCAGGCTGGCGCTCATCGCGGCCTCGTCCACATACTCCCACAGCCCGTCGGTGCAGAGCAGGAAGACATCACCGGCATGCAGGGTCCAGGGCCGCGTCGCGGTGGTCAGCCGCAGGTCGGCGGGGTCGGTGCCCAGGGCCGATTGCAGCTCGCTGCGGCGCGGGTGGGTGCGCATCTGCTCCGGGCTCAGCAGGCCGGCCTCGACCAGGCTCTGGACCAGGCTGTGGTCGCGCGTGTGGGCCAGCATCTGGCCGGCGCGGAAGACATAGAGCCGCGAGTCGCCGGCATGGCCCCAGAGCGCCTGGCCGAGCTCGAAGTCGATGAACAGCGCCACCACGGTGGTGTGCATGTTGCGCTGCGCCGGCCCGTCCGCGCGGTGCGCGATCACCGTGGTGTTGGTGTCGAACAGCAGCTCCTGCACCTCGGCCGGCTGCGCCAGCGGCGCCGCGGCGAACTGCTCGATGATGTGGCGCACCGCCAGCTTGGAGGCGATGTCGCCGCCGCCATGCCCGCCGGCGCCATCGGCCACCACGCAGCACAGGTGCTGCTCCGAGTGCCAGTGGCCGCAGGCGTCTTCGTTGTAGCTGCGCCCACCGCGCTGCGACAGGATCGCCAGCTCGATCGCGGGCAGCCCGCCGTGGCCGGGCATGGAGTCGGCGAAGGGCGGGCCGGCGCTCACGGCCGGTCTCCCTTCAACTGATCGATGTGCTCTTCGTAGGCTTTCAGGAAGGCCTTGCCGAACAGCGTGTGGAAGTCGTCCGAGGCCTCGCTGCGCAGCTTGGCGTAGAGCTCGACGAAGACCTCCCACATGCGCGCCTTGCGGCTGCCCGGCAGCAGCGATTGCAGCACCGAGCCCTGGGTCAGGCGGCCTTCCAGCTCGGCCGGGTCGAAGCGGCCGAGCACGCCTTCCAGCGCGGCGCGCATGCCGGCGATGAAGCCGAACTGGTGGGCGCGCAGGTCGTCGTAGGCGTCGCGCATCGCTGGCGCGGCGGCCATGAAGCCGCGAGTGGGCGGTGCGAGCAGGTGGCCGAGCGCGGCCTCGGCGCTGGGGGAGAACTTCAGCGGGTTGTTCTCGCGCGCGACGATCATCGTGGACTCGGCGCGCACCTCGCGCTTCAGCGCCGCGCGGGCCACCAGCAGGTCGACCGTGCCGGCCGCGGCCTCGTGCAGCAACTGGCCGACCAGGTGCATCAGCTCGGGGGTCAGCGCCGGGATCTGCACCGTGGGGGTCGCGAGGCCGGCGCGGAAGGCGTCGAGCAGGGCCTGGGTGTCGGCCGTGGGGGCGGCGGTGGCGGCCGGGGCCGTTGCGGCGGCGGGCGGCGGGGCGGGCATGACTGGAGGGCGCGGTGCCGGCACCGCGGCGGCGACCGGTGCGGGTGCGACCGGCGGCCAGGCGGCGGTTGGCGTGGCGGGTGCTGCGGCGAGAGGCGGTGCAACCGGCGCCGCAGCCGGGGG